>DASPNH010000034.1:0-52301 GCA_035626675.1 Binatia bacterium
GGGTGCGCGACCTGCTCAAGGAGGCGCGAAGATCCACGCTCGGCGTGCCCGAGCTGTGCGAGCGCCTTCTTTCCAACTACGACCTCCAGGCCCGCATGATCGTGCTAGACGTCCTGACCCGCGTCGCCATCGCCGACGGCAAGATGGGCCCGGCCGAAGGGCGTTTTCTGGACGAGGTCGCCAACCGGCTGGGGCTGGGGCCCTTCGTGGCCAGCTTCGGATGGGCCAGGGCCGGCGCCGAGCAGCAGCAACAGCAGCAGAATCGGGGGCCGCGGCCCCAGGGATCCGTATCGATCAATCAGGCTCTGGCCACGCTGGGCCTGGAGCGCGGCGCCAGCGCCGAGGACATCAAGCAGGCCTGGAGGCGGCTGTCCAAGGAGAATCATCCGGACCGGGTCACGCACCTTGGAGAAGAATTCCGCCGCGTGGCCGAAACCAGGATGCGGGCCATCAACGCCGCCTACGACGCCCTGAAGAACGCCGGGCTGGTCAGTTGAAGGAGCATCCTCTTCGACGCCCGTCAGACGGTTAAGGGGACAGTCCCCTTAACGCCTCGAGGTGGCGACGGCTTTTGCCCGTCGCACGTGCAGTGCCGTAATTCCGGGCACGCCCAGGCGGAACGGGGTGCCCTAAGTAGCTGAATTCGTGGCGGCGCAGGTGGCATCGCAATTGCAAAAAGCGGCAGCGGGCACCGCCATAAGTGACGCTTATTGCCTGAACGCGGATCGGCTCGGAATCGTCGAGCCGGCCACCGGGGACCAGGCCGCCACGCGGGAAGGTCGTGCCACAGCGGCAAGGAGAAACCCATGAAAAAGGTCGAAGCAGTGATCAAGCCCTTCAAGCTCGACGAGGTGAAGGAAGCGCTGGGCGGGGTCGGGGTCCAAGGCATTACCGTAAGCGAGGTGAAGGGCTTCGGACGGCAGCGGGGCCATACCGAGCTCTACCGCGGCGCCGAGTACGTCGTCGACTTCCTGCCCAAGGTGAAGCTCGAGGTCATCGTCAAGGATGACCAGGTCGACCAGGTGGTCGAGGCCATCACCGCGGCCGCCCGGACCGGGCGCATCGGAGACGGAAAAATTTTCGTGACCACGGTAGACGAGGTCGTCCGCATCCGCACCGGAGAGACCGGCGAGGCAGCGCTCTAGCGGGAAGCGCGCCTCGAATTTCCATACTCGCAAGTACTCGCATCAGGGAGGACCTCGTTCATGACAGCAAAGGAAGCCCTGAAGTTCGCCAAGGAAAACAATACCGAGGTGGTGGACTTCAAGTTTTGTGATCTGCTCGGCACCTGGCAGCACTTCAGCACGCCAGTAAGCGAGCTCGAAGAGGCCGTGTTCGACGAAGGCCTCGGCTTCGACGGAAGCTCGATTCGCGGTTGGAAGGCCATCAACGCCTCCGACATGCTCGTCGTGCCCGATGCGAAGTCGGCGGTGATGGACCCGTTCATGGAACGGCCCACGCTGTCGCTGATCTGCGACATCGAGGATCCGATCACGCGCGAGCGCTACGATCGCGATCCGCGCAACATCGCCAAGAAGGGCGTCGAGTTCCTGCGCTCGACCGGTATCGCCGACGTCGCCTACTTCGGACCCGAGCCCGAGTTCTTCATCTTCGATTCGGCACGCTTCGAGACACGCCAGAACATGGGCTACTACGAAGTCGATTCGATCGAAGGCGCGTGGAACAGCGCCGACGACGGCGGCCAGAACCTCGGCTACAAGATCCGCTACAAGGAAGGCTACTTCCCGGTGGCGCCGACCGATCACTTCCAGGACATCCGTACCGAGATGTGCCAGGTCATGGAGCAGGTCGGCATCCGCGTGGAGCGCCAGCACCACGAGGTCGCCACCGCCGGTCAGGCCGAAATCGACATGCGCTTCCAGCCGCTCGTCGAGATGGGCGACTGGCTGATGTGGTACAAGTACATCGTCAAGAACGTCGCGCGCCGCCACGGCCGCACCGCCACGTTCATGCCCAAGCCCCTGTTCATGGACAACGGCTCGGGAATGCACGTCCACCAGTCGCTGTGGAAGGACGGCAAGCCGCTGTTCGCCGGTGACAAGTACGGCGGCATGTCGCAGATGGCACTGCACTACATCGCCGGCGTGCTGCAGCACGCGCCCGCGATCTGCGCACTGACCAACCCGACGATGAACTCGTACCACCGCCTGGTCCCGGGCTTCGAGGCTCCGGTCAACCTGGCCTACTCGAGCCGCAACCGTTCGGCGTCGATCCGCATCCCGATGTACTCGCCTTCTCCGAAGGCCAAGCGCATCGAGGTCCGCTTCCCCGACCCGAGCACCAACGGCTACCTCGCGTTCACGGCGATGATGATGGCCGGTCTGGACGGCATCGAGCGCAAGCTCGATCCGGGCCAGCCGCTCGACAAGGACATCTACTCGCTGTCCAAGGCCGAGCTCCACGACGTGCCCAGCGTGCCCGGCAGCCTGGCCGATGCCCTGACGGCCCTCGAAAACGACCACTCGTTCCTGCTCAAGGGCGACGTGTTCAGCGAGGACTTCATCTCGACGTGGGTGGAGTTCAAGCGCTCGCGCGAAGTGGATGCGATCCGTCTGCGGCCGCATCCCCACGAGTTCGAGCTGTACTACGACTGCTGATCTTCGGCTTCTCGAAGATCGGCCTTGCGGAAATCCCGCCACCGGAGACGGTGGCGGGATTTTTCCGTTCAGCCGGCGACTTTCGGCTCGGTGGTCGCAGCATGCGCGTCACGCCGCGTGCAGCCGCACCGGCAGCCGCGAGTAGCCGCGGACGAAATTCGAACGCACGCGCGTCGGCTCGCCCGTCACCTCGATTCGCGAGAAGCGCTTCATCGCTTCCTCCCACAGAACCCGCAGCTGCAGGCGTCCGAGGTGCGCGCCCAGACAGAAGTGGATGCCGGTTCCGAACGACAGCTGCTCGCGCGCATTCTCGCGGTCGATCCGGAGACGATCGCCGTCGGGAAACACGTCCTCATCGCGGTTGGCCGAGAGGTACCACAGCACGACCTTGTCGCCCCGCTGGAACTGGACGCCTCCGTACGAGACGTCGCGGGTGACCGTCCGCCGCATGTAGGCCAGCGGCGTCTGCCAGCGAATGATCTCGTCGACCATGTTCGGGATCAGATCGAGGTTGGCGCGCAGCTTCTCGTACTCGTCGGGATACTCGTTGAGCGCCAGCACTCCGCCCGTCATCGAGTTTCGGGTCGTATCGTTTCCGCCCACGATGAGAAGGAGCATGTTGCCAAGCAGCTCGAAGGGGCGCTTGTTCATGTCCGCGGTCTCCGGTGCATGCGCCAGCATCGAGAGAAGGTCGAAGTCGGGCTCGGCCGCGGCACGCTCGTCCCAGAGCTTCAGGAAGGTCTCGAGGCAGTCGCCCAGCTCGGCTTCGCGCTGCGCCCATGAATCGATGATGCCGTCGCCGGGAACGGCGGTGGTGACATCCGACCAGCGCGTCAGCTTGCGCCGGTCCTCGAAGGGGAAACGGAACAGCGTGGCGAGCATCTGCGTGGTGAGCTCGATCGAAACATTGTCGACCCAGTCCAGCTCCTCGCCGATGGGCAGCGAGTCGAGGACCTTGCCCGCACGCTGGCGAATCAGGTCCTCCATCTGCCGGACCTGATTGGGCGAGACGCTCGGCCGCACCGCCCGGCGCTGAACGGTGTGTCTGGGCGGATCCATGGTGATGAAGCTGTCCAGCTCCACCATGGCGTCATGGTCGCGCCCTTGCATCGCGTCGAACAGCACGATGCTCGGCTCCGATGAGAAATGCTCCCAGTCGAGCTCGATCGCCTTGATGTCCTCGAACCGCGTGATCGACCAGTAGGGTCCGAACTCGCTGTCCGGACAGTAGTGAATCGGCGACTCGCGGCGCAGGCGCTCGAAGTACGGCAGCACCGTGTCGGTGACGAAGAGGTCGCGGTTGGCGACGTCGAACGAGGCCAGCGGTTGCTGGTCGGCGCGGGCCCTGGCCGCTTCCATTGCGCGATGGTGCGGCTGGAAAATCTCGGCGACTTCCATCCTGGATACTCCTCGGTCAGTCGTCACGGTTCGCGCGAGCGACGCAGGGATGCTCGGCTCACGCGTTGCTCGACCGCCGGTTCGATCCTTAGCCTGCCCGAAGGGGTCGTACCAGTCCTACTCGGTCTGGCATTCCCCGCTGCAGCCATCGCCGCCGTCGAGGTTGCCGTCGTCGCACGTCTCGTCTTCGTCGATCTCGGAGTTGCCGCAGACCGGACATCCGTCCAGGGACGAATCCACCGCCAGCTCTGGCGCGGGCGTCGCCTGTCCGAGGAGCACGGGTGGCTTGGCCGCATCGCGATAGACGATCCGGGTGGATCCTTCGGGCCTGTTGAGGATCCTGGTATCGGGTCCGGCGTGCATGCTCTCGCCGATGGAGAAGTTGGTGTAGCCCTTCTCCTCGTATTGCTGCCCGAACCTGCCATCCAGCGCCGCCCGCTCTTCGAGGCGCACGCGACACGCCTCCATCTCGATCTGACCGCCGTACTCGCTGCCGCCCGTGACCAGGTCGCCGGTGACGATGACGTTTTGCGCATCGACGCGAAGCAGACCGCCGTTGCCGGAGGGCTCTCCATAGTAGTGCCCGGTCCCGCGCGCCTCCAGCCTGCCGTCGATGGTGACGTTGCGTCCGTAGAGCGCGATGGCGCCGGCCACGCTTCCGGATGTGGTGGTCATGAGGGCGCCCTCGCCGATATGAATGTCTCCGTCGGCATAGACCGGAATGCGCAGACCGTAGCCGCCCGAGCCGATGCCGCGACTGGTCACGATGCCCTGGATGTCGACGTCGCCCTGGGCTTCGAAATACCAGTTGGCGGAGAACGGCAGATCGTCGGTGTTGCCGCGGCTGGGGCCGCTGTCGCCGAGCAGCGAAACCTTGGGGCCGACTACCAGGTCGCGTCCGGAGAACAGGAAGCCGTAGCCGCCGGGTCCGGCATAGGTTCCGCCGTAGTAGAGTGAACGCTCGCTGCCGCCGTTGATGTTCAGGCGCGTGCCGCCGCTTCCCGGCGCGTCGACGATGAGCAGGTCTCGTCCGGCCGTAAGGTCGAGCGTTCCGCCAATCCAGTCCTCGTTCTTCGGCCCCTGCGCGAAGATCGCTGCGCCGATGGCGATGTCCTGCGACGACTCGATGTCGATCTCGGCTGCTCCGCCGACGGCGCGAACACGATTGCGAAGCGTGACGTTGCCTGGAGCGCGCAGCACCAGGCTGCCGCTCTGGCCAGTTCCGCCGTAGTCGTCGTTGCGGCCGGCACTGATGTCGATGGTACCCGCAACGTCGATGACGCCCATGCCCGAGACGATCTCCACCGTGCCGCCATAGCCTTCGGGCGGAACGCCCCTGGCCCGTATGCTTCCTTCGAGCAGCACGTCTCCGGCCGCGCGCAGCATGACACTGGGCGATGCACCGTAGAGGCGGCCGGAGAGAAAGATGTTTCCGCTGCCGTCGCTGCACGTGCCATGGCCGGCGACGGTGCAGGCTGTGTCATCCAGGCAAGGCGTGGAGGCGGAGAGCGAGCAGCGCCGGCGCGCAGTGATGGCCACGCTGCCGGTACCATCGGCAGGTCGTACGACCATCCACTGGTCGCCCGGGTCGACGACGCTCTCGAACGCCCCGCAGGCCAGCTCGAGGCTGCCGACGAATCGGCCCTCGCCGGTTACTCGCACCGTGCGCAACCCGAAATCGAGCGGCGCACTGGTATCGACCTCGTAGGTGCTGGTGACCAGGCACGGATCGTCGGCGGCAGGACAGATTTCATCGGGTGAGGTCACCACGGCTGCGCGCGCGACGGCGGCCGTCGCCAACAAGGATATCGTCAGAGCCATCGGAACCATCGCATTCATCGGGAGACCTCGCGGGCATGGACGCGGATGCGGTCGGAATTCTGCGATTGAACCTCGCGCGCGCACGAGCCACGCACGAGCAGACCGTCGCGGCCGTTGTCGCGGGCCGAGGCGTCAGCCAGATCGTTGTCAGCGCCGTCGACGATGATGCCGCTGCGCTTGTTGCGAAGCGCCACCGCATCCACCGCCATGCCGCGCGTGAACAGCCGCAGGCCGTTCTGTCCATTCTCTTCGCTGCGCACGTCGACCAGCCGCCCGCCGGTCCCGCGCAGATACAGACCGTCGCCGTGGTTCCCGCTGGCCACCACGTCTTCGATGACGGTGCCGGCTATGCGCATCCTTGCGCCCTCGAAACGGTTGTCGCGCAGCTCGAGATGGCTGATGCGCGCGATCCGGTTGCCGGCATCGGCGCGAAGACCGGTGCCGAAGCCGGCGATGGAACCACGAGCCCCAGACGTGCCGCCGGCGATCACCGCGCCGTCGGAGCCTCCGTAAACGACGCGCAACCCTGCGCCTATGCCGCTGCCACGGATCGTGTGACCACCAAGGTCGAGACGAATGGAGGAGGCGAGCTCGCCGGCCCGCACGATCAGCCCGTCGATCGGACAGGCCGAGCTCACGGCGGGGTCGGTCGCCACAAGACGCGTATCGGTGACGACGGTGTCGCCACACCCGCAGGCGACGCGTCCCTGCGGCAGCTCGTCGCCACACGCTGCAGCCGATGCCCAATGCGGAAGTGACATCAGCAGCACGACGAGCGAGAGCGGAAACGGCACTGCGGATATCGCCATGGCGCGGACCATATGGTGCCGGTCAAGGCCAGGTCAATCCGTGAATTGCCTGCCGTTTTCGGCTTCCTAGAGTCGACGCCCCGGCCCGGTAGCCAAGGTGCGTAGATCGAGCGCGCTCGTTCCTCGCTATTGCACGGTTGTGAGCTGCGGCCTACGTGTGGGGGGCGCCAGCGTCGAGTGGCGGGCGCACATCAGCAAAGGAGCACCAGACATGAATCCTTCGCGATTGACGGCTTCGGTCTCGGCAACGGCGATCGTCCTTTTTACGTCCGTGACGGCTGCGGCCGTCTGCGGCGACGTAAGCGGCGACGGCGAGATTCGTTCCGCCGACGCGCTGCGCGTGCTTCGCGCCTCTGTCGGGCAACAGGTCAATCTGATCTGCGACGAGTGCGACGAGGCGCTGTCCGTGGTCCGCGGAACCATCGGGCAGAACGGCGTGGTCCTGGCTGGCGAGGGATTCGAGGTCAACTACATCCCCGCGGGCAGCGGCGGATCGTTGACTCGCAACGGCCTGGCAACCGATGGATCGACGACGATCAGCCTCAGCAATGGCGGCGTCGCGGGATCGGGCATAGGCGTCGACACCTACGTCCTGGTCGACGGCACGTCCGACGAGCAGTTCTACCGAGTGGTCGAAATCCTGGACTCGACACATATCCGCATCGACATGCCGTATCGCGGCACCAATCAGGCCAGTGAGGCGGTAGGGCTGTATGTCGGCGCGGTTCTGTTTCCCCGATACGAGATCGAGTTCGATGACAGTTTCGAGGGCCGCCCTTCGGTGACGTTGTCCGTGGAAAGCCCTTCGGTGCAGGGCTCGGGCGAAGGCCTGCAGCTCAACTCCATCTCGATCGATTACTCGGCCGGAGGCGTGGCTCCGGATGGCTCGGGCTTTGCCGCTTTCCTGTCGCAGAACCGCTATCCACTCCCGGCGGCCGGGCCGAGCATACCGGGACCAGCGCCTTACAATTGGAGCTTCATCGCCATCGGCGCCCGCTGAGCGGCATCGCCGCCCGGAGGGCTTCGCATCTCGTGGCCGTCGAGACGCCGACCTTCCGTGTTCCGTTGCCGGACCGTTGATCCTTCGCGCGCGCCGAAACAGTCGGCGTTTCAGTCCGCGTTGACCGGCGCCAGTGCCGGACAGTCCGTGGTGTCAGCGTCGACCGGACACGGATCACATGCGTCGCCTGCATCGTCGTCGTCGTCGTCCGCCTGCGCTCCGTCATCCATCGGGCGTACGGGATTGAAGACGTCCGGACAGTTGTCGGCGTCGTCGGCGATCCCGTCACCGTCCGCGTCGCTCTGGCTCGGCGTGCCTGTGTAGACCGTCGAGCCGTCCACGGACGCTGCGCGCATCGGTGTGCAGGTCGGCTCGTTCGGCGGGATGCCGCAAAGAGAGGGCGGATACGCGTTCGGAACCGCAGACTGCAGTGCAGCCAGGTTCTTGCCGATCTCGGCCGACAGGCACAGCGTCTTTGCGGTCGTGCAGACGTCGAAGGTATCGCAATTCGTAGCGTCGAGAAGCGCCGACACGACGCCCTGGTCGCCGTAGATGACCTTGCCGCCGCGCATCAGCAGCACGACGTCCTCCGGCTCGGCATCGACTACCGCGTCGTACCCGAGGGCATCTCCCTTGCGGAAGATGGTGATGTCCGCGACCTGGCCAGCTGCCAGGGTGCCGATCGCGTCGTCCATCGCCGCGGCGACGGCTGCGTTCGCGGTGACCATTCGCCACAGATCCTCGTCACTGAAGTAGCCGTCCAGATATGTCTGGTTGAAGGAGTCGGCGCAGCGCAGCTCGCGCAGCAGGTGGGCGGAGCCGGTGGCCATCCATTCGGTTCCGAGCGCGATGCCGACGCCGAGGCGGTGCGCGGCGGTGACGGTGGCGGTATTCCCGTACAGCGCCAGATTCGAACGCGGGAGCCATATCAGCCCTGTTCCGCGCTCGGCCATCGTCGCAAGGCCGCCGGCCGAAATGGCGATCCCGTGAACGAAGCTGGTCTGGTCCAGCGTGACGTCGTGCGCGGGGTTGGCTTCGCCGAGACAGACAGCCTCGTTCGCGGCCCGCGCATCGAGCCCTTCGGCGACATGCGGATGGTAGGCGTCCACGGATGCGATGTCCTGCGGCGTCACCATGTTCTCGCCGTACGTACAGCTCGGTGCCGTCGCGCTGTCACCGTCGGAATCAGCCAACGGGAAAGTGTCGAAATCGACCGGCGGCTGATCCAGGCCTTCCATATTGGCGGCGCGGTCCAGATTTCGAAGCAGACCGGCCCTGGCACCGCTACCGATGATCGACGTCGTTCCCCCGAGCAGATGACGCAGCTCCGTCCAGGCCATCGCATCGGCATTGCCCGCGCTCGTGACCGGTATCTGGGTGTGATCGCCTTCGCCCGTTCTCCACTGATGGCGATGCTCGTAACGCTCGGCGGTGCCGACGTACGGGCTGCTCTGAGAAAAGGTCAGGTGCTCATGCGAGTTGATCAGGCCCGGCGAGATGACCGCCTCGGCGCATGTGACGGTCGCCGCACCGGAGGCCATGGCAGCGCAATCCTGGTTGGAGGAGCAGCCCGCCGCGCAGCCGGCCTGGACGATGATCCCCGCAGCGCTTACGACGACCTGGCCGCCGCGGTAGATGGTCCCGGGCGTCAGCACGTCGCCGATCAGCACCGTATCGGCAGAGCCTGGAGTTACGGTGCAGGTGCCGGATTGCGGCGCGTCCAGCTGCTGGCATTCGACCTCGCCGACCTGCTCGACCGGGCACTGCGGCGGAATGTCTCCGCCCACTGCCTTGCGAAGGATCGCCAGCGCGTCGGTGGCGGTGATCTTGTCATCGCCGTTGTAGTCGCACAGGGTCAGCGCGCAGCTGGCAGTGCCAACGGCCGTGCGCAGCGCGAACAAGGCATCGACCGCGGTGATGCTGCCGTCGCCATTGCCGTCCCCGCACAGCAGATCTCCGGCGCGAGCGGTCGAGGCCATCAGGAGCAGGATGAGAAGAGGAGCGTGGCTTGCGCGTCGACGATTCATGACCGATGCGCACTATCACGGGCCGACAGCGGTCTGCACCTCGCCTTGCGACACGAATCTCGCTCGTGACAGGCAATCGTGCCGCGTGGACCCCTGACGGGGAGGTTCGGATGCCCGCGCTCGAATTCGCGCGTCGCCGGTGACGTCCGACTCGACAGCGGGCAGGCAGCCGCTCGTGCGCGCACGGCGCATCGGCGGCAAAGGAAAGAAGCGATGAACCTACGACATATCTCCTCGATCGCACTGGCAGCCACGCTCGGCGTTGCCGCTGTCAGCCTGACTCCCAGCACCTCGAATGCGCAGGTTCACGTGGACGTCGGCATCAGCATTCCGCTACCGCCCCCACTGATCCTCCCGGCCCCGCCGCAGCTGGTGGTGCTTCCGGGCACGTACGTCTATGCAGTACCCGACTACGGCGAGGATCTGTTCTTCGTCGACGGTTACTGGTGGCGTCCGTACGGAGGTCGTTGGTATCGGTCGCGCTACTACGATCGCGACTGGGGCTACTACTCGGGCGTGCCGACCTTCTACTCGTCGATTCCGAGGACCTGGAGATCGGACTACCGCAACCGCCGCTGGCATGGGCGCACCTGGAATCACGAACGCCTCTCCTACGACAGCGTTCGGAACAACTGGAGCAACTGGCGACGCGAGCGGCGCTGGGACACCGATCGCATCACCGGCGACAGCGGCGGCCGCAACGGCAGCGTTCGCAGCGGTGCGATCTCTCGCGACGGCCGAAGAGAGGATTCGTTCCGCGACGGGCGCGATACGCGCCGGCCGGCTTCCGTCCGTGACAGTCGAGGCAGCGATGGCGGCCGCAGCGCGCCGGCGCAAATCCATCGCTCGCAGCCACCCGCGCAACGCTCGCCGCAGCGATCGTCGATCGGTCGCTCCGACCGCGGCCCGCAGCGCTCCGTGCCGCAACGCTCGTCGGTAGGACGTTCGCCCGGACGAAGCTCGCAGCCGCACAGCGTTCGCACCGGCGGCGGTTCGGGCGGACGCCAGATCCAGCGTTCCTCAGGCGGCGGGCGCTCCAGTGGCGGACCGTCGCGCGGTGGCGGACATTCAGCCGGCGGACGCAGCGGCGGCGGTGGCAAGGGCGGCGGCAAGCACTGACGACAAAGCGCTCATGACGTGAAGACACCGGCCGAGCTCGCCCCGGCCGGTGTCTGCTTCTGGACGGATCGAATCTCGGCGCATCCACGTTCGCGCGCGGAGTCTTCGAGCCCTAGATCCCTGGAGGGTCGTGCTCGGGAGCCCGCTCCTGTCCCTCTCCGCCGTGCACCGCGCCGACTTTGACCGCTGTCCCAGGAACTTTACCGTTTCTTTACGACTTGCCACGGCCGGTGCCCGTACAGTCGGCGCGTGCCGAAACGAGATCCGGAACAGTCGCCTGCAGCCCCGCTCAACCCCGACGCCGCGTTCGTCGTCCACGTCACCGGCGGGAACGCCTCCGATCCGGACGCCGTCAGCGGACGGGCCGAGCACGTCACGACCGGCCACAACCGGCGCTTCCACGGCATCCATCAGCTCGCCGAGTTCATGAGCCATGTCACGGCTCAGGTCCGTGCGGGCAGCGGCGGCCAGACGGACGACGACAAGCCATCGAAGGAGAAATGAGATGATGCGAGCCGCATCGTGATCCGAGCGGTGCAGGAAAGCCCGGGCCAAGGCGATCGGCGGCACCGACGCCGATACGCATTCCGCGGCAATAGAGAAGTGCACGTCGAAATTCCGGGCCCAATGGGCGACGCCTGAGGAATCGGCCGCAGGTTCCTGTCCGACCGTAGCGGCGGCTATCGCCTGCGTGGCCGGCGTCGATGGTGACCCTCTCGGTTGTTCGACATGTGCCTATGGCGATGGCGAATGTTCATCTTTCCGAACGATATGGGCCTGGCTCGTCGACCTGAACGCGTCGGCCTTCGCCCGGTCCACCGACTGGCGCATCCCCACGCGCGCGGAGCTCGCGTCCTCCATGGTGAGCTAGGAGGTGGCCAACCCGAGCGTGGACCCGGTCTTCCTGACTGCGTACTACGACAGCGGGATGGATTCCGTTCTCTTTGCCGCGTAATGGACGTCGCGCCCTCATCGCGTCATGACCGCCGCTGCTGACACACGAGTCCCTTGCCTGCATCTCATCGCGGGCCTGCCCTGCTCCGGAAAGACCACCTACGCCGACGCGCTGTCGGCGAGTACCGGCGCGGTGCTCTTTACGCTGGACCGCTGGCTGATCACGATGTTCGGACGCTACTCGATCGGCGAAGTCGGCCAGGACGAGCACACGCGGCGCGTACTGGCATGCCGCGAGCTGATCTGGGAAGTCGCCGACCAGCTGCTGCGGCGGTCGGTCGACGTCATCCTCGATGACGGATTCTTCCTGCGCGATCACCGCGTCGGCTTCATCGAAGCGGCGGCCCGGGCGGGAGTGACGGTGAAGACCCATTTCCTGGACACGCCGCTGGAGGTCATCGACGCGCGCATCCAGGAGAGGAACGCAAAACTGCCAACGTTCAACTTCCAGATCGATCCGGATGCGCTGAAGTTTTTCGCCGCCTGGTTCCAGCGGCCCACGCCCGAGGAGGGCGCACAGATCGTCATCGCATCCTAGCGACGTCGCGGCCGAAGCTGCCGGGGTCCCGCGGCTTGCGCCGTGGTGGGGCCCTTGCGTCTGTACGGCGTGCGGCTTTCAAGCCAATACTCATGCCGATGGCATTGCGGGGAGCTCTCTGTGTCGGCGGACGTACGGATCACCCTCGAGAGCAGGTATCGCCTCGGATGAGCGTGCTGGTGGCGATGGTCGCGTTTCTGAGCGCCGCCGGATGCTTCGCGAATCGGAGCGCGCCGCCGCCAGAGCCGGCGCGCAGCATCTCGCTCAGGTACATCGACGCTGCGCTGCTCGACGATCACGCCGCATTGGACGGCTTGGCCCGCGACGAGCCAATCGCGACACTGGTCGAGCCGCCGCACATCCGTTCGTGCTGCGCGTTCGGCTTCAACCTCCAGGTCAACGTCGTCTCGGTTCCGATTCCTCTCTACAAGCTTCGCACCGTACGCGGGATCGACGACCTCGGTCCGCATGAGTACGCCGCTGGTCTCGTGCAGTTCACCCCGAGCCCTGCGCGGCTTCGTGGCGAGCGTCCTGCCAGCGAGAACAACGGCATCGTCTATACTTGCCGGGGCGGCTTTCTCGATCTCGGACACCTGCGCGATCACGCCGATCGCACGCTGTTCTTCGCACCTCGCGTCGAGGCCCTTCTGGAAACCGGCGGCACCATCGATCTGCGCGACTTCGGCGGCCAGCGCCGCGCCGTGCTCGAGCCGGTATCGAAGCGCCGCATCGCCAGGCTCGGCCGCCGGCGACTGGCGGTTGCGACGGCGCAGTGGCTCGCGTTCCAGGTATCGGTCTGGCACGAGATCGGCAGCTGGTACGGCAACAGCAACATTCCGTCGTGGCCCGAAAAGCTGTCCTCGTTCTCGCTCGAAGACCTCTACTCGAACCTGCTCGGCACCAAGCTGGCCGCCGGCGTCATCCTGAGTGGTCAGGCCGGAAGCGAAATCGAGTACGACCGCGCCATGACCGAGTGGCTCGACACGGCCCTGGCGCGGCTGCAGATCGTATCAGCGGAGAATGCATCGGCCGCCATGCAGGCGGTGGACGGGATCTGGTGGACCTCGCAGCGGCGATTGCCGGACTGGAAGGTGGTGACGCGTCGCAAGCTCGACCTGGCTTCGCCGCTGCGGCCGTGGCTGCTGCCGATGGCCTTCACCCCGGACCCTGCACCCGAGGTCGGCTGCGCAAGCGACGCCAAAGCGATCGCCCTGCCGAATCCGAACGCGTTCGGTGGCATTCCGTTCTCTTCGCACGCGCGCTTCGAGGTCGTCGTCAACGACAACCTGGCAAGCAACGGCTTTCCGTTCCCCGATTCCCGCAGCCGCCGGATCACGCAGGCCGACTTTCCCGCCATCGCAAGCAGCGTTCGCCGCGAGCTCGCGATCGAGCTCGGCGGTCCCTCGGATCATCCGCGCCGCAACTAGATGTTCAGTCCAGCCGCAGGCGATACACGCGCATTGCCGTCTCCGCGCACATCGCGCGCTTCTCCTCTTGCGAGTAGTCGGCGACGGCTCGCTTCAGAGCGTTCCACAACGTCCGGTAGCTGCAGGTGAAGCTGTCGACCGGGAAGTTGCTTTCGAGCATCGCGCGCTGCGGTCCGAACGCCTGGATGCACACGTCCAGGTAGGGCTTCCACGCAGCGGCCAGCTCTTGCGACGAAGACGGTCGCTTGTCGTACGACCAGGGGAAGCCGGCGAAAGGCATCGCCAGCCCACCCAGCTTCACCACCACGTTCGGGCAGGACGCGAGCGCCTCGACGTTGGCGCGCCAGACGTCGAAACGCTCCTGGCGCCTGCCCGCGTAGGCACCGATGCCGAGCGGCGTGCCGACATGGTCCAGAACGATGGTCGTCCCTTCGAACGCGTGCGCCAGATCGATGAGGTCCGGCAGCTGCGGCTCCAGCAGCCAGGCGTCGAAGGAAAGGCCGAGCTTGCCCAGCATCGCGAAGCCCTCGCGAAACTTTCCGTCGCGATATCGGCCTTGCACCGAATAGCCCGCCAACGGTCCGAGCACGCCCGGGTCGTCATCGTAGGAGGCGCTGTGGCGGATCCCTCGGAACCGGTCGGGCGCAGCCGCGATATGAGCCGCCAGCACTTCCTCGACCGCAGCACCCATCGTCAGATCGGCATGACCGACGATGCCGGCACAGGCACGGACGTCGCCATAGATGCCGCTGGCCGTCATCGCCGCGATGCCGTTGACGAACTCGGTCTCGCCAACGCAGCGCAACGCCTCCGGCCCGCTGGCCCGGTACATCGCTCCGCACTCCAGATAGACGGTGCCACGAACGTCGTGCCCATCGCCGAGATCCGCAAGCAGCTCATCCAGCAGATAGCGGGGCACCCGCCGAATGATCTCCATGAACGGATGCACCAGCGGCGGCAGATCCTTCAGGATCGCCGTAGGCCGATCCCACAGATGATGATGCGGATCCAATATCCGAAGCCCAGGCTCGACGATCTCCTCGACGACGTCACTCATATCGCGCCCCCTACACACCCGAATCGAGCCCGTCAACCGCAACCCCGGCACGACAGTTCGACCGAAAGCGACCGCGCAGTGAGCCAACCTGTACTTCCTGTACGCCTTAGCGAACGACCGGGCGGGCAACGCAGCGAATGCCCCGTTCCGCGCGCCCGCCGGCCGAGATCCCACCAGGAAGCTCGCTTCACCCGGCCAAAAGCCGGGTGAAGCGGCGTTCCACAGGTCACTACTCGGGGCAGCCGCCGACGCCGGGCTGATACTGCGTCTCCGGCGCATTCTCGCAGAACGTCCGCGAGATAGCCTGATTGATGACGCGTCCCGGCCCAGGCAGTCCCGCGACCGAGTTGATCGGCTGGTTGCTCGTCGGCGGGATGCAGAACACGGAAGCTCCCACCGGCATCGTCGGGCTGGCCTGGCCGCTGGCCACGATCGGGTCGTTGAAGCATTCGCGCTGCTTGACCAGGGTGCAGTCACCCGCGTCCACGCCCACGGATGCCGGCGTGCAGTCGTCGTTGACCGAGCAGGAGAGGATGCCGTCGCCGTTGGCCTTGACCACGGCATCGCAGCTGCTCTCGTTCGGGCCGTTGGTGCACACGCCCTCTCCGTTGCCGAGATCCTGGCAGAGGCCGCCCTGACACTGGTTGGGCGCGGGGAAGCCGCCCGTTCCGTTGGAGCCGCAAATGGACGGATTGCATTGTCCGACATTGCGATTGGCGCAGTCGGCATTGGTCATGCACGTCAGCCCAGTCGCCATGCTGCACCGCTTGATCGGCAGACACGTGCCGACATTGACGCCCGTGCAATCGGCGTTGTCGTCGCATGAGAACTGGTTCGAGCCGCTGCACGCGCCTTCCTGGTCGGAGCAATCCGAGTCGTCGTCGCACGGAATGACTTGATTGCTCGTGCACTGCCGGCACGGACATTCCAGCTCGCCGTTGCCGCAGGGAACGTCGAAGTCCAGCTGCTGCGATCCGGTGGTCTGGGTCAGCTGAATGACCAGGCCCGCACCCGAGACGTTCTTTCCGCTGTCCGGGAAGCAGTCGATGCTGTATCCGGCGCCGCCTGGCGCCGAGGGGACGGCGGGGAAGGAGGTGTTGTAGGCGTTGACGTCGCAGTCGGTGCCGGCGTTGCGGCCCTCGATGCATACACCTCCGCGCTGCCCGTCATTGGCCGTCGGATCGTCGTTGCAGGTGTTTCCGCTACCGCAGTCCGAGTCGAAGATGCACTGCACACCGGCGTCGTTGGAGCAGGTACCGCCGCAAACCGGGCACGGGCTGGTCGTCGTGATCCCGAGGAACACCTGCGTGCGCAGGTTCGCGGTGATCTCTCCGCTGCCCACATCGGGATTGGCGCTGCCGGTGATGTCCTCGAAGAAGCGGTTGACGATGCACGCGGGCGTTCCGCCCGAGGACAGCGGGAACGGCGCGCCGAAGTAGCAATTGCAGATCTGGCCGGCGCAGTCGTCGGCATCGACGGCAAACTTGTTGTCGCAGATGGCCTGGTTGTCATGGGCGCACCGGCAATTGTTGGCCGACGGGTCGATGCCGGTCACAGCGCACACGCCGCAAGCGCCGCCGGTTCCAGGGCAGTCCAGGAAGCCGCGGCTGAGGGTCTCGTTGTTGATGTCGGAATCGTGCGCCAAACCGGTCCAGCCGCTGTCGAGCTCGGTGACCGTGCGACAGCGCCCGCGAGCGTTGTCACAGGTCCCGACCGGACAATCGCCGTTGTTGCTGCACAGCTCGCCGAAGCCAGAGTACAGCGTCAGCTCGCCGAAGCCCGGACACGCTCCTCCTGCCGGCGCCAGCGTCGTCGTGGGCGTGTCCAGCGTGGTGGTCGGCGTATCCAGCGTCGTCGTCGTGTCGGCGAGCGTCGTGGTCGGCGTATCGATGGTGGTGGTCGGTGAATCCAGGGTCGTCGTCGGTGTATCGAGCGTCGTCGTCGGTCCGCCGAGAGTCGTGCTGGTGGTCGACGTGCTGGTACTGGAGGTGCTCGTACTGGACGTACTGGTGGTCGTCACGTCGCAGTCCGGACAGTTGAGCTGAACTTCCTGCCCTACCGCGAACTTCAGGCAGAGCAGCGAGTCGGAGGCCGTAGTCTCCTCATTCCCCGTCGTGTCGCAGACGCAGATGAGGCATTCCTCCGTGCCGACCGCGCTCTTGAGGATGAACAGGCAGTCGCTGGCGGTGGGGTTCTCGCCATTGGATACGGGCTGGCTGCAGTCTCCCTGCGCAGCTTGTGCCTGGGGCAGCGCCAGGACGATCGCAACCATGGAAGTTGCCAGGGCAAAACCCAGGCGAGCGCAGAACGATGGAAACATGCACGGTCCTCCTTGGAAGTTGTGCGGCTTCCTTCTGTTCTAGACGCGAGATTCGCTCGCTGACCATACCCTTGGCCGCTTAAGCCGTGAACCGAGTGCATACGCCGTCCGGCCTACGCCCTGACAGGTGAGAAACGCACCCGATCGTGCATCTGGTGGCGCCGCTGGGCCCGGCGGCACCATGCCGAATCGTCAGCCCACAGGGGGGCAGGTTTCTGCGCTGATTCAGCGTTGCCGACGTTCGTAACTGCGTCAGCGCTGCTGGGGATTCAGGACCACGATTTCGACGCGGCGATTGCGCGCGCGGCCGCGCGGATTGTCGAAGCCGTCGGGATAGACGTTCGGCTCCACGGGCAACGTCTCTCCCAGACCGCGCACGAACAGGATGTCGCGAGCTATGCCTCGCGAGACCAGAGCATCCGCCACCGTACGGGCGCGACGGTGAGACCGAGATCGATTGACCTCCTCGCTTCCCACCGAATCGGTGTGACCTTCGACAGCGATTCTTCGTCCATTGGCCGCAGAGCTGCGGAGCACGCCAGCCAGGTCGGCCACGATGAAAACCGCGTCCTGCGTCAGCACATCCCCGTCCAACCCGAAAAAAGCGTCCGGAATGGTGACCACCACGCCGCGCGAGCTCGACTCCACCGACACGCCGCGGCCACGAAGCTCGGCGATCAGTGAGCGATTGCGCTCGGCATCGACGTCACGCTGCAGTTCAGGCGTGCCATTGCCTGCGTGGGAGTCGTCCAGTGGATCGACGATCTCGGCGCTCCCGTGCATGCGCGCCGGTTGCGGCGCACGACCGCAGCCGCCCGCGAGAACCGCGAAAACGGCAATGATCGCCGCAGCTGCAGCGCGGCGCCACGCCAAGCGCGGTCGTGGAACGAGGTCGGTGCGATCAGTACCCGTAATAGTCGCCGTCATCTCCGTAGCGATCCTGGTAGGAATGCTCCGAGTAGAAACCTGGCGGCTGACTGTAGGGCGGCTCATAGAGCGAGTCCGCGTAGGTACCCTGTCCGCGCTCACGCTGGCGGCGCTCGCTTTCGGCGCGCTTGCGAGCCAGCTCGTACTCGTGCTCGCGGGCACGCTGCTCGCGAAGATAGGTTTCGTGAGCCTGCGACTGCTGAGCGTCGCCGATCCCGCCAAGGACGGTTGCGTTGCCTGCTCCCGGCACAGACGCGCTCGCCTCGATGGGCGCACCGGCAACGAACGCTTCCTCTCTCGGCGCTGCGGTCGTGCATCCGGCAAGCGCGGCACCGATCAGCAGCGTTGCCGCCACCACACTTCGACTGGTTCTGATCATCCTCGTCCCCCTCCTTCGATTCCGCGCCGCGCCACTGGTTACCGATCCGGATCGAGGCGGCCTCGCTAGGCCGCCGGTGCGCGCTCCGGCTCGGCCCGCAGGGCCGCCCAGAACAGCAGAATCACCCCCATCGTAATGAAGCTGTCGGCCACATTGAAGGCCGGCCAGTGCCATGTGCCCACGAAGACGTCCAGGAAGTCGACGACCTCGCCGAAGCGGATGCGGTCGTAGAGGTTTCCGATGGCGCCGCCGATGACGAAGGTCAGGGCAAGCCGCTGCCCAAGATCCTGGCGCGGCGTGCGGCGCAGCATCCACGCCAGCAGTGTCACGGTCACCGCGGCGAAGAGCACGAAGAGCAGCTGTCCATAGACCGGCGGCAGGTCCGCGAGCAGCCCGAACGCACCACCGCGGTTGCGGACGTGGGTCAGCGAAAAGAAGCCGGGGATGACCGGACGCGAGTCGCCGAGTGGAAAGCCGGCCACGACCAGGCTCTTGGTCCACTGGTCGGCCACGAAGATGAGAATGGCCAGCAGGGCCGACATCTTCCCACTCACATCTGGCTCCTGAGGGGAATCAGGCTTCCGCCACGACGCCGTGGCAGCGCTCGCACAGCTCGGGATGATCGGCGTAGGAACCTACCGACTCGTTGAACTTCCAGCAGCGGCCGCATTTGCCGCCGCGCGCCCGCTCCACAGACACTTCCAGATCGCCCACTGCGCGGGCGAGCTCGACCTGCGAGACGATCAGGAGCTCGCACAGCGCGCGCTCACCGAGCTCGCTCAGGAGCTCGGCATCGCGGCCGGAGCTGGCGATGCGAACACGCCCCTCCAGCGACTGGCCAAGGACGCCGGCGCGGCGCTGCTCTTCGAGCGCCTTGGTCACGGCGGTACGGATTTCCCAGATCCGCAGCCAGCGCGCCGCCCTGGCCTCGTCGTGCCAGGCAGGATCGGTGGCGGGAAAGTCGGACAGGAACACGCTCGAGGGATCGCCCGCGGCCGGCCGCTGCACCAGGGGGATCGCGCGCCAGACCTCTTCGGCGGTGAAGCACAGCACTGGGGCGATCACGCGCACCAGCGTGAGCAGGATCGCATGCATCGCCGTCTGGGCGCTGCGCCGCTCGACCGAATCCTTTCCCGAGCAGTAGAGGCGGTCCTTGACGATATCGAAGTACAACGCCGACAGGTCCACGCTGCAGAAGTTGTTGAGCGCGTGGAAGACGATGTGGAACTCGTAGGCCTCGTAGGCGCGGCGGCAGCGCGTGACGAAATCGTCCAGGCGCGACAGGACCCACAGGTCCAGCTCGCTCATGTCGGCCGTGGCAACGGCATGCGCAGAAGGATCGTAGTCGGCCAGATTGGCCAGCAGGTTGCGCGCCGTGTTGCGGATGCGCCGGTAGGAATCGGCGAGCCGCTTCATGATCTCGTCGGAGATGCGCACGTCGTCGCTATAGTCTTCGGCCGCCACCCACAGCCGCAGGATGTCGGCGCCGTAGGTTCGCAGGATGTCCTGCGGTGCCACCACGTTGCCGAGCGACTTGCTCTGCTTGCGGCCTTCGCCGTCGAGCACGAAGCCGTGGGTCAGGACGTGACGGTAGGGCGCGCGGTCGCGAGTGGCCACCGACACCAGCAGCGTCGAGTGGAACCAGCCGCGATGCTGGTCGCTGCCCTCCAGGTACAGATCGGCCACCGTGCCCTGGCCGAGGTCGCTCTCGACAACCGCGGCGAAGCTCGCGCCCGAATCGAACCAGACGTCCAGAATGTCGTCCTCGCGCTCGAAGGCGGCCTTGCCGCAGGCGGAGCAGGCGAAATCCTCGGGAACGAAATCGGCCGCCGGCCGCACGAACCAGGCATCGGAGCCCTCGTGCTCGAAGATGTCGGCGGCGTGGCGCAGCAGCTCGGGCGTGGCCGCCACTTCACCGCAGGCACTGCAGCGCAGCGCCACGATCGGGACTCCCCACGCCCGCTGGCGCGAAAGGCACCAGTCCGGCCGGTTGGCGATCATCCCGTGGATGCGTTCGCGGCCCCAGCTCGGCACCCACCGGACCTGCTCGATCGTGCGAAGCGTACGCGCACGCAGATCGGCGTGCTCCATCGACAGGAACCACTGCTCGGTGGCACGGAAGATGATGGCCTTCTTGCATCGCCAGCAGTGCGGGTAGCTGTGCTGGATCGGCTCCTGCGCCAGCAGCGCGCCGCGCTCGCGCAGCAACGCGACGATGTCGGCGTCGGACTCGAACACGAAGCGGCCCGCGAACTCGGGAACCTCGTCGGTGAAACAGCCGCCGGCGTTGACGGGCGCGTACGCGGCAAGCCCGTAGCGCTGGCCGACGATGTAGTCGTCCTGACCGTGGCCGGGCGCGGTGTGCACGGCGCCGGTGCCCGCGTCCAGGCCGACGTGATCGCCCACGATCACGACCGAGTCGCGATCGATCCAGGGATGGCGGGCGCGCACGTTCTCGAGCTCGACGCCGAGAAACGTCGTCAGGGTCCGTCCGAGCGACAGCCGCGTGCGAAGCGATTCGACCAGGTCGGTAGCGATCACGAGCGCGCGATCGCCGGCCTCGACGAGCGAATAGGAGAAATGCGGGCCGAGCGCGATGGCGAGGTTGGCGGGCAGCGTCCAGGGAGTGGTCGTCCAGATCGCGATGGCCAGCTCGAGGTCGGCGAACGCCGCCAGCGGCCCCTGCGCCGGCACCGGAAAGGCCACGAACACCGACGTCGAGGTCTTGTCCTCGTAGTCGACCTCGGCCTCCGCCAGCGCCGTGCGGCACGAGGCGCACCAGTGCACGGGCTTGCGTCCGCGAAACATCGCGCCGGTGGCCAGGATGTCCGCCAGCTCGCGAACCTCACGGGCCTCGTAGGCGAAGTCCATCGTCAGGTAGGGACGGTCCCACTCGCCGAATACGCCGACGCGCTGGAAATCGCGGCCCTGGATCTCGACGAAGCGCGCCGCGTACTCGCGGCACAGCTTGCGCACTTCGGAGACTGCCATTTGCGACTTCGCCTTGCGGCCGATCTTCTTCTCGACCTCCAGCTCGATGGGAAGCCCGTGGCAGTCCCAGCCCGGCCGATACGGCGCGCGATAGCCGGACAGCGTCTTGTACTTGACGTTGATGTCCTTGAGGATCTTGTTCATCGCATGGCCGATGTGAATCTGGCCATTGGCGTAGGGCGGACCGTCGTGGAGCAGGAACAGCGGCGCGCCGGCTCGCGCTTCCAGCATGCGCTCGTAGATGCGCTCGCGCTGCCAGCTCTCGAGCATCGCCGGCTCGCGCTCGGGCAAATTGGCACGCATCGGGAAATCCGTGCTCGGCAGCTGCAGAGTGTGCTTGTAGTCCATCGGATGCGCCTGCGAAGCTTGCGGGCATACCAACGCTGTGGCGGGGTGGCAACTCGGGGGAGGTGACGCGCGCGCGTCGCGCCGGTCCATACGGTGTGGAGCAGCCGCAATGGAACTGGCAGTGAATCCGCGCTAAGGCTGCGCGGCGATGGCCAAACGTCTTCAAGTGAATTTCCGCCGGCCCGGCCCTTCGGTGGTGGCCGAGGAAGGTCAGCCTCGACCGTGCGCGATGGGCGTGCCGTGGGTCAACAGCGACACCCTGGCCACGCTGCGCAAGCGCCACATTCCCCGCACCGATGCCAAAGGCCGGCCGCTGTCGGAGAACCCGACGGTCAAGCGCTGAATCGCTGATTGCGACTTTGCTTCGGACGACTGCCGGCGCGGCCGAGCAGCAACGGGCTTCGCGACGCGCTCGGCTCGACCGGCGAGTTCTTCAGCCGGAGACGCGGCGGCGTGGGCGCTGGGCGTTGGTGGCGCGCTGCGACGTGCGCTGCATGCGATCCCAATCGAACGACATCTCGCGGCGCATGCCGAGGAAGTAGCAGCACATGTCGTGATCCAGATCGTTGTGGAAAGTCCGCTGCTGACCGTCCTCGAACAGGATTCGCACGAGGCAGGTTCCACCGATGACGGTGGATGTCATCTCCTCGACCACCGAGCCTACGCCCCACTCCTCGTGGTACGCGTTGTAGACGCGGTCGCCCAGGTGCAGGAACAGTCGCTTGTCGTCCACGACGCGGCAAACATACACGGCCCGATTTCTCCTGACCAGAGATCTTTGCATCGCCTAGGCATCGTCGCGCTCAAAATTCGGTTCCGCCATCCGGTGCCACGGCCAGCTTCGCACCCTCGATGAGCACCGGCACGACTCGCCGGCCTCGCGTGAGCTTGACGAGCTCGGGCAAGGACTGCGGTTGCCTGCTGAGATTGACTTCGGTGAAGCGCTGGCCGCGCTCGGTGAGGCTGGCGCGCAGCGCGTCGCTGAAAGGACAGCCGTCTCTGGTGTAGAGAATGACGGCCATCGTCGCCGCGCCTCGCTAGATGCGCAGGCCGTCGCCTTCGACGGTGCGAACCGCCGTGTCCAGAACACGGAGCTCCAGCCCATCCTTGGAGCGGATCGTCAGGATGCGGCTGTAGACGTTCATGCCCGGCGTCGGCTCGATCTTGACGACTTCGAACCGGCCGGGGTGGCTCTGATGCACCACCTGGTCTCCGATGTTGATCATGTCCTCCATCTCTTACCCCAGAAAGACCGAGACGCGCTGACGGACCTGCCTTTCCAGCAGCAGCTGGACGCTGCGCTGCAGGCGCTGCGTCATGGCGGCAAAATCGGGCTCTCCCGCGCGGAAGCGCCGCTCGCGGTACAGGTAGATACGCGGCCCGAAGACCAACGTCCACTTGCTCGGCAGCGGCAGGGCGCCGAGCGGCCCGAGCAGCGGGAAGAACGGAGTGATGGGCAGGTACGGGGCGCCCACGGCGCGTCCAGCCTCGGCGCTGCGGCCGATGACCGGATAGGCCTCCTCTGCACCCACGACCGCGAAGGGAACGATGGGCAGACGGTGCTTCCAGGCAAGACGTGCAGCCGAGCTGGCAAAAGGCTGGAGCCGATAGCGCTCCTCGAAGAGCTTGGCGACGCCGCCGATGCCTTCGGGAAAAATGACCACCACCTCTCCGCTGCGCGCCATCGCGTCGGCGACGGCGAAACGTGCAGGCACGGCCCCGGCACGCCGGTAGATGTCGGCAAGCCAGGGCATCCCGTCGATGAAGCGGTCGTAGAGGATGCGCGCCACTCGCCGCGGCGAGTCCGCATCCTGGTGGTTGTCCATGGCGTAGGCCAGGATGGCGGCATCGACCGGCACCGCTCCGGAATGATTGCCGATCAGGAGCACGCCGCCGCGGCGCGGAACGTTGGCCAGGCCGCGGACACGCACGCGCCAGTAGCGCTCGAACAGGAAGCGGACGCCGGGGCGCAGCTGCTCGCGAAGCTCGTGATCGATCTCGAAGTTGCCGCGCCAGGCGGGGCTGCGCGCTGCGAAAGCTGCTGCGCGCTCCATGATCTCAGGCGGTCTCGGAACCGCCAGCCGCGCTGCCGTCGCCTGCTGCGCCCTTGCCGCGGCGCCGCCGCCGGCGCTTGCGCTTGGGTTTGTCGCCGTCTCCGCCCGCATCGGCATGAACCGCAGCCGGCTCCGCTTGCGGCTTGCTCGCCGTGCGCTCTGGACGCGGGCCTTTGCGCGCCGTTCCATCCCGGCCTCCCGAGCCGCCACCACGTCTGCTGCGGCCACGCCCGCCCCTCGGCGGAATCGGCGACTCGTGCAGGTTCAGCATCGGGCCGCCCTCGGCGCGCTCCATCGCGGGCGGCAGCACCAGCAGCTCGGGCTCGGGGAACTTGTGCGGGATCGAAAGCCCGATGTACTCCTCGATGGCCTCCAGCGAGTACACATAGTGCTCGCACGCCAGCGACAGGGCCTTGCCCGAGGCACCGGCGCGCGCCGTGCGCCCGATGCGGTGCACGTAATCTTCGGGATCCTGCGGAAGATCGTAGTTGAAGACGTGCGTGACCGCGTCGATGTGCAGCCCGCGCGAGGCGACGTCGGTGGCCACGAGCATGTCCAGATCGTTGCTCTTGAAGGCGCGCAGCATGGCGATGCGCTTGTTCTGGTCGAGGTCGCCCATCAGCACGCCGCAGCGGTAGCCGTGGCGTTCCAGGCGCGAGGCGATCTGGCGCGCCGCGCTGCGAGTATTGACGAAGACGAGGCTGCGCGTGGGCTGCTCGCGCGCCATCAGGCTCAGGAGCACGGTCATCTTCTGCTCGACGCCGACGTGGTAGACGGTCTGCTCGACGCGCTCGACGGTGACCTGGTCCTCGTCGATGGCCACGCGGTGCACCTCGTGCATGTGCTCGTAGGCGAGCTCGAGCACGCGGTAGGAGAGCGTGGCAGAGTACAGCGACGAGATGCGCTCCCCCGGTGGCGGCATGCGCTTTACCAGGAACCGCAAGTCGTCGATGAAGCCCATGTCGAACATGCGATCGGCTTCGTCGACCACCAGCACTTCGCTGTCGCGCAGCGTGAAGACCTTCTGCTTGTAGTAGTCGATGAGGCGCCCAGGCGTTCCGATGAGGATGTCGACGCCGCGCTTGAGACGATCGAGCTGCTTGTTGTAGTCGACGCCGCCGTAGACGGCGTGGATCGTCAGCTCGGTGTGCTTGCCGAGCAGCTCGGCCTCGTCGCGGATCTGCATGGCCAGCTCGCGGGTGGGCGCGATGATCAGCGCTCGCGGACACGAGCCCGAGCCTTCGTGACGGCGAGGCCGCCGCAGCAGGGTATTGAACGTGGCGATGAGGAAGGCTGCGGTCTTGCCGGTGCCGGTCTGCGCCTGTCCGGCGATGTCCCGGCCGGCCAGGGCGAACGGCAGCGTCTCGGCCTGGATGGGAGTGCAGTAGACGAAGCCCGCGTCTTCGATCCCGCGGCGGACACCCTCGGGGAGATCGAGGTCGGCGAAGGCGAGCCTGGAAGGCGTGGTGTCAGCGGCGCCGCCCGTCATCATTCCTTCTTTGCTGCCGGCGTCGCAGCGCGCGTCTCGCGCAGCAGCTGCGCATAGTCCTGGGGGCCGATGAAACCGATGCGGCGCGTCCGTTCCTTGCGGTCGGTACCGAAGAAGAGCGTGGTAGGCGCCCCGAAGACCTTGAAGCTCTTGCGCACCACCTCCACGTAGGAGTCTTCCGACCCCATGTCCACGTGAAGGAAGTGCATGCCCTTGCCGGCCTCGAGCACGGCGGGGTCGCGGTAGGTCCGCTCTTCCATTTCCTTGCACGGCGCGCACCAGTCGGCGCCGAAGGTGACCACGAAAGGCTGGCCGCTGTGCTCGGCTTTGGAATACGCCTCCGACGAGAACTCGATCCAGCCAAGGCCCTCGCCCGATGCGCCGAGCGCGCTGCCGACGACGAGGATCACCAGTGCAACGGGCGCTGCGACGCGGGCGATCGATCGTTGGAAGCGGGTGCGCAAAACGGACACGTCAGACGGTGGGCGCTCGCAAAAGGGCGGCAGCCGGTTCAACGTAGCCGAGCAAGTGGGGATTTGCGAGTCGTGCCACGGCCGGCCAAGCGGCCGAATCCATCTCGAGGACATGCTGATGAGACGACCCGACCTGCGCTTTCTTGCGGCATTGATGGTGGCCTGCCTGCTGCCGTCCTTCGTCCCGCCCGCAACCGCCGGCGCAATCGAGAGCGGCCCGTTCATCCCGATCGGATATTCGCCTGACGAAGACGCCAACGAGGAGCGCATGGACATGGTCGCCACCGGCCTCGGATGGCGCTGGCGGTTCGACGGCTACGACGCCGTCGACAGGCTCTTCGAACGCGCACGCATCGACTTCTCCGGTGCCGTCGAACCTCTGGCGATGCTGCTGTCGGTGGAGGACCAGAAGGCTTTCGAAGCCTCGGTCGTGCCCTACTTCCAGTTGCGCGTGGCCGGGTGGGACCGCATCTCGCCGTATTTCGAGGGCGGCATAGGACTGATCTACACGACGCTGAGCGGTTACGGATTGGGCTCGCCGGTAAACTTCTCCGACAACGCGGGCATCGGCATCGCCTTCGGGCGCGAGTCCTCGGTGCAGTGGAGCATCGGTTATCGTTTCCGGCACATCTCCAACCTGGGCCTCTGGAGCGACCACAACGACGGAATGAACATGCACTTCCTGGTGGTGGCGGTGGATCTGTAGCGCCGTTGCGGCTTCAGACCGGTACGACTTCGACGACTTCCAGGCCGTAGCCGGCCAGGTTGGGCAGGCGGAATGGCGAGTTGGTGAGCAGGCGGATCTTGCGCACGCCGAGGTCGCGAAGGATCTGCGCCCCGATGCCATAGTCCTTGAAGTTGGCCAGGCGCGCGGTCGGATTGGTCGAGACCGGCCCTTCGCCGTCCTCGGACAGGATCGCGGCGCCGCGGCCGCGGCGCCGCACGTACAGGAGCACGCCCGCTCCTTCGGCGGCAATCTTCTCCATCGCGCTCTGCAGCACCGCGGCAGTGTTGCGCACGGTGTAGCCGAAGACGTCGCCGGGCAGATACTCGGCGTGCGCACGCACCAATACCGCCTTGTCGGGATCGATGCTGCCCTTGACCAGCACGATGTGCTCGCCCTCCTCGACGCTGGAACGGTAGACGTGCGCGGTGAACTCGCCGCCGTATTTGGTGGGCAGGCGCGCGCTGGCCACGCGCTCGACCAGCGACTCGTTCTGCAGGCGGTACTGGATGAGGTCGGCGACCGTCGAGATCTTCAGCGAGTGGTCGCGCGCGAAGCGCACCAGGTCCGGAAGGCGCGCCATCGTGCCGTCCTCGTTCAGGATCTCGCAGATGACCGCAGCCGGCGACAGCCCGGCCAGGCGGCACAGGTCGATGGAGCCCTCGGTCTGACCGGTTCGCACCAGGACGCCGCCTTCGCGCGCTCGCAGCGGAAAGATGTGTCCCGGGATGACGAAGTCGGAAGCGTCGGCGCCTTCTTCGGCGGCCTTGCGGATGGTGCACCAGCGGTCTCGCGCGGTGACGCCGCCGCTGTTGCAGCCGCGCGCGTCGATCGAGACGGTGAAGCCGGTTCCGAGAGGAGCGGTATTCTCGGTGACCATCATGCGCAGGCCGAGGCGCGCGATGCGCTCCTCGGTGATCGGCAGGCAGATCAGCCCTCGCGCCTGACGGATCATGAAGTTGACCTGCTCGACGGTGACCTTCTCGGCGGCCACCACGATGTCACCTTCGTTCTCGCGGTCCTCGTCGTCCATGAGGACGATCATTCGCCCGGCGCGAATCTCCTCGACGACTTCGGCGACGGGCGAGATCGGCGAGCCATCGCGATCGAGCCTGGGCGCGTTGGAGAACATCGGCTCGGCGAATACACCCCGCGCGGCGCGGTGCAAAACGGCCGGTTATTGCACCAGCCAGACCGGCGTGCCGACCTCGACGATCGAGTAGAGGTCGGCGATGTCCTGCTCACCCATCGCCACGCAGCCCTTGGTCCAGTTCTGGCCGGAGGCCTGTTCCTGCGGTCTGTCGTTGCCGTGTATGCCGAGGTCGCTGCCGATCCCGAAGGGCCGGCCGCGAAGCGCAGGAATCAGCCCGCTCTGCAGCTCGGTGGCGTAGAGGGCCTTGTCCGCATCGTTGGGATAGTCGATCGCCAGGAAGTACTGCCATCGCCCGTGCGGGCGCTTGCCGGTGATGTGATACTTGCCCTCGGGAGTGCGCGCATCGAACGCGAAGCGCTTGCGACCGTCGGGCTTCAGTCCGAGCACGACGCTGTACTCGCGATCGAGCTGGCCGAACCTGTAGACCTTGAGCTTGCGCTCCTTCTTGAAGACGACGATCTGGAGCGGCCCCCAGGGATTGTCCTTGTCCATCAGCGTCTCGGGAATGCGTCGCGGGTCCGGTGCGGTCTCGGCTTCGCGACCAAAGAGTGACAGGAACCGCGACAGCACCGACGGCGTCGCAACCGATGCGACGGCGCCTTCGTCGACGGCGCCGGCGTTGCGCTCGCGCGCGGCGCTCGAAGTCGAACCGACCGAGGCCGGCGCGGTCGTGACCTCCGCACGCGCATGCGAGAGGACGAAGAGTTCCGCGACGAATGCCGCAGCGAGGGCAAGAGCATGCGCGCCGATACGGCGCTCGTTGAATTCCCGGCGAGCCATGACGTATAAACTGACGCTTGAACGCATTCGCGGACACGGCACGACTGCTCGCAACGCGAAGGACCACGGTCGGTCCGCGATGCGCGTGATGCCGCTGAGTCGCGGCGCGTTCCTCGCGCGCGCGGCGTTCGTCGTTTCCCTCCTCCCGACTCTGGTCGCCTTCCGGTTCGGCACTCCCGATCCGACCGTTACGGAATGGCCCCTCCCCGAGTTCGCCGAGCCATCTTCGATCGTCTACCACCCGGAACGCAAATCGATTTTCATCGTCGGGGACGAGGGCGACATCGGCGAGGTGTCGCTGGAGGGCAAACTGCTGCGTTCCAGCCATCTCGGCGGCGACCTGGAAGGCATCACCATCGACCCGGCCACCGGCCTGCTCTACGTGGCCCGCGAAGGCCACGAGATCGTCTTCGAGGTCCAGCCCGACGACTTCAAGATCACCCGCCGATACACCATCGACCGGACCTTCGAGGGCAATCCCAACTTCCTGGCCCGCGGCGGCGACGGCATCGAGGGCATAACGTTCGTCCCCGATTCGCAGGCCAAGGAGGGCGGGCGCTTCTACGCCGCCAACCAGTACGACCCGGCGGTGCTGATCGAACTGGCCATCCCGATCCGCTCTTCCAAGGAGAAGTTCGAGAACGCCAGGATCCTGAGCTCGCATCCGGTGGAGACGGCGCCGCTGTCGGACGTGATCTGGGAGCCCAGGCACGAGGCCTTCCTGGTGGTCTCGGCGCTGTGGAAGAAGGTCTACGTGGTCGATGCCGAAGGCCGCAACCTGCGCTCGGCACGCATCCCGGGCTTGATGCCCGAAGGCTTGGCCATGCTGCCCGACGGCCGTTTCCTGATCTCGCAGGACACCGGCGGCCTTCTCGTATGGGCTCCCCCGGCTGACCCGTTTGCGGCCGAAGCGGCAGCAGAGCCGAGCGCGAAACCTGCCCCGTAAGCCGCCGATATCGAAAGAGGGGTCAGGCGCGGCGAAAAGGTGCCTGACCCCTTTTCCGTCCCAGGACTGCCGTTCCATACGCACGCATTTCTGATCTACCCTGTCCCGCTTCAAGCCATGGCGAAATCCACCAAGTCCTCGAACAAGCGCGCGCGTCCGCTGGCTGCCGTCATCCTGGCGGCCGGTCAGGGCAAGCGCATGCGATCGGCGCGCCCCAAGGTCCTTCACGACGTCGCGGGCCGTCCATTGATCTCTCATGTGCTCGGCTCGGTCGCAGCGCTCGGCGCATCGCCGACCGTGGTCGTGGTCGGACATCAGGCCGACGCCGTGCGTGCAGCCGTCGGCAACGGCAAGGTCGCCACCGTGCTGCAGAGCGAGCAGCTCGGCACCGGACACGCGGTCATGCAGGCGCGGCCGTCGCTGGACGGGTTCGAGGGCGACGTTCTGGTGCTGTGCGGCGACGTTCCGCTGCTGCGCAGCGAGACCATGCAGGAGCTGGTCCTGGAGCACCGCCGCGCCGGAGCCAAGGTCACCGTGCTCAGCGCCAAGGTGGAAGATCCCACCGGTTACGGCCGCATCGTGCGCGGCAAGAGCGACGGCGAGCTGCGCATCGTCGAAGATGCCGATGCCACCGACGACGAGGTGATGATCGACGAGATCAACACCGGCACCTACTGCTTCGACGCCCAGTTCCTGGCCGCCGAGCTGGACCGGCTCGGCCGCGACAACGCGCAGGGCGAATACTATCTGACCGACCTCATCGAGATCGCCTCGCTCCAGGGCGCCGCCGCGTGCGCGACGCTGGAGGAAGGCGAGGAAGGCCTGGGCGTCAACAGCCGCGCCGACCTGGCGCGCGTCGAGAGCCTCCTGCAGGAGCGGCTGATCCTGGAATGGATGGACCAGGGCGTCACGTTCCTGGATCCGCCATCGACGATGCTCTCGGTGGACGTGCGCATCGGGCCCGATTCGGTCATCGGACCGTCGGTGCGGCTGGCCGGAGCCACCATCATCGGCGCGGGCTGCGTGCTCGAAGGCGCCTCTTTCCTGCGAAACACGCGCGTCGGCGATGGGGCACTGGTTCGCTGGGGCGTGGTCGCCGACGACGCCGTCATCGGCGAGGGCGCCAAGGTCGGGCCCTACGCGCATCTTCGGCCGCAGGCCGAGCTCGGCGCCGACGTGCACATCGGCAACTTCGTCGAGGTCAAGAAATCGACCATCGGCGCGCGCAGCAAGGCCAACCACCTGGCCTACATCGGCGACTCGACCGTCGGCGAGGACGCCAACATCGGCGCCGGCACCATCACCTGCAACTACGACGGCTTCCGCAAGCACCGCACCGTGATCGGCGATCGCGTACAGATCGGCAGCGACACCCAGCTGGTCGCGCCCGTGACCGTGGGCGCCGACAGTTACATCGCCGCCGGCTCCACGATCACGCGAGACGTGGAGCCGGGCTCGCTGGCCTTCAACGACAAGCCGCAGCGTGTGCGCGGCGGATGGGTCGAAAGCTTCCGCTCGCGTCAGGCGCCCAAGGAGAAGAAGTAGGATGTGCGGCATCGTAGGATACGTCGGGCACCGCCAGGCCGAGAGCGTCCTGATCGGTGGTCTTCGCAAGCTCGAGTATCGCGGATACGACAGCGCCGGACTTGCGACGCAGAACGACGGGACCATCGACGTGCGCCGCGCCGTCGGCAAGCTCGACAATCTGCAGGCGCTGCTCAGCGACGAGCCGATGGTCGGCAGCGTCGGCATCGGGCACACGCGCTGGGCCACGCACGGCAAGCCTTCCGAGCGCAACGCGCATCCTCACCGCGCCGGCGACGTGGTGGTCATCCACAACGGCATCATCGAGAACTACGTCGAGCTGCGCGAGGAGCTGGCCAAGGCCGGCTGCAAGATGTGCTCGGACACCGACACCGAGGTGATCGGCCACCTGATCGACCTCGAGCGCCGCGGCGGGCGCTCGCTTGCCGAAGCCACTCGCGCCGCCATCGCGCGGCTGCGCGGGTCGTTCGCGATCGTGGTCCTGTCGGCGAGCGAGCCGGGCCGCCTCATCGCGGCCAAGAACGCGACGCCCGTCGTGGTCGGCCTCGGCGATGGCGAGAACCTGGTCGCCTCCGACGTTCCTGCCCTTCTCGACTACACGCGCGAGGTCATTTTTCTCGAAGATGGCGAGATGGCCGACGTCACGGTCGACAAGGTCTCCATCCACACCTTCGCCGGAGAGCCGGTCGACCGCTCCCCGCGCCGCATCACCTGGGATCCGATCACGGCACAGAAGGGCGGCTACAAGCATTTCCTGCTCAAGGAGATTCACGAGCAGCCCACCGCGATGATCGACACTCTGCGCGGGCGCCTGGACCAGGACGCGTGCACCGTCTCGCTCGGCGAGCTGCACGAGCTGGAGAGCCTCCTGCCTTCGATCGAGCGCATCGCGGTCGTGGCGTGCGGAACCGCCTGGCATGCCGGCCTGATCGGCAAGTACGCCATCGAGCGTCTGGTACGGGTTCCCGTCGATGTCGACTACGGCAGCGAGTACCGCTACCGCAATCCGGTACTCGACGAGCGCACGCTGATGATCGTGGTGTCACAGTCGGGCGAGACCGCCGACACGCTGGCCGCAGTCGAAGCGGCGCACGAGCGCGGCGCCAAGGTGCTCGCCATCTGCAACGTCGTCGACTCCTCGATCGCGCGAAAGGCCGACTTCGTCCTGTACACGCACGCGGGTCCCGAGATCAGCGTGGCCAGCACCAAGGCGTTCACGACCCAGCTGTCGGCGTTCTACATGCTGGCGGTGTGGCTCGGCCGGCGAATCGGCAGGCTGGCGCCGGAGGAAGAGGCACGGATCGTCCAGGCGCTGGTCGAGCTGCCGCTGCAGGTGGAGGCCGCGCTCAAGACCGAGCAGGACATCCTTCGCCTGGCCCGCCAGCTGTCCTCGGCTTCCGACGTCCTGTACCTGGGCCGCGGCGTCAACTTTCCGGTGGCCCTGGAAGGCGCGCTCAAGCTCAAGGAGATTTCCTACATCCACGCCGAGGGCTACCCCTCGGGCGAGATGAAGCACGGACCCATCGCGCTGATCGACGAAACGCTTCCGGTCGTGGTCATCATCCCCAAGGATGAGGTCTACGAGAAGACGCTCAGCAACCTGATGGAGGTGCAGTCGCGCGGCGGCCGCATCCTGGCCATCACCGACGGAGCGGATGCCGAGCTCAGCCGCATTGCCGAGTGGGTGGTCACCGTGCCGTCGACGGAGAGCCTGCTGATGCCCGCGGTGCTGACCGTGCCGTTGCAGCTGCTTGCCTACTACGTCGCCGTCGAACGCGGCACCGACGTCGACCAGCCACGCAACCTGGCCAAGAGCGTCACCGTCGAGTAGGTCGCATCGCGCGGCCTCGATCGAGGGCAAGCTGCGGCGACGAACCCGCAGCCAAGTGCCGCAGTGTTCCCGCAGTTGTCTCACTGCTGACGCGGTGTCCGCTCCACGCATCTATGCTTTCCGCACAGATAGGCCGTCGCCGCGATCAACGCGGCGGGGCACGGCAATTGCTCACCAGCGACCCACAAAGTTTCTGGGGGGAAGCAACATGGGTCTGGCCACCGATCGCGCTCTGAAACACATCGATCGTAGTGAGGAAGAGGCCACGGCGCGGGGGCGCCGTGGAGAACGCGGAGTCGCCACGCTGATCGCGCTCGGCGGCGCTTTGGCGATCCTCGGCATGGCGGCGCTGGTGATCGACGTCGGCTACGTCGTCCTGACTCGCACCCAGCTGCAGAACATCGCCGATGCCGGCGGCATCTCCGGCAGCCGTGAGCTGGCCCGCGTCTATGACGACCTCGGCCCCACCGGCGACTATCGCAAGCACACCCTGACGGGCTCGCAGAAGGCTCGCGTCCTGGCCAACATCAACGAGTTCGCTCAGCAGAACGACGCCGCGGGCAAGTCCATCAGCATCGACGCCGGCGACGTCGTGTTCGGCACCTACGACAAGTCCACGGGCACCATCACCGCGACCGACAAGGGCGCCGAGGTGGTGCAGGTACGCGCCCGCCGCGACGAGACCGCCAACGGCGCGGTCTCGACGCTGCTCGCGAGCGTCCTCGGCGTGGACACGTTCCAGGTCTCGGCCTCGGCAGCCAACGCTGGCGTCACGGCCGCTTCGGCCATGCCGCCCGGCACCGGCGACGTGCCGATCGGCATCTCCAAGGCCTGGTTCACCGCCAGGGATTCACCGTGCGGCACCGACTCGGGCATCAAGTTCCACCCGACCAACAGCACCGTCGGCTGCGCCGGCTGGCACGTCTTCACCGAGCCCACCGCCAGCGCGAGCAAGTTGCGCAGCGTCATCGATGGGCTGCGGACCGGGACCTTCACGGCACCTGCGGTCACCGCGAACGCGACCTACTTCAACTTCACCGGTGGAACGGTCTCCTCGGCGTACGACGAATTCGAGGAGCTTTACGAAGCCAAGAAGGACGCTTCGGGCAACTGGCGCGTCAACGTTCCGGTCTACGACTACCCGGACTGCAAGAACCCGCACGGCGAGATCAAGATCATCGGCTTCGCCCGCGCCAAGATCTACAACGTCACCAAGCACTCCATCGACGCCAACGTCGAGTGCGACGTCGTCGAGTTCGGCACCGGCGACGGAACCGCGGACTACTTCGGTGTTGCGGTGGGAAGGCCGCGCACGATCCAGTAACCGCGCTGCAATGGCCTGAACATGCCATGCCGGCACTTCGCGGAAGCGGAGTGCCGGTTTTTTTTTCGAGGATGCCCGGCCCGCATCGCCGCCGGCACGTCCCCTCAGTCGCTGCCGACTGCGATCAGCCGCCGCAGCACCTCGGGCGCGAGCGCCGCGAACTCGTCGACGTCGGCGCCGATCGCGCGCTCTCCGGGCTCCTGCTCGCCGTCGGTATCGGTCAGCTCGTCGAGGCTGACGAACTCCGCCTGCTCGGTCTCGTCCCAGTCGACCAGGGCATCGGCCGCCCCGCCGCTGTCACAGACGATGATCTCGGCACCGTCGAAGAGTGCGCGACTTCGCTCGAGATCGGGACAGATCGCGTCGATGGCTTCGATGCCGTGCGCGCGCAGCGCCGTCGCTCCCGCGTCGCTGATGTGGCCGGCCCCGGCGCCGATGCCGCCCATGCGAATCTCCAGGCGCTCGCCCCAGCCTCGCTCCTGCGCCTGCCGACGCAACAGCCGCTCGAGCGCAATGGTACGGTCGGCGCTGACTGCGCCTGCGACCAGGACGATCTTGGGGACGGGAGCAGGCACGGCCAGAGTGCGGCATGGGGCGCCGGCTCCGTGCGCATAGCGCGCGCGGAGCCGGCGCTCGCGATCAGCAGGCCTCGAACAGGGCGGCCATGCCCTGGCCGCCGCCGATGCACATGGTGACGATTCCGTACTTGCCGCCGCGCCGCCGCAGCTCGTACAGGACGTGGCCGGTCATGCGCGAGCCGGTCATGCCGTAGGGATGACCGATCGCGATGGAGCCGCCGTTGGGATTGATCTGCTCGTCGCTGATGCCGAGCGTGCGCATGCAGTACAGAAGCTGGGAAGCGAAAGCCTCGTTGAGCTCGACGATGTCGATGTCGGAGATCTTCAGGCCCGCTCGCTCGAGCAGCTTCGGAACCGCGAAGACCGGACCGATGCCCATCTCTTCGGGACGGCAGCCGGCCACGGCAAAGCCGCGATAGATGCCGAGCGGCTCGATGCCGAGCGCCTTGGCGCGCTCGGTCGACATCAGGATGGTCGCCGAGGCGCCGTCGCTGAGCTGACTGGCATTGCCCGCGGTCACGGTGCCGCCGTCCTGCCGGAACGAAGGCGGCAGCGACGACAAGCCCTCCAGGGTCGTGCTGGGACGGTTGCACTCGTCCTTGTCGACGACGGTGTCGACCATGACCATGTTGCCGTCGTCACCCTTCTTGGCGAACTTGGTCGCCATCGGCGCGATCTCGTCCTTGAAGATGCCGCTCTGCTGCGCGGCTGCGGTGCGCTGCTGGCTGCGCAGCGCGAACTTGTCCTGATCCTCGCGCGAGATCTTGTAGCGATCGGCCACCACTTCAGCCGTCTCTCCCATTCCCATGTAGACGCCGGGCCACATCTCCATGACGCGGCCGCTGACGATGCCGTCGGCGTTCATCTTGCCCTGACCCATCGTGATCGATTCGACGCCGCCACCGATGGCGGCATCGGCGCCCTCGCGAATCTGGTGGGCGGCCATCGCGATGGCCTGCAGGCCCGAAGAGCAGAAGCGGTTGACGGTGGTGGCGGCCACCGACTCGGGCATGCCCGCGCCGAGTGCTGCAATGCGGGCGACGTTCATGCCCTGCGCGCCTTCGGGAAAGCCGCAGCCGAGAATGACGTCCTCGACTTCCTTGGCGTCGAGCTGGGGAACCTGCTCGAGCGCGGCCTTGATGACGTGACTGGCCATTTCGTCCGGGCGCGTGGCGTTGAACGAGCCTCGGTACGATTTGGCAAGGCCAGTGCGCTTGCTGGCCACGATGACGGCTTCTCGCATGAACGGAACTCCTCGAAGCGAATGGGCTCGGCCAGGAGGTCGCGACGCATGGATCGCGCTGCCTCCTTCACCGGCGGGCGGAGACTACGCGAAACGTGGGGGGCAGGTCCAATTTACAGATGGAACGGAAGGACGGCGTCCAGAACCAGGCCGAGGATGAACAGCCCGCCGGCCAGACGGTTCAGGCGAAATGCCCATGCCACGTACCAGAGCGGCCAGATGGGGTAGTTCGGAGGCGGATTGCGCGGCGCCGGCTCGCGGAAGGTCTCGAGCGTCTCGCGCAGGCGCGGCAGTGCCAGCAGCGTCAGCAGACACCAGACACCGAGGACGCCGAGCAGGACCAGCACGGCCACCACCACGAAAAAAGCCACCATCATCTGGCGAGTCGCTGCCAGCGAGCGCTCGCGACCGAGCACGACCGGCATGGTCCGGATGCCCTTGGCGCAGTCCGACTCGAGCTTGTCGACGTGCTTGCCGAACAGGACCGTGGTCACTAGCAGCGCGTACGGCAGGCTGGCCAGCATTACCCACATCGGAACGCTGCCGGTGGTGACGAAGTAGGTTCCGCCGATCATCAGCGGTCCCCAGACGATGGCCACGCCCGGCTCGCCGAGCCCGCGATGCTTCAGGCGCACCGGCGGCGCTACGTAGAAGACGCTGATGAACAGGCCTGCCAGCGCGAAGAAGACCACCAGCGGCCCGCGCGCCGCTGCCAGATAGGCCAGGATCAGCAGGTCGATCAGGTTGAAGAGCGCGATGGCGGCGAGCAGCCCTTTCTTGGAAACCAGTCCCGAAAGGATCGGATGCGGCGCATAGACGGTGCGCACGTAGCCGTCGGTGTCGACGCCGCCGGAGACGTCGAACCAGTCGTTGATCATGTTGTTGGCCGCGTGCGCGACGATCAGCCCGATCACGGAGAGCAGGAAGAACCACCAGTTGGCGGTCGGGGAATGCGCCGCCAGCAGGCCTCCGATCAAGCCCGAGGTGATCGTCATCGTAAAGACGCTGGCGCGCGTAATCAGCAGCCAGCGCGACACGAAGTCCATCCGGCTCTGGTCCTTGAGGTTCTGGGTGCGGAGGATCTCGCCCCAACTGGAGAGTACGGTGGATCGGGCGCTCATGGCGGCGGAGATTCCCAGACGAATACCGTGCGTGCAAGCCGTCGCTCGCGCCTGCAGAAGCCGTGGAATCCCGTTCGATTAGCGGCTGCTGGACCGTTATAGACGATCCTGATGGCAGAGCCGTTCGTCGTGCTCGTCAGCGGCCGTGGCGCGCTGACCCGGCTTGCCGGCGTCCCGTCGGTGGTGCGGCATGTGGCGGCTGCCCATCGACTCGGGATGTCGCCGGTTGTGGTGGTGCCCGCCTCTCTTGCCGCGCTGCGAGCCGAGATCGCGGGGCTGCTGGGTGAGCGCGCGGACACGACGAGCTCGACGGCCTTTGCCGAGGCCGGCGCCGGCGCCAGCGACGAAGCGCATCTGGCCCTCGTCGTCAGCGCGGACTGGTACCTTTCGCTCGCGGCACTCCTGCAGGTAAGGGCGCGTCGTGAGCGGCGCGTGCTGGCCCGCGTCTGCGAGCGCGGCGCGGTCTCGGTCCCGCTTGCCCGCATCCCCGTGGCAGAGGCACGCGACGTCGCACGCCGCCTGTCGCACGTTGCTGCATCGACGGCGCTGGCCGAGCTGCTCGCTCGAGACGGCGCCACCCTGGACCTGGATCCGCGCGACGAGCAGCGCCTGAGCGACAACGTCTCGACCGCACACGCCGAGTCCAAGCTGGTCGAGACGCTGTTCGGCAACCGTCGCGGCCTCAGCCTGGTGCCGGTCAAGCGTCGCGTGGCCGGCGCCATCGCGCGAACGCTGACTCCGACTCCGCTGCGGCCAGCCAGACTCGTCGCGATCAAGCTGATGGTGGGCCTGACCGCCGCATGGATCATCGGCGGCGCAGGCTACGAGGCGGGGATTGCCGGCGCAGCTCTGTTCCTGCTCGCGCGCCTGCTCGGCGCGTCGGCAGCGGTCATGGCGCGAGCGGGCTTCTGCGACAGCGGCATTCGCGAGAAGCTCGAGCTGGCCGGAGACACCGTCGTCCACATCGCTCTCCTTTGGAGCGTGGCCGGAGGTCCTGCAGGCGGCGGCGGCTCCCTGGTCCTGGCAGCCGTGGCGACCGTCGGCCTCATGATCAGCACGGCGCTCGCCTACGTCTTCGTGCTCCACGATCTGTGGGCGGCGCGCGAGCGTGCCGGCAGCTACGAGCCCTCGAGCGACGAGTTCGTCTCGCGCTTCACCCAGCGCGACGGCATCGCCTATGCGCTGCTGTTCGCCGCGCTGATCGGGCGCCTGGATCTGCTGCTGTGGGGCGCGGCCGCGGCCAGCCATCTCTTCTATCTGCTGTGGCTGCTGGCACGGCAGCGTGCCGCCGCGCGAGCGGTGCTGCGGGACAAGCCGGCCTAGATGAATGCCTCGCCCTTGCCGGCGGTGCAGGTTCGTGGGCTGACCAGGCGGTTCGGCGCCGCGACCATCCTGCGAAACCTCGACCTGACCGTCGCCGGCGGCGAGACGCTGGCCTTGTTCGGTCCCAACGGCGCCGGCAAGACCACGCTTCTCCGGACGCTGGCCGGACTGCTGCGCGCGAGCGAGGGCGAGGCGCGAGTGCTCGGATGTCGCCTGCCGGGCGACGCTCGCCTGCGGCGGCGCATCGGCTATCTCGGCCACGAGTCTTTCCTGTACCGCGACCTGAGTCCGCGCGAGAACCTGCAGTACTACGCGCGTCTGTTCGGCGTCGACGACGGCGACAGGCCGCGCGCGCTGCTGGCGCGCGTCGGCCTGGAACGCTTCGCCGACCGGCGCGTGGCGACGTTCTCACGCGGCATGCTGCAGCGGCTCGGCGTGGCGCGCGCCATCCTGCACGAGCCCGACCTGCTGCTCCTGGACGAGCCGCTGACCGGACTGGACCCGAGCGGCGCCGAGCTGCTCGCCAACCTCCTGGCCGAGCAGCGCGCCACAGGCGTCACCGTGCTCATGGCCACGCACGATCTGGAGCGCGCGCTGGCGTCGGCCACGCGCGCCGTCGTGGTCGCGCGCGGCTGCATCGCCTGGGACAGCCAGGGGCGCCTTCCAGACGCCGGCGCGATGGCCACCCACTATGCCGAAGCGGTGGCGGCGAGCTGATACGACGATGCTGGCGCTGATCTGGAAGGACATCGTGCTGGAGGCACGTACGCGCGAGACGCTTCCGACCCTGCTCGTTCTCGGCGTGCTGGTCCTGGTCGTCTTCTACTTCTCACTGGCGCTGCGGCCCCAGGACATCGATCGCACGGCGGCTGGCATCCTGTGGATCGGGATCGTGTTCGCGTCGGTCCTGGCGCTGGGGCGCAGCTTCGTCATCGAACGCGACAATGGCTGCATCGAGGGACTGCTGATCTCGCCGATCGATCGCGGCTCGATCTTCCTCGGCAAGCTGGCGGTCAACGTGATCCTGCTGCTGGCGTTCGAGACGCTGCTGGTGCCGATGTTCGCGCTGCTGTTCGGCGTCGACCTGATGGCCAACCTGCCCGGGCTCGTGCTCGTGCTGGTTGCCGGGACCGTCGGGCTGGCCGCAGCCGGCACGCTCTTCGCCCTGGCTGCGCTCGGCACTCGCGCCCGCGAGATGGTGCTGCCGCTGCTGGTGCTCCCGCTGCAGGTGCCGCTGCTGATCGCCGCCGTGCAGGCCACCGAGATGGTGCTCGGCGGCGCCAGCGTGACCAGCCTCGGAGCGCGCGGCACGCTGCTTGCCGCCTTCGACGTCCTGTTCGTGACCTCGGGCTGGCTGCTGTTCGAGTTCGTGCTGGTGGACTGACTCGGCGGCGCCGGCGGCGGCTAGACTGCGGGACCTGCCCGACTACACTGCCGAATGGACGCGAGAGGTATGGTCGATTTCCTTCAAGGCTGGCTGCTTCGGCTGGCGCCCTATCCGGTGCTCGTCCTGGTGCTCACCTCGCTGCTGGCGATCTTCTTCTGGGTTCCCACCGATGCGGGGCTCGGCCTGAGCCAGCGCATCTTCTACTACCACGTGCCTGCCGCCACCTCGTGCTTCATCGCTTTTGCCGGCGGCGGAATCGGCAGCGCGATGTACCTCTACACTCGAAAGCCGCTGTGGGACCACGCCGCGCACGCGTTCGTGTCGGTGGGAATGCTGTTCGCCACCATCGTGCTCGTCACCGGCTCGATCTGGGCGCGTACCGCCTGGGGAACCTGGTGGACGTGGGACTCGCGTCTGACCACGTTCCTGCTGCTGTGGCTGGTCTACGCATCCTATCTGCTGCTGCGCACGCTCTCGCGCGACAACGAGATGGGGCCGCGCTACGCTGCCGTGCTGTGCATCGTCGGCGCGCTCAACGTGCCGCTGGTGATGCTGGCGACGCGCCTGTTCCGCACCATCCATCCGCAGGTCATCAACAACCCGCAGGGCGGCATCTCGGATCCGCGCATGGTCACGACACTGATGCTGAGCATGGGCGCCGAGATCCTGCTGATGCTGTGGCTGTGGGCGCTGTGCGTGTCGACGCTGCGGCTGGGCGAGCGTGTGGAGCTGCTGAGCGAAGAGTCGTACCGCAGGAGCGTCCCGTCGTGAACACCATCGTCGGCTCCACCGCGCTGCCCTACGTGGGAGCCGCCTACGCGGCCTTCTTCGTCCTGATCTTCCTGTACGCGTGGCGGCTGACTGCGGCCACGCGGCGCCTTGCCGAGCGCGTCGACGAGCTCGAGCGCGAGAAACCCTCGCGCTGAAGCAGCCCTCGCTCGGGCGAGGACCCGCCTCCGATGCAGCAGGCCGACCTCGAACCTCTTCCCCTTGCCACGCGTCTGCGGCGCTTCGCCGCCGTCGCACGCATGGTCGTCACCATCTACGGCGGCTACAAGGTGCGCCAGGTCTGGGGCGCCATCACCGGTGCCTCCCGGCGGCCCGACTTCTACGATGCCTGGAACACCAGATCGGCCGAGCTGGCGCGTGATACGGCGCTCGATCTGGAAGGCCTGCTGATCAAGGCCTGCCAGTTCGCAGGCAGCCGCGCCGACATCCTGCCACCGCAGTTCATAGACATTCTGGCCGAGCTTCAGGACCGCGTGCCGCCGCGGCCGTTCGCGCAGATCGGGCCGTGGCTGGAGAGCCAGCTCGGCCGCCCGCTGCAGGAATGCTTCGCGCACATCGAGGAGACGCCGGTGGCTTCGGCCTCGCTGGCGCAGGTCCACCGCGGCCGCCTTCACGATGGCAGCGACGTCGCCATCAAGATCCAGTATCCCGACATCGAGCGCCTGATCGCGACCGACCTGGAGAACTTCGCGTTCTTCATCCGGCTGCTGGCGCGAATCGAGCGGACCTTCGACTTCCGCATCCTGCTCGACGAGCTCAACAAGTACGTCCCGCTGGAGCTGGACTTCGTCAACGAGGCCGCCAACGCGCGCCGCTTCGCCGCCGACTTCGCCGGCGACGATACAGTCCGGTTTCCGAAGCCCGTTTCCGAGCTGTGCAGGCGCACGGTACTGACGATGGACTACATCGAGGGCGTCAAGATCACCGACCTCGACGGTCTCGCGCGAATCGGCGTCGACAAGCACGCGGTCGCCGAACTGCTCGCGCGCACCTACATCCGCCAGATCCTGGTCTACGGTTTCTTCCACGGTGATCCGCATCCGGGCAACCTGCTCGTGCAGAAGAGCAAGCGCGGACCCGTGCTCGTAATCCTGGACCTCGGGCTGGCAAAGGATTTCACGCCCGAGCTTCGCGATGGGCTGATCCGGCTGACCAGCGCCATCATCGCGCAGGATGCGGCGGCGATCGGTGAGGCGTTCCGGCAACTCGGCTTCCGCACGCGCAGCGGAAACGACGACACGTTCGTCACGCTCGCCGAGCTGTTCCTGGGCCAGGCGCTGCGAGCGGGCCGGGCCTATGCCGACATCGCCATGGTCGAGCGCATCAACGACGAGCTGATGCGCGCGCTGCGCGCCAATCCCATCGTCCGCGCCTCCTCCGATCTGCTGCTGGTGCTGCGCGTGATGGGCCTGCTGTCGGGTATCGGCAAGACGCTCGACTCCAAGGTCGACCCGCTGGCGGCAATGATGCCGTTTCTCGGCATGTCGTTCGCGCCTCTGGGCGGCCAGAAATAGCGGCGACGAAGAAAGGGCGGCGCCGCAAGTGCACCGCCCCTCCGATCATGCAGTCCGCGCTCTTCGGCAGCCGTCGTTGGCTCGGGAGCGTGGACGGATGCGAAAGCGCTCAGCGCCCCATTCCGCCCGTCGACGCGCCGCCTGGGCTCGCCGTACCCGTCCCCACGGACGGGTTGGCTGCGCCTGCGCCGCTGCCCGCCGCGCCGGACGCGCCCGAGGCTCCGGCGGCGCCGCCGCGGCCCGGAAGCGTCTGCGAGCTGGTGCGGGAGCCGAGGTTGGCATCGAACGCCGGGCTGTCGAGCTGGCTGCCTGCTTCGACTTCCGACCTTGTGCCGGCAGGCGTGCCGCTGCCAGCTCCGGTGCCGGTGTCCGTGGCGCCGCCAGTGTTCGGCGCAACGGCGGTATCGGCGCCGGCGCGAGAGCGATCGGCTGCCGCGTCCAGTTCGGTGCCCCGTCCCGTTTCGGTCGGTGCGGCGGTGTTGGCTCGCCGGCCCGGCTCGGCCTGAACGCCGGCATTGCCTGCCGTGCCGGATGCGCCCGTGTCGGCGCCGAGGCCGCCGCCACCTGCAGCGCCACTGCCGATGGTCCCGGCGCTGCCGCCCGGACCAGCACCCGGGAATTTGCCGGGTACGGTTCCGGAGCTGCCGATCTGACCGCCCGGCACTGCCGAGGGCTGCGGCGATGCCTGGGCGAGCTCGATCCCTGCGCCGTTCGTCGGCTGCGCGCCGGCTGCGGCGGCACCCGCCATGGCCAGGGCTGCGGCCATCACCGCGATGCTGCAATGTCGATTTTTCATGACGGCCTCCGTGCGGCGCGGCCTCGTCGGTGGCGGGCCATCGCCGTGCGCACTGCCGGCACGGCCTCGTGGCAGGCCATCGCCGTGCGCACCGCCAGAGACGACGCCCGAATTTGCGCCTCCATTCGACGCCGCGCCGATTTCGCCGCAGCCGAGCGGGCCGAAGGCGCGCTAGCCGACTCGTGCGCGGATGGCGGAGTCGACCAGGCGCGCCACGTATTTGCCGAGCACGTCGGTCTCGATGTTGACGCGGTCGCCGCTGCGGCGCAGGCCGAGCGTAGTAGCCTGGCGGGTGTGAGGGATCACCGCGACCTCGAAGCGATCGTCGCGACAGTGAAAGCAGGTGAGGCTGATGCCGTCGACGGCGACCGAGCCCTTCTCCACGAGCATCGGCATCAGCCACGAGTCGATCCGGAACGTGAAGATGGACGATTCGCCTTCGTCGCGGACGCCGGCGACCTCGCCGGTACCATCGACGTGGCCGGAGACGATGTGCCCGCCCAGGCGATCACCGAGCTTCATCGAGCGTTCGATGTTGACGCGGTCGCCTTCGCGCAGCGCGCCGAGCGTGGTGCGGCGCAGCGATTCGGCCGAGACGTCGACGGCGAACGTGTCCTGCGTCCATTCGACGACGGTCATGCAGGCGCCGCTCACAGCGATGCTCTCGCCGAGCGTGAAGTCGGTGGTGGCCAGGTTCGTCGCGATCGTCAGGCGCTGGCCGGCCTCGAGGTCGCGCCGGCAGGCCAGCGACCCCAGGTCTTCGATGATGCCCGTGAACACCGGGCGCTCAGCTCTTGTGCGGCTCCAGCACCGAACGGATCCAGCGCGTCATCCAGGCCTCGTCCTTGCGTTTGGACAGCAGCTGGTCGAGCTCGCCGTGGTCCATCCACAGGCCCTTGCAGGCCGGGCATTCGTCGAGCGTGACGCCGTCCTGCTCACGCAGCACCAGCGCGGTTGCATCGCGCGGGCACAGGCCGCGCGGCGCGCTCTCCTTGGCCACCTGCTCGCGCAGCCGTGCCAGCTTCTCCTGCTCCTGCTGGGCGATGAAACGGTCCTCGTCGGCCTTCTGCTTGTTGCGGAGCTTGTCCCCGAAGCGGTCTTTCTCTTCCATGTTGCTCCCTTTGCGCCCGCAGCGGGCTCGCCTTCCCTCTACACGTCGCGGGGTGACTGTGCACGCGGCTCGCCAGACGACGGCTGCCCGGAGTCATACGGGTCCGGGCGCTTCGGCCCGCCGTCATGCGCGGCCCGGCCGTGCTGCGCGGAACGTGCCGCGTGAGCGGGCTGCATTGCGTGCTCGGCCGGCTGGCCGGCGCCGTCATGATCGGCCGGCTGCGCGGCAGACTCGGCCTTCCTGTCCTCACGCTTGAGCTTCTTCTTGGCCCAGTCGAGCACCTTGCGGGCGCGCTCGCTCTCGGGAGCCATGATCGAGAGCCCGGCCAGAATGAAGATCCAGCCCTGCAGGATCGGAACGAAGCCGGAGATGACGCCGACGATGACGAGAAGAGACCCCAGGCCCAGACGGGCCGCGCGTACGACGGTGCGTTTCAAGTGAGATCTCCCGGCGTGTCCGATGCAGAAGCTAGCATCTTAGGAAGGGCGTATCCTCGGAGCCAGCCCATGACGGATGCAGCCCCGCGGTTGCCCCAGAAATCATCGTGCTTAGCTTCGGCTCGCACGCCATCGCGCCGTCTCGCACGAGACCGGCGTGAGCAATGGACGGAGAGAAACCGATGGAAAAGAACTACACGGAGAAGACGCGCGCCGCCCTCACCGAGGCTCAGGGACTCGCGCTCGATCACAACAACACCACGCTCGAGCCCGAGCATCTGCTGCTGGCGCTGGTCACGCAGAGCGAAGGCCTGGTTCCCACGATCATCCGGCGTCTGGGCCGCGAGCCTTCCGCCATCAAGGCGCGCGTCGAGCAGGCACTGACCCGTCTTCCTACCTCACCGGGCGGCAGCAACGACCTGCACGCCGGAGCGCGCCTCGCCAAGGTCCTGCGCGAAGCCGGCCGCATCATGGAGAAGTTCGGCGACTCCTACGTCAGCGTCGAGCACCTGCTGCTCGCGCTCATCGCCGACAAGGGCGATGCCGGCAGGATCCTGCAGGAATCGGGCATCAACGTCGTCGAGGTCGACAAGATCGTCCGCGATCTGCGGCGCGGCGCCAGCGTCCAGTCCGAGAATCCCGAAGCCACGATGGACGCGCTCGAGAAGTACGGCCGCGACCTGACCGCGATGGCCTCGGCGGGCAAGCTCGATCCGGTCATCGGTCGCGACGAGGAGATTCGGCGCACCATCGAAGTCCTCTCGCGCCGCACCAAGAACAATCCCGTCCTGATCGGCGAACCTGGCGTCGGCAAGACCGCCATCGTGGAGGGACTTGCCCGCCGCATCGTCGCGGGCGACGTTCCCGAAGGTCTGAAGAACCGCAAGGTCATGGCGCTCGACATGGGCGCTCTGATCGCCGGCGCCAAGTTCCGCGGCGAGTTCGAGGAGCGCCTCAAGGCCGTGCTCAAGGCCGTGCAGGAGGCCGAAGGACAGATCGTCCTGTTCATCGACGAGCTGCACACGGTGGTCGGAGCGGGCGCTTCCGAAGGCTCGATGGACGCGAGCAACCTGCTCAAGCCCATGCTGGCGCGCGGCGAGCTGCACTGCATCGGCGCCACTACGCTGTCGGAGTATCGCAAGTACGTCGAGAAGGACGCTGCGCTGGAACGCCGCTTCCAGCCCGTGATGGTCGCGCCGCCCTCGGTTGCCGACACCATCTCGATCCTGCGCGGTCTCAAGGAGCGCTACGAGATCCATCATGGCGTGCGCATCAAGGACTCGGCGCTGGTGACGGCCGCGGTGCTCTCGGACCGCTACATCACCGACCGCTTCCTGCCCGACAAGGCCATCGACCTCATGGACGAGGCCGCCGCGCGCCTTCGCACCGAGATGGACTCGATGCCGGTGGAGCTGGACGAGGTCTCGCGCCGCGTGATGCAGCTGGAGATCGAACGCGAGGCCCTCAGGCGCGAGACCGACGCCGCCTCCAAGCAGCGTCTGGACAAGATCGAGAAGGAGATCGCCGAGATCCGCTCCAAGCACGACGAGCTCAAGGCGGCGTGGGAGGTGGAGCGGCGCCAGAGCCAGAAGCTCGGCGAGCTCAAGAGCCAGATCGAGGAGGTCCGCAATCAGATCACGCAGGCCGAGCGCGCCTACGACCTGAACAAGGCGGCGGAGCTCAAGTACGGCCGTCTGGTCGAGCTCGAGAAGCAGCTCGCCGAGGCCGAGACGCGCCTGTCGAGCGAAGGCCGGCGCCTGGTGCGCGAGGAAGTGACCGAGGACGACATCGCCGAAGTCGTCTCGCGCTGGACGCGCATTCCCGTTTCCAAGCTCATGGAGGGCGAGGCCGAGCGTCTCATCCACCTCGCCGACCGCTTGCACGAACGCGTGATCGGACAGGACGAGGCCGTGCAGGCCGTCTCTGATGCCGTGGTGCGCGCGCGCTCGGGCCTCTCCGATCCCAACCGTCCGCTCGGGTCGTTCCTGTTCCTCGGCCCCACGGGCGTCGGCAAGACCGAGCTGGCGCGCGCACTGGCGGCCGAGCTGTTCGACGACGAGCACGCGATGGTTCGCATCGACATGTCCGAATACATGGAGAAGCACTCGGTCTCGCGCCTGATCGGCGCGCCTCCCGGGTACGTCGGCTACGAAGAGGGCGGCCAGCTCACCGAGGCGGTGCGGCGGCGGCCCTACACCGTCGTGCTGCTCGACGAGATCGAAAAGGCGCACCGCGACGTCTTCAACACGCTGCTACAGGTGCTCGACGACGGACGCCTGACCGACGGGCAGGGACGCACCGTGGTGTTCACCAACACGGTGATCCTGATGACCTCGAACATCGGCAGCCAGGAGATCCTGGCCTACCGGGGCGGCGGCGATCCCGAGTCGTACGGCCGCATGAAGACCGAAGTGCTGGCGCTCCTGTCGCGCGAGTTCCGGCCCGAGTTCCTCAACCGCCTCGACGAGATCGTCGTCTTCCACGGGCTGACCAAAGCGGAGCTGCGCCAGATCGTCGATCTCCAGGTCGCCCGGCTGCAGGCACGTCTGGAAGCGCGCAACATCCGCCTGCGGCTGAGCGACGGTGCCCGCGACTTCATCGCCGAGGTCGGCTACGACCCGACCTTCGGGGCACGTCCGCTCAAGCGTACGATCCAGCGCGAGATCGAGAACGAGCTCGCCAGGCGCATCGTTTCCGGCGAGATCCGCGACGGAATGGAGGTGGACGTCGACCGCGACGAGGCGGGTGGGAAACTCGCGTTTCGCACCCATCTGGCCGAAGCGGCCTGAACGGAAACGCAGCGCACGGGAGGCAAGTGTCGCCCGCGCGCGGTCATCCCATGCGGGCAGTACGCGGGTTCCCCGCCGCCGCCTCGCGACATCCACCCCCGTCTCCCGGCGCTGCAGCGTCGCGCATCGCTGCAACGCCGGCAGCGATCAGATTGCCATTGTCAGCAGTTACCGGCGTGGCGCGCTGGGCCGACCGGGTTCTTTGGGGGGAAGCCTTGCTGCCATCGCGAAGCACCGGCCATAGTCCCCTCAACACGAGATTTCGCCGCCGTCCCGATGCTTCACCAGCGCATTGCGCATGAGGGTGCATCCCCATCGGGTAGCGAACGGCGGGAACTCGAATGAACGAGACGAAGGAGAAGCGATCTATGAGCAAGCCGATTCTTGGTGTCGTTGGTGCGATGGCTCTGATGGCTGCCTCAGTGGTCCCGGCCACTGCAGCGGTGAACTGCGGACTCATCAAGAAGGACCTGGACATGGGCCGCAAGGTCGAGGACATCGCCGAGCGCATGGCCGTGTCCGTGGACGAAGTGAAGAAGTGCCAGGCTGGCGCCGCGACCACCGGTCCGGCGGGCGGTCATGCACCCGGTACGCCGGAGAACCGGCCGGCCTCGGCTCCCGCCGCGGGCGGGCCTGCTCCGGCCAAAGGCGCGCAGGGCCAGTAGGCTCTGAACTTCTGACAGACCATTGCAGAACGCCGGTGCAGCAATGCTACGCCGGCGTTCTCTTTTATGGCTCAGCGCTGTCGCCAGTCCGGCGTGCGCTTGGTCAGAAACGCGTCGATGCCCTCGGCTGCGTCCTCGTACGTCATGTTGCAGGCCATCGTCTCGGCTGCCAGGCCGTACGCATCGTCCAGTCCACGCTCGACCTGCTCGTAGAACTTATGCTTGCCCAGTGCGACGACCGCGCCGCTGTAGCCGGCAAGTTTCTGTGCCAGCGCCTCCACCGCGGCATCGAGCTCTGCAGCCGCGACGACGCGGTTGACCAGTCCCCATCGCTCCGCCGTGGCCGCATCGATCGGATCGCCGGTCAGCAGCATTTCCATCGCGTGCTTGCGCGACAGGTTGCGACCGACGCCGACGCCGGGAGTGGTGCAGAAAAGGCCGCTCTTGATGCCGGGCAGCGCGAAGCGCGCCTCCGTGGACGCCACTGCCAGATCGCACATCGACACGAGCTGGCAGCCGGCTGCGACCGCCACGCCGTGAACGCGTGCGATGACCGGCTGCGGCAGGCGCACCAGGCTCATCATCATCGCGTTGCAGCGCAGGAAGAGTTCGCGCTGCCAGTCACGATCCTTGTGTGCCGCCATCTCGCCAAGGTCATGCCCCGCGCAAAAATGCTTGCCCGCCCCGGCCAGCACGACCACTCGCACGTCGGCGTCGCCTGCGACGAGGTCGAGCTGTTCCTGAAGAGCCGCCAGCATCGCGCTGGACAGAGGGTTGAGCCGCTCGCCGCGATTGAGGGTCAGCGTGGCGATGGCGCCGCCGTCGTGGCGCAGGACGAGGGGGGCATCCATTGCCGCCCCTCGTAGCGAAGAATCCGGGTCAGGTCATCTGGTGCTCAGGGAGCCACGCCGAGGCCGGCGCACTGGCATCCGCTGAGGCCCTGCGTGCAGCTGGAGCCGACACTGCAAACCCCTATGCAAAGTGGCGGGGCCGCCTCGGCGCAGTCCAGCAGCGGGACCGTGGTGGGCACGTCCGGAATGGTCGTGGTCAGAGGCGGCAGAGTCGTACCCGTCGGTAGCGTGGTCGTGGTCGAAGCGTTGCAGTTGGAGCCGCTCGGGAAGTCGTAGACCTTGCTCGGATCGTTCTGACAGCGCACGTCCGCATCGAAGTCGAGCTTGAACACGCCCGGCCCCGGCAGGCCGCCCGAGGAGTTCACCGCCGGGCTCGTCGTGGGTGGGATGCAGAAGATCGAGGCCTTGATCGGCTCGGCGATGTCGGGATCGCCGCTGACCGAGATCGGATCGTCGTAGCAGCGGCGAAGGTCCTGGACGGTGCACTGGCCGGCGCCGAGCGCCTGGCAGTCCACGCTGGTGACGCAGGTGATGAAGCCTCGCCCGTCCGGATGCGTGACGCCGTCGCAAAAGGTGTCGATGGGGCCTTCGGTGCAGACGCTGTCGGCACACGCGAAGTTCGTGCACTCGTTCGGCTGCACGCCAGCGCCTCCGCCCGCCGTGCATTCGCCTGCGTCGAACTCGATGCAGTCGGCGTTGGAGGAACATCCCACGCGGCTGTTGCCCGAGCAGACACGGCATGGGCACATCTGGCCAGAGGGCGTGTCGCAGGGGAGGTCGTACGCCAGCGTCTGCGGCCCGGTCGAGAACTTGAGGTCGAGCAGCAAGCCGCTGCCGCTGATGTTGCTCAACGTCGGCGGCGGGCAATCGAAGCTGGTCGGACCGAACGTCTGATGGATTCCGTTGACGTCGCAGGCCTGGCCGTCCTCGAGGCCGCCACTGCAGCTGCCGCCGCGGATGCCGTCGTTGGGCGTCGCGTCTCCTTCGCACAGCGGGCATGGATTGAAGACGTCGGCGCCGAGGTGAACGACCGAGGCCAGCTTGGTGCGCTCGAACCATTCGCCGGTGCGCAGGTTCATGGTGCCGCTGTAGTCCTCGAGGATCTCGTTGGTGACGCACACCGGCGTGCCGCCTGCCGAGATCGCCAGCGGCGAGCCGAAGTAGCAGTTGCAGGCCGTGTCCAGCGCGGGGCAGTTGTCGGGATCGGGTCCGTTGATGACGGTGCAGGCGGTCTGCGGATCGCCGGCGCAGCGGCAGTTGGAGGCCGGCTCGCCCTCTCGCACGTTGAGCGAGACGTCGCAGCTCTGGCACTGGTCGTCGCACACGACGTCGACCGTGTCCTGGCTGCCGCCAGGAATGTCCACGTCGTGGGCGGTGCCGGTCCACCCCGTGCTCAGGCTGGTCTGGCTGCCTTCGTACTTGGCGTGAAAAGTTCTGCGGATGGTGGCCGGCGCGCATTCGCCGGTGGCAGCCGCACATACGCAGGCCGAACCGTCGACGCCGCAGAACTGGCCGTCACCGCACGCGCCGGTGCACAGCGGGAAGGTATCGGCGCACGCAACCTCGGGCAGGGTCGTGGTGGTGGGCCCGCCGAGCGTCGTGGTGGGTCCGGTCAGCGTCGTGGTCGGGCCCGTCAGCGTCGTCGTCGGTGCATCCAGAGTGGTGGTCGGTCCGGTCAGCGTCGTCGTGGGTGAGTCCAGTGTCGTGGTGGGCCCGGTAAGCGTCGTGGTCGGCGCGTCCAGCGTCGTGGTCGGGCCGACGACCGTGGTAGTGGGGCCGCCGAAGGTCGTCGTGGTGGTGGCGCCAGGCAGCTCGTAGGCGTTCTCGATCAGCTGCCCGCCCGATTCGTTGGCCGCCGAGATCACGCACTGCTGCAGCTCGGCCACGGTGTTGCCGCACGAGCCGATGGTGTCCAGCTCCTGGCTCGGCAGCGCGCAGTGGGTGGCGATCGCGTTGGACGCTGCCGTCCTTGCTTGGGCGATACGCCCTTCGGGATCCTGCCCGTCGCACGAGTACTCGATGCCGCCCCCGCTCTGGTCCAGGTTGCGCTGGCATAGCCGCCGCTCGCGCATGTAGCGCTTGACGATCTTCTTGATGCCTTCGGAGATGGCGGTCTGGCAGGCCAGCGCGCCTTCGCTCAGCGTCGACTGCGGCGAGCCGGCGGTCTCGGCCGCGAGCGCGCCGATCTCTTCGTCGGTCAGGGCCATCAGACACTGTGCCACTTCGGCGAAGCTGTCGATGCCGGTGGTGGCACCGCCGTTGTCGGCCGACTGTGCCGGCGCCGGGCACGAAGGGTAGCGCGAGAGCAGACCCGGCGTCTGCGCGCACGGACTACCGGCGCCGCCGATGCGCTCGAGCACGAGCGTTCGATACTCGGGCAGCTTGTTCCTGGTATCGGCCTGCGCCAGGTCGTTGCAGTCGATCGTCGATTCGAGCTTCCCCGAGCTGCGCCGGTGGTGGCACTTCTTGGTCACGCGCAGCACGGCTCGCGTATACGTCGCCATGCTCTTGGCGATGGCCAGCCGGCACTCGGTCTCGTTCTCGCTCAATGCTTCGGCAGGTGCGGGCAGGGCCGTCAGGACGAATGCGGCGGCGGCGGCTCCCAGGACGGAGCGTGACAATGTCGGCATGGAAAACTCTCCTTTTCGCTGCGCGCAGATCCTTGCGTTCTGCTTGAAGGCGAACGTCGGGTTCCTTCATGGCTACGCCGCCTGTGCCGACCTCAGCAAGACGGTTTGGCGCAATCCCCGGACGCCCATGCGCAGGCATCCCTGGATGGAGGGCCCTCCCCGTGCCTGGCCCGCGGCGCGTGCGTCCACTCGCCGTGGTTCAGGTGGGTAAAACTCCAGACGAGGTGCCAGATCGGGTGCCACTCGATTGCTGACGTCGGCTCGGCATGTCTGGACTGGAGCCACTCGCTCCTACCCTCGCGGAGTACTCGCAATGAACAACGTCGCCCTGACCATGCTCGTGGCAGTCGTCGCCTCCCTGCCCTCCATCGCCTCTGCCGAAGACGTTTCGTCGCCGGGCAGGAAGCTGTCGATGAAATCCACCGACTCGTCGCAAGCTCTGGCGCTGACGGCTTCGGATGCCGCCGTCCCCGCGCCCGCACGCGGCGGCGACGAGGACCCGACGCTGACCGGAGCGAGCCTTACGGTCCGAAACCCGCAAACAGGTGAGAGCTCGACGTTCATCCTGCCCGCTGCGCTGTGGTCGGCCAGCAGCACGGGCGATTCGTACAAGTTCAAGAACCCGCAGGCGCCGGCCGGCGCTTCGCCGGTAAGGGCCGCTCGCATCAAGGCGGGCTCGCTCAAGGTGAAGGCGCGCTCAACGGGGATCACGCTGGACGAAGCCTCGCAGGGAAGCGTGGCGCTGTCGCTGGCGAGCGGAACGCTGCGCGTATGCGTGCGCTTCGGCGGCGACGTCACGCGCGATGAGCCCGGACGCTTCTCGGCCAGGAACGCGCCCGCTCCGCAGTCCTGCGACGACGGTCCGGCGACGACCTCGACCACCACGACGCTTGCGACTACGACCACCACCAGCCAGGACCCGACCACCACGCTGCCGACCACGACCACGACCGTGCCGGTGACGACCACGACGCTTCCGCTACCCACGATCTGCGGCGACCTGTCGATCGATGGC
>DASPNH010000035.1:0-25659 GCA_035626675.1 Binatia bacterium
TGACCGGCGAGCCCATCGATGCGCACCAGGCGCTGCAGTATTCGCTGATCGACGTGCTGGCACCGCAAGGCGAGCTCGATGCCGCCGTCGACAAGGTGGCCGCCGATCTTGGCAAGGCCGGGCCCGAGGCGCTCATCGCCGCCAAGGAGCTCGTCGATACCGTGCACCGGCTCGGCATCGAGAACGCGCTCGACTACACCGCCGAGATGATCGCGCGCCTTCGCGTTTCGGACGAGGCGGCCGAGGGCATCATGGCATTCCTGGAAAAGCGCCCGGCATCGTGGGTGCCCAAGGGAGATGGCAGATGAGTCCTCCGGCCCGCAACGCTCATCTTCGCGACTGCGTCGTCCTGATCGACGACGAGCCCAACATCCGAGAAACCGTCGCCTTCATCCTGGAAGCCGAGGGCGTCGAGGTCGGAACGGCCGCCGACGGCGTAGCCGGCCTGACGCTGGTGCGGCGCATGCTGCCCAAGGTCATCCTGGTCGACGTCATGATGCCGCGCATGGACGGCTACGAGTTCTGCCGCGCCGTGCGCCAGGATCCCAACCTGATCGGCACCTACGTGATCGTGCTGACGGCCAAGGGCCAGAAGTCGGACGAGAGCAGGGCGCTGGAGATGGGAGCAGACCTGTACCTTTCGAAGCCGTTCGACGACGAGGTGGTGCTGAAGGTGATCCGCGAGGTGTTCGAAGGGCTGAGCGTGGACGGATAGACGGCGCTGTCATTCCCCGCGGCGCAATTCGGCGAGGATGGCTACGCCTCGGCCTCCGCCGGACAGATCGAATTGACCATCTGCGCCGCCAGCTCGAGGTCGCCCTCCAACTCCATCTTCTCCGAGGCCAGAGCCAGGCGTCCATCCAGGCTGCCATCGGCGATGGCGACCAGGTCTCCCGCATCGATGCGAATGGTGACGTCGGCGGGCGTGGAATCCGCGCTCTGCCAGGAGACGCCCTCTGGCGAGACCACCAGCAGGTAGGCACCGGGCGCCTGGCCGGTCAGGCGGAACAGGTAGCGCGTGGTCGTGGCCGTGGCGCCGGGTCCGTACGCGACGAAGGCGTCGAAGATCTGCTTGAGTCGCTCGGGAAGGGTGCCTTGCGTGGCGGCCGGGTTGGGTGTGCTCATCGGGCCTATCTAGTCTGCCGGTGGCGGGTGGGCAAACGCCGAAAAAGCCGAGTTGCCTTGGGGTTGCCGGTTGCTACGATGCCGGCATGAAAGCCATTTCTACCTCCTTCCTCGCCTCGGTCCTGGCCGCACTCGTCTCGACGACCGCACTCGCTGCCGAGGAGGCCAAGCCCGAAGCCAAGCCCGCCGCGCCTGCACCGGCGGCCACGGCGCCTGCCGGCAAGACGCCCGAGCAGACCGTGGAAGGGTACCTGAAGGCGATGCAGGATCAGAAGTTCGGCGACGCCTACGAGCTCGTGTCCAAGGCCCTGAAGGCGGGCAAGAGCAAGGAAGAGTGGAGCAAGGAGCAGCAGTACATCGTTCAGATGGGCGAGGTGAAGATCTTCGGCTTCAAGGTCTTTCCCGCCGCGGTCGCGGCCGACGGCACCGCCAAGGTCCCCAACATCCTCAAGTCGCAGGACAAGTTCCTGAACCAGCTCGGCCTCGACGAATACGAGCTCTATGAGCTGGTCAAAGAAGACGGCGCCTGGAAGATCGACAACCAGACCCTGGTCGAAGGCGCCGAACGCAGCGAGTATTTCCCGGCCGATGCCGTTGCCGAGTAGCTTTTTTGACTTGCTCCACCCTGGTCGTTAAAGGGAGTGCGTTTTGCGGGCGGCCGAATTGACCGATGCGGCCGAATCCCCGTTCTCTTCAGTCTTTAGGAGTGCAGAATGAGATGGACTGATCTGTCGGGCCGACACCTGGCTCTGGCGCTGGCCGCTTCGGCTTCCTTTTCGATGGCGGCCTGCCACGGCGAGGACGACTGGGAGCCCATGACGACGCAGAAGATCTACGTCGCCGACCGCTTCTACGATCTGGTCATGCTCGATCCGAAGCAGGCCATCGTCATCGGCTACAAGGGCAAGATCCTCTCCACCAACGACATGGGCGTTTCCTGGAACGTCGTCGATTCCGGTACCGACCTGGCGCTCTACAGCATCGACATGGCGCCCGACAAGAAGACAGGGTGGATCGTCGGACAGAACTCGACGATCCTGCGCACCGAGGACGCGGGCAAGACCTGGAAGAAACAGGACTTCAAGTCCTACATGAGCGATGAGTGCCGCGAGCAGGGCGGCGATCCGGACGCGACCGAAGAGTCCAACAAGTGTCCGCTGGCACCGCTGTTCGCGCTCAGCGTGGTCGATGCCAACACGGCCGTCGCGGTGGGCGATCGCTCCAACCTGACCATGACCAGGGACGGCGGCAAGACCTGGGTCTCGACCACGCTCAAGCCCAAGCTGACCGAAGAGCTGGACGAGAACGCGATGATCGCCTTCGAGGACCCGGTCCTTTACGACGTCCAGTTCAGCGACACGCAGACCGGCTTCGTGGTCGGCGAGTTCGGCAAGATCATGAAGACCACCGACGGCGGCGCCACCTGGATCGAGAAGCACGCCTCGCTGGTTGGCGACGACTACATCGACATCATGGACCTGCCCACGTTCTTCGACGTCGAGGTACGCGGCAACGACGCCTACGTGGTGGGTCTGGACGGCCGCGTCGCGCGCAGCACCGACGCGGGCGAGACCTGGCAGTGGGTTCCGCACGGCGTCAAGGAGTACGACTCGCCGTTCTACTCGGTCGCCATCGTTCCGGATGGCTCGGTCTGGGCGGTCGGCGCTTCGGGCCAGGCCGTCTACGCTCCGGCCGGCGGCCAGCTCGGCAAGGGCAACCTCGGCACGCAGGTCAACAACTGGATCCGCGAGGTCAAGTTCTATGACGACAAGATCGGCTGGATGGTCGGCGGCTTCGGCTTCATCATGAACACGACCGATGGCGGTAAGACCTGGTTCCGACGCATCGGCTAGTCCCGTACGGCGGCGCGATTTCCTCGCGGAAATTGGAGACCGTCCTCGTTTTCGGCAACAATCCTCGACGCCGGCCTCCGGGCCGGCGTCTTCGTTTCCGGGCAATGCGAGGTAAGGACAGCCGGTGATCCAGGCGGACCATCTTACGAAGGAGTACGGCCTCTTCCGGGCCGTCGACGACGTCTCGTTCCGCGTCGAGCGAGGCGAGATCGTCGGACTGCTCGGGCCCAACGGCTCGGGCAAGACCACCATCATGCGGATGCTGACCGGGTTCTTCGCGCCCACCTCCGGCAGCTGCAGCATCGACGGTGTCGACATCCGCAAGGATCCGCTGCAGGCACGCCGCCTCATCGGCTACCTTCCCGAGCGCGTTGCCTTGTATCCGGACATGTCGGTGCAGGGCTTCCTGTCCTTCATCGCCAAGGTGCGCGGCGTCGAAGGAAGGGTCGCCAGCGCAGTCGAGGAGGCCATGGACGTGTGCGGCCTGACCTCGATGCGGCGGCGTCAGATCGGCAAGCTTTCCAAGGGCTACAAGCAGCGCGTGGGCATCGCCCAGGCCATCATCCATCAGCCGCAGATCCTGATCCTGGACGAGCCGACCGTGGGCCTGGACCCGCGCCAGATCGTCGAGATCCGCAGCCTGATCCGCACGCTCTCGGGCCTTGCCACCGTGCTGCTGTCCACGCACATCCTGCCCGAGGTCAGCGTGACCTGCCGGCGCGTCCTCATCCTGGATCAGGGCAAGCTCATCGCCGAGGACACCGTCGAAGGTCTGACCGAGAAGACGGCCGGCCGCGGCGAGACCTCGGTGCGGGTCAGCGGCCCCGAAGCTGCCGTGCTGGCTGCCGTGCGCGAGACCACCGGGGTGGAGTCGGCCGAAGTCACCGAGCGGGCGCGAGCAGGCATCCTGACCTTGACGGTGCGCTCGCGAAGCGGATCGGCCGTGCGTTCGCATCTGGTTCGCGTGCTCGTCGAGCGCGGCTGGGAGGTGCACGAAGTCAGCCCGAGGCTGCTCAGCCTCGAGGACCTGTTCGTCGAGATCCTGGAGCGTTCCGGTCGCGAGGAACGAACGGCATGAAGCCTTTCCTGGCGCTGCTGGCCAAGGAGCTGCGAGGTTTCTTCGCATCGCCCCTGGTCTATTTCGTCGGCGCCGTCTTCCTGGCGCTGTCGGGCTACTACTTCTACACCAACCTGAACGCCTTCATCACGTTCGGCTTCGGCGAGAGCATCGTCGAGCATCTGTGGCAGCGCCTCTACGCCGACATCGTGCGCGTAGTCATCACGGTCATCCCTCTGGTGACGATGCGCGTCTACGCCGAGGAGAAGCACCTGGGCACCGTCGAGCTTCTCTACACGGCGCCGCTGCGAGACTTCGAGATCCTGGCGTCGAAGTACCTGGCGTGCATGAGCGTGTTCGCGCTGCTGATCGGTGCGACCGTGCTCTATCCGATCCTCATCTATCGGGTCGAGGCGTTCGATCTCAGCCACGTCGGCGCCATCTACCTGGGCCTGTTCCTGCTGATCAGCGCGATGGTCTCGATCGGCATCTTCCTGTCCTCGCTGACCGAGACGCAGCTGATCGCCGCCGTCTTCACTTTCGGCTCGATCCTGCTGCTGTGGAACCTGTCCTGGAACGAAGCCGCCGTCCCCGGTGACTGGCTCGGTCTGGTCTCGCAGATCTGCGCCTACGATCACTTCGAGCCGTTCGCGCGCGGCGTGGTGGATCTGAAGGACGTCGCCTATTTCCTGGCGCTAACGACGCTGATGGGATGGCTGACGATGCGCTCGATGGAATCGCGGCAGTGGAGTGGCCGGCGATGATCTCGATCACGACGCGTCGCTGGTTCCAGCTGGTCGTGGCCACCATCGGCCTGACGGCTCTGCTGGTCGCAGTCGTGGCCGCCGCCTACATCCACAACGTCCGCTTCGATCTGAGCCCCGGCAACCGCTTCACGCTGTCCGACCACGCCCACCAGGTGCTGGACAAGGTGGCGCAACCGATCAAGATCCTGTCGTTCATCCGCACCGAGGATCCGCGCAATCCCTACATCAAGGATCTGCTGTGGCAGGTCTCGCGCGAGCAGCCGCACATCACCTACGACATCGTCGACGTCAACCGCAATCCGGCGCTGGCCGCACAGTATGGCGTCAGCACCTACGGCTCCACCGTCGTCGAGAGCGGCAGCAAGCGCGCCGACTTCAGCAATCCCAACGAGAGCCTGCTGATGTCGTCGATCCTGCGCGTCATGCAGGACGCCAAGCGCGTCTACTCGCTGACCGGACACGGCGAGTGCTCCGTCGAGAACACCGACCGCAACGTGGGCTGCTCGCTGCTGCGCGAGGCGCTGTCGATGGAGTCCTACACCGTCGAGCCCCTCAGCCTTCTGGACGGCGCCGAGGTCCCCGAGGACGCCGACATCATCGTGATCCCCGGGCCCAAGAGCGACCTGCTCGAACCGGAGGTGCGCTCGCTCGGACGCTGGCTCGACAAGGGCGGCAAGGCGCTGGTGATGATCGATCCGTTTCGCGCGCCGCGTCTGGTGGCGCTGCTCGGGCAGTACGGCATTGAGGTCGGCGCCAACATCGTGCTCGACACGGGCAACCGCATGGCCGGCGGCGAGCAGTTCTCGACCGCGGTCTCCGACGTCAATCGCCAGCACCTGATCAGCTCGACGCTGAAGTCACCTCCGATGTTCTCGCTGGCCGCCGTCGTCAACGCCCGCTCCGACGAAGAGAAACACCGCGTGGCCGAGACCCTGCTCAAGACCGGGCCGCGAAGCTGGGCCAGCTACGATCCGGGCATCCTGGAAGGCGGCGGTGCCGAGTTCGTCGCCGGCCGCGACGTCAACGGGCCGCTGCCGGTGGGCATTGCACTGACCGAACCGGCGGCCTCGGCCAAGGAAGAAGGAGTGGAGACGCGCATCGTCGCGCTCGGCGATTCCGATTTCGCGGGCAATCGTTTCCTCGACTACCTCGGCAACAAGGACCTGCTGGTCAACTCGGTCAACTGGCTGGCACGCGAGGATGCGCTGATGGGCACGCGTCCGCAGCGCAAGGTCGGCGGCAAGAATCAGCTCTTCGTCAGCCAGGAGGATGCCGATGGCGTCTTCTGGAGCGCCGTGGTGGTCCAGCCCGGCCTGTTCCTGCTCGTCGGCTTCGCGCTGTTCCTGTACCGGAGATTCGGACCGTGAGCTGGCCGCGCGTCCTGCTCTACTACGTCCTGGCCATCGTGCTGGGCGCACATCTGTGGAACGTGCACTCCTCGCGCACGATCGCCGAAGAGCGCGCGCCGGCCACCACCGAGCCGTTCCTGGCAGCCGTTCCCGAGCGCATCGATCGCGTGCGCGCCGAGCGCAGCGACGCCGCCGTCGAGTTCCAGCGCAAGGACGGCCGCTGGACGGTGACCGAGCCCGCAGGCATCGCTTCGCCCGGTGACATCGTCGATGCGCTGCTCGATGGCCTGGTCGGCACGCCGCCCATCGAGGTCGTCGCCGACACCGTCGAGCGGCACGGCCAGTACGGCCTGAACCCGCCGCGCGTGCGTCTCCGCATCGAGCAGGCCGGCGAAGTGCTTTCGACCGTCGCCTTCGGCGAGCTCAATCCCACGCGTACCGCGGTGTATGCGAAGAAGGCCGGCAAGGACGAGGTCTTCCTGCTCGGCCTGAACTCTCAGTACTACCTCGACCTGATCTTCGAAAACGTGCGGCGCCAGGTGGCTTCCAGCGGCGCCGTCATGCCCGAGCCCGTCGTGCCGGCAGATGACGCGCCAGCTGCCGGAGCATTGCTCGCGCCCGTGGTTCGTCCGCTCGGCGGTGCACTGGCGCCTGCAGCCGTGCCTTCGCCCGGAGGCTCGGCGCCCTCGTCCGGCATGTCGCCGCCCGGCGGTGCGACACCTTCGTCCGGCATGTCGCCGCCCGGCGGTGCGACGGCGCCTCCCGGTGCTGCGGCACCGACCGCTCCGCTTGCGCCGACGCAGCGCGGGCAGGATGCTCCGCCCGCTCGCTGAGCATCGCGCCGCGCGGTCCGCAACATGGATTTCGGATTCAGCCAGGAACAGGAGCAGCTCCGCGCGACCGTGCGCGACTATCTGCAGCGCGAGCTGCCATGCTCGTTCGCACGCGCGATGCTCGAGGATGAGCGCGGGTTCACCGACAAGGCGTGGAAGGATCTCGCCGACCTGGGCTGGCTCGGGCTGACCGTGCCCGAAAGCTACGGCGGCAGCGGCCTGGGTCTGCTCGATCTGGTGCTGGTGCTGGAGGCGGCAGGAGCCGTGGCGCTGCCCGGGCCCTTCGTTTCCACCGTCTCGCTCGGGCTTCCGGCCGTGCTGGCAACGGCCAGCGAGGATCAGCTCGGCGCACTGGTTCCGGAGATCGCCACGGGCGTGCGGCGCGTGACCTGCGCGATCGCCGAAAGGGCCGGGCGCTGGAACGCTGCCGCCATCAGCGCCACGGCACGCCGCGACGGGGCCGGCTTCGTCCTGGAGGGCCGCAAGCTCTTCGTTCCCGACGCCGTCGGTGCCGATACCGTCGTCGTGGTGGCAAGGCTCGATGACGGCCTCGGCTTCTTTGCGCTGCCGGCGACGCTTCCAGGCCTGACCATCGAGGCAATGCAGACCGTCGATCGCACGCGGCGGCTCGCCGTGGTGACGCTGCAGGGCGTGCGCGTCGAGGAGTGGTGCCTGCTCGGACGCCGCGCCGTCGGCTCCGGAGTTCTCGATGGAATCGTCGACGTCGCCAAGGTTGCGCTGGCTGCCGAGATGACCGGCGCGGCGGAGCGGGCACTGGAGATGACCGTGGAATACACCGGCGTGCGCGAGCAGTTCGGACGCGCCATCGCCACGTTCCAGGCCATCCAGCACCGCTGCGCGGACATGAAGGTCGAGGTCGAGAACTGCAAGTCGCTGGCGTACTACGCGGCCTGGGCCATCGACAGCAACGATCCGGGCCGCGCCCTGGCAGCCGCGATGGCCAAGGCCTATGCCAGCGATGCCTGTCCGCGCGTGATCGCCGATGCGGTGCAGCTCCATGGCGGCATCGGCTTTACGTGGGAGCACGACCTGCACATCTACTTCAAGCGAGTCAAAGCCGACGAGCCGACCTACGGCGACGGCATCGCCAATCGCGAACAGGTTGCACGCGCGCTGGACCTGGTGCGGTAGCGATCCATGAGCGAGGCGCAGCGAAACGTCGTCGTCACCGGCGGAGCCGGCGGCATCGGACGGGCCACATGCCTGCGCCTGGCGCGCGACGGTCACGCGGTAGGCGTCTGGGACCTGGACGGGCAGGGCGCCGAGGATCTCGCCGCGCAGATTCGCAGCCAGGGCGGCCGCGCCGCCGGCGCCGCGTGCGACGTCAGCGACCGGGCATCGGTCGATGCTGCCCGCGAGCGGACGCAGCAGGAGCTGGGCGTGATCTCGGGTCTGGTCAGCAACGCCGGCATCGACAAGCTCTCGCTGTTCCACGAAAGCGATCCTGCGCACTGGCGGCGCATCCTGGACGTCAACCTGGTCGGCGCGCTCAACGTCGCGCATGCACTGCTGCCGGCGATGATCGGCAGTGGCGGCGGCCGCATCGTGTGCATCAGCTCCGATGCCGCGCGCGTGGGAAGCACGGGAGAGGCCGTCTATGCCGCGGCCAAGGCCGGGCTGCTCGGCTTCGTCAAGACGCTGGCGCGGGAGACGGCCCGGCACGGCATCGCCGTCAACGCGATCTGCCCCGGTCCTACCGATACCAACCTGCTCGAGCTGGTACGCAACGGGCCCAAGGGCGACCGCATCATCGAAGGCATGGCGCGCGCCATTCCGATGGGCCGCATCGGCCAGCCCACCGACATCGCCGGCGTCGTCGCGTTCTTCCTGTCGCACGATGCCGGCTACGTCACCGGTCAGGTGCTGTCGGTTTCCGGCGGCCTGACGATGGCGGGATAGGAATGGGGACAGGCAGCTTTTCCCGGCTGCCGGGAAAAAATGCCTGACCCCTCTGTTCGTTCGCGCAAAAAAAAAGGGACGGCAATTGCCGTCCCTTTTTCGTGTTCGCGCTGCCGACCGGCAGCGTCAGTATTTCACCCCTCAAGCACTGACGTCGGACTTGGTCGTCGTCACCGGCTTGCCGGCAAGATGCTCGTCGAGCGCGGTGGCGACGTAGCGGTTCTTGACGCCGGCGGGATCGTCCTTGTTGTCGTCGACGGCGCCGTGGTACAGCAGCGTCCCGTCCTTGGCGAGGATGAAGGTCTCGGTCGTGCGCTGCGCACCGAGCGCCTTGGAGACAGTCCCGCCGTGGTCGTCGATCATCGGACCGCTCAGCTTCTTCTCCTTGTGGTAGGAGACCTTCTGCTCGGCCGAATCGGTGCGGTTCGGATACAGGTGCACGAAATCGACGCCCTTGCTGGCGTACTGCTGCTCGAGCTCTCGGACCCGGTCCACGTAGGAGGCCGTGGAGCCGCACGAGGTGCCGAGCACGAACAAGACGGTGGGCTTCTCGAGCTTCTGCGAATCGAAGTCTGCGGTCCTGGGCTGCTCGCCCGAAAGATCGGATGTCTTGGCCACAAGGGGCGGCACCTTGTCGCCGACGTTGACGGCCGCCAATGCTGGACCGGCCGCCAGGACGAGGGAAAGGGTCAGGGCGAATGTCTTCATGACACCGACCCTATTGAAAACCGGCGGCAGGTCCAGTCCTGCTCTCGCCGCCAAGGTACCCGTCGGGGTCAGGCCGCGCTCTTTTCGCGCAGCACCTTCAGGAGCCGCTCGGGCCCGCCCTGCGACAGGATCTCCTGGAACTGCGAGCGCAGGTTCGCGATCAGGCTGACGCCTTCGCCGATCACGTCGATGAGCATCCACTGGCCGTCCTTCTGGCGCAGTCGGTAATCGACCAGGATGTCGGGCTGCCCGTTGCCGCGCTTGAGCCGGGTCTGCACGGTGTAGTCGCCCTGCGCCTCGGGCCGTCCGCCGGTAACCTCGATGCGCTCGTTCGAATACTTGTCGATCTGGCCGCCGTAGGTCGCCGACAGGTACTGCTTGAACAGCTTCTGGAACTCGGTGCGCTGCTGGTCGGAAAACTTCCGGTAGTTGGAAGCCAGCACCAGCTTGGTCACCGTCTCCAGGTCGCTCCTGGTGTCGAGCAGCGCTTCGAGCCTGGCGAGCTTGTCGGGGCGGGCAGCGGTGCTGCGCAGGATCTCCAGCACCTGACCGGCCGTCTGCTCGACGAACTGCTCGGGGCTGGTACCGGCGGCCGGCGTGGCATGGGCGGCCAGCGTGGCCGTCAGAGCCAGGCTCATGGCGACACCGCATAGAAAAGTTCGCATCTGTCTAGTTCTCCTCGGGCAAGGTGTAGAGATCGTCACTGACCGGCGGCGGCGGCGGGGAGTAGTCGTTGTACTCGCCGAAGCGCAGGCGATCGTCGATCAATGCCTGACGTCGCTGCAGATAGGCGTCGCGGGTGAAGACGTAGTAGTCCAGCGCGCGCTCGCGGGCCTGCTCGACTTCTTCGAGATAGGTCGCGCGCAGGTTGAGACCTTCCTCGAGGCTGACTCCCAGGCTCACCCACCAGTCCACGTAATAGGGCCAGATCCGCGCCGCCGAATCGGCGACGATGCCGACGCCGTCGCGAAAGTTGGAGGGCCCGAACAGCGGCAGCACCAGGTAGGGACCGCCAGGCACGCCCCAGACGCCGAGTGTCTGCCCGAAGTCTTCCCATGGCTGCGGCATCCCGAACCTGGTTGCCGGGTCGCCGAAGCCGAGCACGCCAACCGACGTGTTGACGATGAAGCGGCTCATGCTGGTGATGGCCTCGTCCGGCTTGCCCTGCAGCAGGCAATTGGCGGCCACCATCGGAAAGCGCAGGTTCCAGAAGAAATTGTTCACCCAGCCTTGGACGCGCTCGGGCACCAAAAAGTCATAGCCGCGCGCCACGGGCTCGAGCACGCGGCGATCCAGCGCATCGTTGAACGCGAAGATCGGACGGTTGAGGCTCCGCAACGGATCGTTGTCGGTCGCCACCCCGTCGTCGCGGCCATCGTCATCGGCCTGTGACCGTTGCGTTTCGTCGGAGGTCTCTTCGGCGACGGTGTCGTCGGTGACGTCGTCGTCTTCGGCGTGCGCGGGCGACGAGGCGAGCATCGCCGCCGTCAGCAGCGCAAGGGCCAGTTGCGCTGCGCCGGCGCGACATCGAGCGTAAGCTTTCATATCCACTCCTGGTGCGTCGCGATCTACGGCGCAGGGGCAGTCTCCTGGGAGCCGGAGCCGCTCTGCGAATCCTCTTTCGGCGAGTCGCCTACGTTGACCAGAAACTTGCCGATGAGGCGCTCCATTACCAGCGCGCTCTCTGTGTACGGAATCTGCTCGCCAGGGGCCAGATGACGGTCTTCGGCTCCGGGCGAGAGCTGGATGTAGCGGTCGCCGAGCAGTCCCGAGGTGACGATGGCAGCCGAGCTGTCCACGGGCAGCTTCAGGTTGCGGTCCAGGTCCATGTCGACTCGCGCCCGATAACTTTCGTCGAGGCTGATGCCCGTGACCTGCCCCACCTTGACGCCGGCGATGTCGACGGGCGCCTTGGGTTTGAGGCCCGCGATCTGGTCGAAGGTGGCGTAGACCGGCAGCCCGCCTTCGCCGGTATAGCGAAGGCCGCCAATGGAAAAGGAGAGAAAGGCGAGGGCACCGAGCCCTGCCAGCACGAACAGCCCCACCAGAAAGTCGCGCGTCCCCGTCTCGTTCATCCGCTCAGACTCCCCACAACGCCGTGATGAAATAATCGAAGATCAGCACGCTCACCGAGGCGATCACGACCGTGGAGGTCGTGGCCGCGCTCACTCCGGCCGATGTGGGAGCGCTGGTGTAGCCGCGGTAGGTCGCGATCAGGCCCACCAGCACCCCGAAGATCACGGCCTTGAGGATGCTTCCGGCCACGTCGTTGCCGAAATCGACCGAGTTCTCGAGGCTCGACATGTAGGTCCCGCCATCGATTCCCATCAGGCCCACGCCTACCACGTATCCGCCGCCGATGGCGGTCAGGATGAACAGCGCCGACAGCAGCGGCATCACGCAGATCATCGCCCATGCTTTGGGCCGGACCACGTAGTCGATGGGATCGACCGCCATCATGCGAAGGCCGTCGAGCTGCTCGGTGGCCTTCATGGTGCCGATCTCTGCTGTCACTGCCGAGCCGGCGCGGCCCGTGGTCAGCAGCGCGGTCAGCACCGGGCCGAGCTCGCGAATCAGGCTCAGTCCGACCACGGCGCCGAGCGAGCCTTCGGCGCCGAACCGCACCAGCGTGTTGTAGCCCTGAAGCCCGAGCACCATGCCCACGGCAAGGCCCGAGACCGAAATGATCAGGATCGAGAGCACGCCCAGCTTGAAGAGCTCGTCGGCGAACTCGCGCAGGCGAAGAGGCGGGCGCACCGTGACCATCAGGATGCGCGCCGTAAAGACGGCAAGGCGGCCGAGGCTCTCGACCACGTCGCCTACGCCGTGGCCGAGACCGCGAATCGCTCCGGCGCCCACTACGGCTTTCTCCTGCCGCGGCGGCTGTCCAGCACGGGACGGTGCTCGCCGGCCTCGAACTCGGCCGCATGCGCGAGCACTTCGTCGGAGGCGTCGGTGTCTTCGCTCAGGAACCGGCGCACGCTCGGATCCGCGCTGGCCAGCAGCTCGCGCGGACTGCCCTGGACCGGTCCACCCGGCAGCAGCAGCACGACGTGGTCGGCCATGCGAAGGGTGGAGGGGATGTGGTGGGAGACCACGATCATCGTCATGCCGTAGGTGCGGTTGATGCGCACCAGCAGCGCCTCGATCAGCTTGGTCGAGAGCGGGTCCAGGCCCGAGAACGGCTCGTCCACGAGCAGCACCTGCGGGCTCTGGATCAGGGCCCGCGCCAGCGCGACGCGCTTGACCATGCCGCCGGAGAGCTCGCGCGGCAGCAGATCGTCCACATCGCTCAGGCCCACCGCAGCCAGGCGCTCGTGGACCTGCTCGGCAATCTGCTCGCGCGACAGGCGCGTGTGCTCGCGCAGCGGGAAGGAGAGGTTCTCGAAGACGCTGAGCGAATCCAGCAGCGCGCCGTTCTGGAACATCATGCCGAGCTCGCGTCGGACCTCGTACATCGCGCTCTCGCCGAGCCTTCCGATGTCGCGGTCGCCGACGTAGATCGCGCCGGCGCGTGCGCAGATGAGCCCGCCGATGAGCTTGAGGATGGTGCTCTTGCCGCTGCCGCTGCCGCCCAGGACGACCGAGATGCGGCCCCGGGGAAAGCGGCAAGTCAGGTCGCGGAGCACGGGACGGCCGTTGTAGGCCATCTCCACATGCTCCAGACGCACGTGGTCCGGGGCGTGGTGGGAAGCTTCGGGAGTCACTGGAGCAGCCGTCATCAAGTGCTTAACCACAAAAGAATTTCGAGTCGAATGAGGTGGTGCGCGCAAGTCCTCGCAACGTTTACATTGATCGCCGTGGCCGTTAAGTTGCGCGCCGTTCTGGCCAGCAGCCAGAGGCGACGCCGGCTCGTGCGTGTGGCGCGTGGCGGCGCCCGATCACACAGACCGTCCGGGAGCGCGCCCATGTCGCAGAACATCGAGTCTCTCCTCCAGGAATCGCGACTTTTCGACCCTCCCGAAGCTTTCGCCGCCAAGGCCCGGGTCACCAGCCGCCAGGACTATGACCGCCTGCGCGAGCGCGCCTCGGCGGATCCCGAAGCCTACTGGGCCGAAGTGGCCAGCGAGCTGACCTGGTTCACGCCCTGGACCTCGGTGCTCGAGTGGAAACCGCCCTTTGCCAAATGGTTCGTCGGCGCCACCACCAACCTCAGCTACAACTGCCTGGACCGTCATCTGGACGGCCCGCGTCGCAAGAAGACCGCGCTGCTGTGGGAGGGTGAGCCGGGTGACACGCGCTCGCTGACCTACGAAGAGCTTCACCAGGAGGTCTGCCGCTTCGCCGGCGCGCTGCGATCGCTCGGCGTCCGCAGCGGAGACCGTGTAGGCATCTACATGCCGATGGTGCCCGAGCTGCCCATCGCGATGCTCGCGTGTGCGCGCATCGGTGCCACGCACTCGGTCGTGTTCGGCGGCTTTTCGGCCGATGCGCTCCGCGATCGCTGCAACGATGCCGAGGCAAAGCTGATCGTCACTGCCGACGGCGGCTACCGACGCGGAAGCGTGCTCGATCTCAAGGCCATCGTCGACGTGGCAGCCTCGCAGTGTCCCACCGTCGAGAAAGTCGTCGTGCTGCGGCGCGCCGGCAATGCAGTGCAGTGGAAGGATGGACGCGACGTGTGGTGGCACGACGTGGTCGGCTCCGCGCAGCCCGTCACCGAGGCTGTGGCACTGGATTCGGAGCACCCGCTCTTCATCCTCTACACGTCGGGAACCACCGGAAAGCCCAAGGGCGTCGTCCATACCACCGGCGGCTACATGACGCAGGTCTATCAGACCACGGGCATGGTCTTCGATCTGCGCGACGACGACATCTTCTGGTGCACGGCCGATTGCGGGTGGGTGACCGGCCACAGCTATCTCGTCTATGGTCCGTTGAGCAACGGCGCGACCACCGTCATGTACGAGGGCGCACCCAACACGCCCAGGCCCGACCGTTTCTGGGAGCTGATCGAGAAGTACAAGGTCACCATCCTGTACACGGCGCCCACGGCGATCCGCTCGTTCATGCGATGGGGCGACGAGCATCCCGCCGCGCACGATCTTTCGAGCCTGCGCCTGCTCGGCACGGTTGGTGAGCCGATCAATCCGGAAGCGTGGATGTGGTATCGCGACAAGATCGGCGGCAACCGCTGTCCCATCGTCGATACCTGGTGGCAGACCGAGACCGGCGGCATCATGATCTCGCCAGTTCCGGGCGCGGTGGCCACCAAGCCCGGCTCGTGCACGATTCCCCTTCCCGGCATCGACATCGAGGTCGTCGACGGCGACGGCAATATGGTCGGCGCCAACCAGGGCGGGTTCCTGATCATTCGCAAGCCATGGCCCGGCATGCTGCGTACCGTCTACAAGGACCCGGACCGCTACGTCCAGAACTACTGGGCCCGCTTCGGCGACATGTATTTCGCCGGCGACGGAGCACGGCGCGACCAGGACGGATACTTCTGGGTGATGGGGCGCATCGACGACGTCATGAACGTCTCGGGCCATCGCATCGGGACGATGGAAGTCGAAAGCGCCCTGGTAAGCCATCCAGCGGTGACCGAGGCCGCGGTGGTGGGACGTCCCGACGAGCTCAAGGGCGAGGCCATCGCCGCTTTCGTCACGCTCGGGCCCGGACACACCGCGAGCAAGGAGCTGGAAGCGGCGCTCAAGGGCCATGTCGGCAAGGAGATCGGCGCGTTCGCCAAGCCCGACGACATCCGCTTCACCGATGCGCTTCCCAAGACGCGCAGCGGCAAGATCATGCGGCGCCTGCTGCGCGACATTGCGGCCGGACGCGAGAGCAAGGGCGACACCACCACGCTCGAGGACTACACGGTGCTCTCCAAGCTGCGTGAGAGCGACGAATAAAGGCACGGCGGTCGGGATTCGAGTTCCAGGGTGCAATACGCGGGAACTCGAGCCTCGACCTTTCATCCATAGGAGCAGAAGGCAGACGTGGGACTGGTCCTCTACAACACTCGCAGCAGGCGCGAAGAGCCATTCGAGCCGCTCGAAGCCGGCAAGGTCTCTCTCTACGTCTGCGGCATCACGGTCTACGACCGCTGTCACGTCGGCCACGCTCGCTCGCTGGTCTTCTTCGACACCCTGGTACGCTACCTGCGCTGGCGCGGGTATGAAGTACGCTTCGTTCGCAACATCACCGACATCGAGGACAAGATCATCAACAAGGCCCTCGAGAACGGCGAGGACTTCCGCGAGCTGACCGCGCGCTACATCGAGTCCATGCATCGCGACGTGGCGGCGCTCGGCTGCCAGGCGCCGGACCTGGAGCCGCTGGCCACGGACCACATCGGCGACATGATCGAGCTGATCGCCGCGCTCGAAGAGAAGGGCATCGCCTACAAGGTGGGCGAGGGCGACGTCTACTTCTCGGTCGAAGCATTCGAGCCCTACGGCGCGCTCTCGCGCCGTAACCTGGACGACATGCTGGCTGGAGCGCGCGTCGACATCGACGAGCGCAAGAAGAGCCCGATGGATTTCGCGCTGTGGAAGTCGGTCAAGGAAGGCGAGCCGGCGTGGCCGAGCCCCTGGGGTGAAGGGCGGCCGGGATGGCACCTGGAATGCTCGGCGATGAGCATGCGATATCTCGGCCAGGTCTTCGACATCCACGGCGGCGGCGAGGACCTGATCTTTCCGCATCACGAGAACGAGCTGGCGCAGTCGTGCGGTGCGCACGATACGCAGTTCGTTCGGTACTGGGTGCATCACGCATTCGTGCGCATCGATCAGGAGAAGATGAGCAAGTCGCTCGGCAACGCCTTCGCCATCGAGGACGTGCTCGCCGAGGTCGAGGCCGAGGGCCTGCGACTGCATCTGCTGTCCACGCACTACCGAAGCCCGCTCGACTTCAGTCCCACCGGCATCGCCGAATCGACCAAGGCCCTGGTTCGCGCCTACGAAACCCTGGCTCGCGTCGACGATGCCGAGGCCGAGGTGCCCGAGTACGCCTACGACAGCGACGGCGCCCGGCCGTTCCTGGAAGCGATGGACGCGGACCTGAACACCGCGCGCGCGGTCGGCGTGATCTTCGAGGCCGTGCGCGAGGCCAATCGCGCACTCGATGCCGGCGACGCCGAAGCGGCCGCCAAGGCAGCGGGCCTGATCAGGGCAGCTGGCCGAGGCCTCGGCCTGCTGACGAGCGTGCCCGCAGACTTCCTTGCCTCCTACAACCAGCGCGCCGCCTCCGCCGCGGGCCTCTCGGCCGACCAGATCGAGGCGCTGATCGCGGACAGGGCCGCCGCCCGTGCGCGCAAGGACTTCGCGAGAGCGGACGAGATCCGCGCCGAGCTGCTCGCGCAGGGAATCACGCTGGAGGACGGGGGAGGGAAGACGACGTGGCGGCGAAGCTGACCGGCTTCGCGCACGTGCGCTGAGGGCAGCGACCGCAGAAGGCGCCCCGTGTGCGGATCGGTTGGGCCTTTCTGCTCGTAATGCTATTACGCCAGGACCCCGCTTCGTTCTGGTGGGGCTTTAGAAGGAGGTCCGGGAACAACATGTCCAACAGGATCCTTACCGGTTCGCTGGCAGCGATGCTCATCGTCAGCTTCGCTGCCTGTACGAAGTCGGAGGAGAGCAAGCCCGCGACGTCGACGCCTCCGGCGGCTACCAAGGCTGGCGATGCTCCGACACCGGCGGCCAAGCCGGCCGATCCCGCCAAGCCGGCGGCTCCGGCGGTCAAGCCTGCCGATCCCGCCAAGCCCGGCGACGCGGCCAAGCCCGCCGATCCGGCCAAGCCCGGCGACAAGAAGCCTGGTGAGCCCAAGCCCAAGCCCGACAACGAGCAGACCTGAGGCGAGGCAGCGGAATGGAAGGCGACGAGTCGGCAGCGCGCAAGCACCCTGAGGGTACAGGCGAGCCGACCGTCGCCGATTCCACGCCGCCCGCCGGCCATGGCCGCCGCGATTTCCTGCGACGGGCCGGGCTGTTCTCGGGCTTTCTCGGCCTTGGAACCATTCTCCAGAAGTACGGCACCCAGTACTTCCTGATCCCGCGCGCGCCGACCCAGGCCGACTCGCCTCGCAGCGAGTGGGCAGGCTCACGCGTTCAAGCCTACCGCACGCTCGGCCGCACCGGCTGGCAGATGTCGGACATCTCCTTCGGCACCGCACATACGCGCGATGCCAACGTCGTGCGCGCTGCGCTGGACCGCGGCATCACCTACATCGACACCTCGCCCGACTATTCGGACGCCGAGTCCGAGCGCGTCGTCGGCCAGGCCATCGCCGGCAGGCGCGACAAGGTTTTCGTTGCCTCCAAGTTCTGCACCACCGACGGCCATCTGCCCACCGATGCCAGCGTGGCCACCATCATCGAGGCGGTCGAGGGAAGCCTGAAGCGGCTGGGCACCGATTACCTGGACCTGTGCCACATCCATGCCTGCGACGAGATCGAGCGCCTGATGGCGACCAACTTTCACGAAGCCTTCGATCGCCTGAAGGAGCAGGGCAAGGTTCGTTTCATGGGCGTCTCCAGCCACACGCCCAACCTGGAAGCAGTGATGAACCGAGCGGTCGACAGCGGCCGCTTCGACGTCATCATGGTCGCGTACAACTTCGAGAACTGGCCCGACCTCACCAACATCATCGACAAGGCCCACGCCAACAACGTCGGCTTCGTGGCGATGAAGACGCTCAAGGGCGCCTACCACACGGCCCTGGCCGACTTTACGCCGGACGAGCGCAACAGCTTCACCCAGGCTGCGTTCAAGTGGGTCCACGGCAACCCCAAGGTCAGCGGCCTGGTCGTATCGATCTCGCACACCGAGCAACTCGACGAGTACCTTTTCGCATCGGGCAAGGCGCTTGCGCCCTCGGACCTGTCGCTGCTGCAGAAGTACGACAAGGCCATCGCTCGCCACTATTGCCGGCCAGGGTGCGGCCAATGCCTGGGCTCTTGCCCAGCCGGCCTGCCCATCGACGACGTGCTGCGTTATTCGATGTACTTCGACAGCTACCGCAGCGAGCGCCTGGCCATGGTCAAGTACGATCGACTGCCGGCCGAGCGCAAGGCCTCGATCTGTGCGTCGTGCTCGGCGCCCTGCGAGAAGGCCTGCCCGTTCGACGTGCCGATACGCGAGAAGATGACCCGGGCTCACGCGCTGCTCTCGCTGCCAGGACGTGCGTAACGTCGTTTTACCCTGGCGGGGTCTTTTCCCAGGACCGTTTCTGGTGTTTTATCTTGGGGCTGGGCGCAGATCGGGGCGGGGATCGCTCGAACTCACACATCGGGTCGAACGTATGGGGCCGCGCAGAACACGCAGCAACGAAACCTCCTCCAGCCGCCGCTTCGGCAGCACGGTCGGCATCGAGCCGTCCAACCGGCGCCTTCACGCGCCATTCCGCCCCAGTTCACCGCGCAGCTTCACCCTTGGCGATCCGCGATTTGCATGGCCGAGCCCGCTTTTCTGGCGCTTCGTGGGCCTGTCGCTGCTCGGCGCCATCTTCATCCTGACCTGGCTGATCGCCCTGGTCCTCTTGCGCTGAGGCGCATCGAGCCCGCCGCCGCCGTGCCCGCCATCCTGCATGCCGACATGGATGCGTTCTACGCATCGGTCGAGCAGCGCGACCGTCCCGAGCTTGCGGGCAAGCCGGTGATCGTCGGCGGTACCGGACGTCGCGGCGTCGTATGCGCCGCATCCTATGAAGCGCGCCGCTTTGGCGTGCGTTCGGCGATGCCCACCGCCAAGGCTCGCAGCCTGTGCCCGGACGCAATCTACGTCTCGCCGCGCATGTCGCACTACGGACGGATCGCCGCCTCGGTTCGGGAGATCTTCTATCGCTACACGCCTCTGGTCGAGCCGCTCTCGCTCGACGAGGCCTACCTCGACGTGACCGGCTGCCATAAGCTGTTCGGTCCACCCGCGGTCATCGCCGAGCGGATCCGCACCGACATCCGCCGCGAGCTCGAGCTTCCGGTCTCGGTGGGCGGCGGTCCCGGCAAGCTCATCGCCAAGATCGCGTCGGCCAAGGCAAAGCCGAACGGGATGCTGCTGGTCGAGCCCGAGAACGCCGACCGGTTCCTGCGGCCGCTTTCGGTCAGCGAGATCTGGGGCGTGGGACCGACGACCGAGCAGCGCCTGCACTCGCTCGGCATCGCCACCATCGGCCAGCTCGCCGACTTCGATCCGGCCCGGCTCGAGCGTGCGCTCGGATCCTGGGGCCCGGTGCTGCAGGGGCTCGCTCGCGGCGACGACCTGCGCACCGTCGAGGCCGACCGCGGGCGCAAGAGCTACGGCGAGGAGAACACCTTTCCCGAAGACGCCGTCGATCCCGATCTGATCGAGGCCACGATCCTGGCCCATGCCGAAACTGTGGCGCGCCGCCTGCGCGGCGATGGGCTGCGGGGAAAGACGGTGACGCTCAAATGGCGCCCTTCGGGACCGCACGCGCAGTGGAAGCTTCACACGCGCGCGCACACGCTGGAACCGGCCACCGACGACGGTCCGACCATCGCTCGGGCCGCCATCGCGCTGTGGCGCTCCGAGGGCGAGAAGACCGCCGTACGGCTGATCGGAGTCCAGATCGGCAATCTCGACGGCGACCGCCCGGTCCAGCTCGGGCTGTTCCAGGGCGAGAGCGAGCGCCGCACCGATGCGCTCAACCAGGCCCTCGACGACATCGTCGGCCGCTTCGGCCCGGCAGCGATCCGGCGCGGAACCGCGCGCTGATCCGGCAGCGAAGGGCAGGACCGGCGCGTGCCGACGATCGCGCAGCCCCGGTCGTCCGCCAGCGCACGCGACGTGGACATTGCAGCGGCCGACGTTTAAGAGGGGCGACCCGGCGTCACTCAGCCGTGGGCTGCGCGCCGACTCAGGAGTCACGAATGTACATCGAACTGGACATGTGGAGCTCGACGATCATCGTCCTCGGCTTCAGCTTTCTGGTCATCTTCCTGGACGAGTACGTCCTGAAACCGTGGCGTCAGCGCCACTGGGAGAAGCTGGCCGCCTCCGGAGACAAGGAGAAAGCCGAGCTGCTCCGCCTTGCCGCCTCGGCCAAGGTGGTCGAGGAATAACCGCCTCCGTCCCCCTTACTTCATCAATGCAGCCCTCGGTGCGCTCGCGCCGGACTCCGCGATGGTGATCCGTCTCGTTCGGGTCAGCTTGTTCGCGGCCATCCTGGCGTTTCTCTTTCACCTGTCGCGCGAGGCCAGCCGTGCCCGCGGGATCGAGGACCTGCCGGGCATGCTGTGGGCCATCGGGATGCTCGGTGTCGTTTTCGTGCTGCGCGCGGTGGCCCTCGAGATCCTGCCCACCCGTGCCTCTGCCACCGAGAAGGACCTGATGTGGGGACTCGGCCTGGGAGTGGCCATCACCATCCTGATCCGGCTGTAATGCGTGCATCTTGGGATTGCGATGCCGCGTCTTCCCTTTTAACTTCCCGCCCTTGCGCGCCCGTAGCTCAGCTGGATAGAGCACCGGGCTTCGAACCCGTAGGTCGCCCGTTCGAATCGGGCCGGGCGCGCTCCCCATTGCTGAGGCTCCAGGCGGCGGGCCAAGATGCTACGGGCCGGATACGTCTCGAGATCGCGTCGCTCCCGACCGGGCCACCGCCGGCCGACGCGCCGTCGTGTCCCCGACAAGGAGAACCAGCGTGATCCAGTCCAACTCCCGCGTCGCCGCGGCGGCGCACGGCCTGTTTCGATCCTTCGCCTTTGCTTCGCTTCTCGCCGGTCTCGCTCATGCAGCAGAGCCGGCGCCCGGGACCGTCATCGACCGCAGCAACGTCAAGCAGTACGCCGACGTGATCAGTCCGTCGATCGAGTGGATCATCGAGCGCGGCGCCGAGGTCAAGGTCGGGCCCTACAAGAAGGTGAGCTTTCCTCCGCCGTTCGCAGCGGCAACCGAGCAGTACGCGGCGCAGGTCAAGATCTCGCCGGATTCCACCCATCTCCTCAATCACGTGGCGGGATTGCCCTTCGTCACGGTTGCCGACGACGATCCGCAAGCCGGTGCCAAGCACATGTTCAACTTTAACGCGTCGATCGCGGTCGATGATCTGGACCTGCGAAACTTCGACTGCGACACCGGAGCACTGGGCAAGGACGGCAACCCGGTGCGCGTCGAGCGTCACTTCCTGATCGACCATATCCGCCGGCTCTACTTCCGCGAGCGCGTCATGGTGGATCCGAAGCCGGAAATGGAGAACCGCGACAAGGCTCGCTACAAGGAAGCGCTCTATCCGCTGATCGAACCTTTCGATCTCAAGGGCACCGGTTTCACGTTCAACCGCTACATCGACCATACGCGGCAGGACGACACGTGGCTGTATCTGCCGCAGCTTCGCCGCGTCCGGCGTCTGTCTTCGGCGCAGCGCTCGGATGCACTTTTCGGCCAGGACACCGACCAGGACAGCTACGCGGGCTACGCCGGCAACGTCGGCTGGTTCGACTGGAAGTACATCGGCGAGAAGACCCTGCTCGGCTCGTTCCATGCGGAGAAGATTCCCGTGCAGTGGCAGGAGCCCTCCGGCGACTTCATGCACAGCAGCGCGTGGGAGCCGCGCAAGGTGTGGGTCGTCGAGGGCAAGGCCAAGTTCCCCCAGTACGCCTACGGCAAGCGCGTAATCTACCTGGACAAGGAGAGCTACCGCATCCCGTTCACCGACATCTACGATACGGCTGGCGAGCTGTGGAAGGTGTGGATCAACAACTTCATGTACGCTACCCATCCGTTCCCGGGCGCCAAATACGGCTTCGATTTCGAGGTCAGCTACAACCCCTCGATCACGATGGTCGACATGCAGCTCGAGCACGCCACCTACTGCGCGCTGCCGAGCGCGCGCTTTCCCGGCGAGCAGGGCTGGTACATCAACCTGGGCGACAAGGAAGGGACGACCGAGAGCTACTTCGAGCTGTCGGCGATCATTGCGGCCGGCCGGTAGGCCGGCCGCAAAGATCGAAGCGCTTCCCAATTGGAACGGCGCGCTGCGCGCGCCTGTGGCGGCCGGCCGGTAGCGGGCAGCAACGATCGAAGCGCTTCCCGATCGCAACGGCGCGCTCGCGCGCTCTGTGGCTGCCGGCCGGTAGCCGGCAGCAACGATCGAAGCGCTTCCGATCGCAACGGCGCGCTCGCGCGCGCTTGTGGCCGGCAGCAAGGATCGAGGCGCTTCGCGATGAAAACGGCGCGCTTGCGCGCCTGTGGCTGCCGGTTGATGAACGGGGAGCGCTGTCGCTGCTCGTGCAGCGCCGCAGGTGAGGTGAGCCGGCGCAACGCCGCAGATCCGACTTTCTTGAGCCCCTCCGGCCGTGGTACAGGGATCGGCTCAGGGGGGATCTTCCAAATGCTTTCATTCCTGCGACAGGCCGCGCTCGTCGCGGTCGTCTCGGTCCTCGTGTTGCCGGGCCAGGCCGTGGCTCAGCGCCAGAGCCCAGCCCATCAGGCTTGCCAGAATGCGCTGCACAAGTCGGGCTCCAAGCTCGCCGGGGTGGTGGGGAAGCAGATGGTTGCCTGCATTGCCGATGCGGGCAGCGGTGATTTTCCGGGCGGCCAGACGGTCGCCGACTGCCTGACCTCGGACCCTCGCGGCAAGATCGGAATCGCCGAGACCAAGGTCCAGGAAACCGAAAGCTCGCGCTGCACGGCGACCCCGCCGTTCGGCGCAAGCGAAGCCGACCTCGTCATCGACGGCTACGAGGCCGTGTTTCCGGTCCAGGATGTATTCGGTCCCGACGTCGACGCGGCCATCCTCGATGCCGGCACCGATCCCGACGGCGCGGCCTGTCAGGCGGCCATCGCCAAGGCCATGGCGCAGATCATGAAGGTGCGCCTCAAGGAATTTCAGCGCTGCGTGAGCAAGGGACTGCTCTCGGCGCAGTTCCTCAACGGCATCGCCCAGAGCACCTGTTTCGACAACGACTCGCAGGGAAAGATCGCCAAGGCCGTCGCCAAGGCGCAGGGCTCGATCGTATCGGCCTGCAACGGCACGGCCGTGGCCGACGCTGCTCCTGGCGACTGCGCATCGGTACCGCTGGCGGGCCTTGCGGCGTGTATCGACGAGCGGCTCTCGTGCGCGCAGTGCGAAGGCATGGGGACGGCCGATGCGGTCGAAGGCCTGTGCGATCTGTACGACGACTCGCTCGTGAACGGCTCGTGCTTCTTCCCGTCACCTCCGCAGGAGTCGGTGGCGCACGTCTGGGACGAGACCCTGCTCGAGGCCATCCGTCGCGACACGCCGCGCCCGACGGTGCACGCGCGAAACCTGTTCCACCTCTCGGCCGCCATGTACGATGCGTGGGTAGCGTACAACGGCAGCGGCGACGCCTACATCACCAGCGAATCGCCGACGATCGTCGATCCTGAAGCCGAGCTTCACGAGGCGCTCAGCTACGCCGCCTATCGGTTGCTGCGTCATCGGTTCGCCAGCTCGGTCGCTGCTTTCACGGCCAGGACGCTTTTCGACTACCGCATGGCCGTTTACGGTTACGATGTCCTGGCCACGGGTACCGCCGGCGATGCGCCTTCGGCGGTGGGCAACCGCATCGGACAAGCCGCCATCACCTACGGCTCCGGTGACGGGTCGAACGAGGGCGCCAGCTACAACGACACTACCGGATACGCGCCCGTCAACGAGCCGCTGATCGTGCAACAGGCCGGCACGGACATGGAAGATCCGAATCGCTGGCAGCCCCTGACGCTGTCGGTGATCCTGGCCCAGAACGGCACGCCGATCTCGAGCAACACGCAAAGCTTCCTCGGCCCGCACTGGGGCAACGTGTTTCCGTTCGCACTGACGCGTGCGCTTCCCACCGACGTCTACCAGGATCCGGGCCCGCCGCCGTATCTGAGCGGCGCCGGCGACGCGGAGTTTCGCCAGGCCGTGCTCGAGGTCATCCGTTACAGCAGCTACATCGACGGCGACGATCCCACGACCATGGACGTTTCGCCGGGCGCGCGCGGCAACAATCCGCTCGGGACCGACGACGGCAGCGGTCACGTGCTGAATCCGGCCACCGCGATGCCGTACGAACCCAACCTCGTGCGGCGCGCCGACTTCGCACGCGCCACCGCCGAATTCTGGGCCGACGGTCCGGCATCGGAGACGCCGCCCGGACACTGGAACACGATCGCCAACGAAGTCTCCTCGCATCCCGATTTCGAGCGGCGTTTCGAGGGTGCCGGTCCGATCGTCGACGAGCTCGAGTGGGACGTGAAGATGTATCTGGCGCTCAATGGCTCGCTGCACGATGCGGCAATCGCCGCATGGAACGCCAAGCGCGCATACGATTCGTCGCGGCCGATCTCGCAGATCCGTTACATGGGCGGCAAGGGCCAGTCCTCGGATCCGATGGGCGAGAACTACGATCCGGAAGGCCTGCCGCTCGAGCCCGGCCTGGTCGAGCTGATCACGCCGCTGACGACCGCGCCCGGCGAGCGTCACGCTCATCTTGCCGGCAACGAAGGGCAGGTCGCGATCCTGGCCTGGGGCGGGAACCCTGTGAACCCCGAGACGCAGTTCGGCGATGCGATCTGGGTGCGCGCCATCGAATGGCTGCCGTATCAGCTCTCGACCTTCGTCAGCCCTGCCTTCCCCGGCTACGTCTCGGGGCACAGCACCTTCAGCCGCGCCGCGGCCGAGGTCATGACGTCACTGACGGGAAGCGAGTTCTTCCCGGGCGGAATCCACGAGGTCGAGATCGCCGCGGGCGGTTTTGCGTTCGAGGCCGGCCCGGTCGCGCCGCTGACGCTGCAGTGGGCGACCTACTATGACGCGGCCGATGACGCGGGCCTTTCGCGCCGGCTTGCCGGCATCCATGTGTGGCCCGACGATTACAGCGGCCGCCAGATGGGCGCCGCCATCGGCGACGACGCGTGGATCCTTGCCAAGCAGTACTTCGACGGGACCGCAGTGCCGTAGCGGAAAAGGGGCAGGCCAGTTTTAAGGGGACTGTCCCCTTGAAACCCCTTAACCCGGAAAATTCATGAACGCACCGGTAGGTAGAAAGAGAAAAGCCTCTCGGACTGGTAGAACGGCTTTACCACAAGCGAATCCAACCAACCCGAAAAGGCTTTTCTATGACCGACCCTACTCGACAGCGTGTC
>DASPNH010000036.1:0-3599 GCA_035626675.1 Binatia bacterium
CGGATGCAGAACGGCGAGATCACCGCCGGCACGATGCCGAGGCGCACTTCCGAGAACTGAAAGCGCGCCCCTTCGGCCGCCACCACGATGTCGCATGCCGCCATCAGGCCGACGCCGCCGCCGATGGCCGGGCCGTTGACGCGAGCCACCACCGGCTTGCGGCACGATGCGATGCGATGGAACAGGCTGCCCATGCGGCGCGCATCGGCACGGTTGTCTTCGTCGCTGCTGGCGCGCGCACCCTGCATCGAGCGCAGATCGGCGCCGGCACAGAATGCGGTTCCGGCGCCCGTCAGCACGAGCGCCCGCACCTCTGCGTCGGCCGCGAAACGGTCGACCGATTCGCCGATGCCTTCCATGAGCTCGCCGCTGAGCGCGTTGCGAACCTCGGGGCGATTGAGCGTGATCCACCCCAGCGCATTGCGAACCTCTGTCTGTACGACCACCGGCTACCTCCGAAACTCTAGAGCGCACGCCGCGGGAGAACGGGCCATGCACCTTTTCGGCTGCCGGAAAGGTGCATGACCGCTTTTTTAACTCAGCAGCGAGCGCGCGACTTCGATCTCCATCGTCAGCAGGCCCTGCGAGGCCGTCTTGCCCTGGTTGTCGAGCTGCAGCGAGATGGTCCCGCCGCCGCCCAGTGCGCTTTGCAGCGTGAAGTTCATCGCGCACAGATTGTCGAGCCGGTAGCGAGTGACCTTGCCCTTGGCCAGCGAGGCGTAGAACTGCGCGACGCGCTCGGCCGTCACTTCGCGCACGATCTCCGGGTACAGCTCCGGGCGCAGCGCCGCCACGCCGATGTTGCAGGTATCGCCCTTGTCGCCCGAGCGCGCGTGCGCGACCACGCCGAGCGGTACCTTGATGCGCGCACCTTCCGCGCACGGCGGCGGCGCCGCTTCGTCGGCAGCGGCCACCGGCGCGCTCGGCCCGCTCTCGCACGGCAGCTCGAGCTGCTCGCCTTCCATGAACATGCGTTGCACGACGTGCTTGCGCTCGATCAGGGCCGGCCAGTATCCGAACGCGGGCTGCGGCGAGGGCCTGCCCCCCGCGCCGCAGATTCCCGGCGGCCCGGCAAGCGCGATGCCGGCCATCTCGCGCGAGAACGATTCGAGCGCGCGCTTGTCGGCGCTGCGGCACGAGAAGCGCAGCACGACCTCGTTGGGCTCGACCGCCGGCGCCGCCGATTCGCCCCAGCAGCCACTGTGCCCGAGCAGCTCGGTGCGCGTCTCGTCGAAGCTGCCGCGCACGCGGCTCCAGAAGATCTCGGCGAACTTGCGCGACTTGGCCACCGCATCCGGACCGCTGACCACGACCATGCCGATCGACTTCATCCCCGCCTCGTACGTCATCGAGACCTTGAGCGAGTCGGTAGGCATGCGCCCGCGCACGCCGCTGATGCGGACGCGATCCTGGCCCTGCTCTTCCATCTGGAACGAAGTGAAATCGGCGACGACGTCGGGGCTGGCATAGCTGCGCGGATCGCCGATCTCGTAGAGGCACTGCTCGGTGGCCGTGCGGCGGCTGACCATGCCTCCGGTGCCCGGATGCTTGGTCAGCACGAAGGAGCCGTCGGCGCCGACCTCGACCAGCGGATAGCCCATGTTCTCGAAGGAGCCGACCTCGCGCCACAGCGTGTAGTTGCCGCCGGTGACCTGCGCGCCGCATTCGATCAGATGACCGGCCAGAAGCCCGGCCGCCAGCCTGTCGTAGTCCTGCCAGTCCCAGCCGAACTCGTGCACCATGGGCGCCAGCACGCTGGCCGCATCGTAGGTGCGCCCGGTGACGACGATGCGTGCGCCGCGCGACAGCGCCGCGGCGATGGGGCGCGCACCGATGTAGGCATTGGCCGAATTGACGAGCGAGAGCCGCTCGCCGATGGGCTCGCCGGTATCGAGATGCCGGAACGGAACGCCAGCGCTCGCGAGCTCGCCGAGCCTCGGCATCAGGTCGTCGCCGTCGACGATGGCCACGGGAAGATGCACGCCCGCTTCGGCAACCACGGCTTCGAGCGCCCGCCCGCACGCATCCGGATTCATGCCGCCGGCGTTGCAGATGACGGTGATGCCGCCGTCGGCGATCTCGCGCAGCAGCGGCCTCATGTAGGCGACGAAGTCGCGCGCGTAGCCGGCATCTTCGCTGGCGGCTTTCTGGCGCGCCATGATGATCATGGTGATCTCGGCCAGGTAGTCCATCGTCAGATAGTCGATGGGCCCACCGCGCACCTGTCGCGCGATGGCCGCGCCTTCGTCGCCCCAGTAGCCGGAGGCGTTGGCGATGACGATACGATCCTTCATGTCATTGGCTCCGCGGCAGCCGGCCTGATGCCGCACTGCGGTCTGCAGCTCAGGGACAGCATTCGGCGGTGCAGCCTGCGTTTTCGATGTCGTTCCTGCATTGGGAGGCGAGCAGGCTGCACGAATACAGAAACGCTCCGTCCATGCAGTTGCCGGCTCCGCACGCTCCCCCGCTGCTCTGACAGCAGGCGGAGCAGGCAGCCGAGTCCCGATACTGCAGGCAGACCTGCTGGTCGGTGGCAGTGCAGGTTTCGACCAGCGTGGTCGTGGTGGCCGGCAGCGTGCTCGTCGTTGCGGGCAGCGTACTGCTGGTCGTGTCGGGCGGCGGCGGCGAGTCCATGCACACCCCGATCACGACTCCGCTCCCATTCGTATCGATCGGCGGCGCAACGCACGAGTCGTCGACGAGTGCCACGGGCGAGCCGCCGTCTTCGCAGTCGCCGGCTTTGGCCAGTGCCTTCTGGAATTTGGCCGTGGCAGCCTGCCTGCATGCGTCGTCGACCGGGTCGCCGCTCTTTGCCGAATCGGCGCCGCAGCCGATCAGGGCCTTGGCCAGCTTGGCGGCAGCCTTGCGCTTGGCTGCCACGCACTTGTCGGGAAGCGTCCCGGTGATGGCTGCGGCCACCGCGGTCTCGCAGGAACGGGCCGAGCTCTCGCACAGTGTCTGGACGGGGCCGCAGTCCCGGCCCTTGTCCCACTTCTTGATGAACGTCTCCCGTGCCTCGTCCCGGCAGACCTCGATGCCGGCTTCGTCGCCGGTCTTGGCGGCCTTGGACTGGCACAGCAGATACGCCCACGTCACCTTGGCCAGCGACATGGTCCTGGTGGCCAGGCATTTGTCGGCGGATGCGGCCGAAGGGATCGCCAACACCAGGAACGCGGACACTACCCATCGACTTCCGGCTCTGGCCATCGTCCTGGTCATTGCTCCTCCCCGCCGCGGCGAGTGTTTCGCAAGCGGCGCGCGAACCTACACGAATGCATTCGTCGCAACTACATCCGGAACACGCCGTAGCGCGTCTCCGGCACCGGCTCCTGCAGCGTCGCTTCCAGCGCCAGCCCGAGCGCGGCGCGGGTCTGTAGCGGATCGAGGATGCCGTCGTCCCATATCCGCGCGGTGCTGTAGTAGGGGCTGCCCTCGGCCTCGTAGGTACCGACGACCTGATCCCGGATGGCGTTCTCCATGACCGGGTCGAGTTCCTGCCCCTCGCCCGCGAGCTGGGCCTTCTTGACCTGGAGCAGCACGCCGGCGGCCTGCTCGCCGCCCATCACCGAAATGCGCGAGTTCGGCCACATGAACAGGAA
>DASPNH010000037.1:0-58574 GCA_035626675.1 Binatia bacterium
TCACGACTGCGCCGGCGGCGAGTTCGCGTTCTACCCCGACGGTCCCGATGCACCGCCGGTTGCCTACCCCGTCCGCTTCAACACGGCCGTCATGATGGACACCGACTCGGTCTTCCACGGCGTCGATCGCGTGCGCGAGACCACCGAGCCCGTCCATAGGCTGCGTCCCGGCATGCGCCTGGTGCACGAGGGCGATCGCCGCTGGGCAGTGCGCGACGGTGAGCGCAAGGTCACCGAATACCGCTGGGAGGATCTGCGCTTCTCGATTTCGTGGAAGGCCTACTGCTTCGCCGACCAGAGCGAGAGGCAGATCTGGGAGAGCCATACCGACGATCTGTCGGCCGGCGCGGTGCTGGAAACGATGATCGCGGATCTGCGCTCACGCGCGATCATCGGCACGGACACGCCGCGCGATGACGATCTGGTCGCGATCATCATCGACAGCTACATCCGTTACCCGCAGCCCTCGCCGATGGCAGCGACGGCGTAGAGGGGGTCGGGCAAGAAAAAAGGGGTCAGGCACCTTTTTCCGGCAGCCGGGAAAAATGCCTGACCCTTTTTTCACTGCTTTACGCCGATTGCCGCGTGTGGGCGTGCAGCACGTCGTGGCGCTGGCCGACCAGCTCGAGCGCCGCCAGCGCCTCGTCCAGATGCGCGCGCGTGTGCGTGGCCATGTAGGAGGTGCGAATCATCGCACGCCCCGGCGGAACCGCGGGCGAGACGACGGGATTGGCGAAGACGCCTTCCTCGTGAAGCTCGGCCACCATACGGAACGCCGTGAAGTCGTCGCCCACCACCATCGGGATCACCGGCGAGGCGGCATCGCCCGTGTCGAAGCCGAGGTCGTCGAGCGCGGCCTTCATGTAATGCGTATTCTCCCAGAGCTGACGGCGGCGCTCGGGCTCGCGCTCGACGATGTCGAGCGCCGCGAGCACGGCGGCGGCGCTGGCCGGCGGCATGGCTGCCGAGAAGATGTGCGTGCGCGCGTTGTGGCGGATGTAGTCGATGACCTCGCGATCGCCGGCGACGAACCCGCCCACGCCCGCAAGTGACTTCGAGAACGTGCCCATCACCAGATCGACGTCGCCCTCGACGCCGAAGTGCTCGGCCGTGCCGCGCCCGTTGTCGCCGAGCACGCCGATGCCGTGCGCGTCGTCGACCATCAGGCGTGCGCCGTAGCGGCGCTTCAACTCGACGATCTCGGGCAGGCGTACGAGGTCGCCTTCCATCGAGAATACGCCGTCGACGACGATCATCTTCCCGAACGTGTCGGGAACGCGCGAGAGCTTGTCGGCAAGATCGTTCATGTCGTTGTGTCGGTACTTGACGATCTTGGCCAGGCCCAGGCGTGCACCGTCGATGATGCAGGCATGGTCGAGGTTGTCGAGGAAGACGATGTCGTGGCGGCCGAGAAGAGAGGACAGGGTGCCGACGTTGACCTGAAAACCGGTGGAGAAGATGAGTGCCGAGTCTCGTTTCATGAACGCGGCCAGGCGTTCTTCGAGCTCGGCATGAAGCTCGAGCGTGCCGTTGAGCAGTGGCGATCCGGCACATCCGGTGCCGTACTGCTCGACCGCTCTGGCCGCGGCGGCGCGCACGTCGGGATGATTGGCCAGGCCGAGATAGTTGTTCGAGCCCAGCATGATCAGGCGATGGCCGTTGATGGTGACCACCGGGTCCTGCGCCGAGCCGATGCGGCGGAAGTAGCGATAGACTCCTGCGTCCCGCAGCGAATCCGCCCGCGTGTAATCACGACACTTCTGAAAGATATCCACGATAGGTTCCCCGCCTTCCGGGCTCTCGATCGTCACGGCCGCGGCCCGATCCGATGCCGCCGCGCGCTCGAGGGAGAGATGCCCGGTTCTTCCGCCGCAGCCTCGACCACCCAGGCTGCGATGGTTCCGAAAACTCGAGCGATGTGCAACGTCGCAGTGCGTCGTAACGGCCCCCGGAGCTGCGCTCGCGCCGCAAGTCGCCGATATTCTTGACGCTGCGGCGTCGGGGCACCGAAACGATACGCACCGCTCGCCAGCGGCGCGATCGGCGATCGTCACGGTGGCAGGTTCAGGCGGCCGGCTTGGTGGCCTTGGCCTGCTTCTCCTCGGTCTCCTGCTGGTGCTTCTGGATCATCTCCATGGCCGCCGTCATCGCCGCTCCCATGAGCTCGCCGGCGTTGTTCTTGGCATAGGCGAGCGAGTCGCTGCGCACCGCATTGGCCTTCTCGAAGTGCGGCATGACGTGACGCTGGAACAGCTCGTAGGACTTCCTGGTCTTCTCGAACGTCGCCCAGTTGTGCGCCAGCAGCAGGATGCAGCCGAAGCCGCCGGTCTGCTGCTGGAGGCGCTCGAGCTGTGCGATCGCATCCTGCGGCGTGCCGACCACGGCAAAGCCCGACTCGGTCATGGCGGCCAGTGGATCGGCGGCATAGAACTCCGGAGCATTGGCCACCGGATTGATGCCGACGAAGTAGCCGTGCCATTTCGAGAACCCGTACTGCACGTCCTCGAAAGCCTGCTCGCGCGTCTCGGCAAGATGCATCGGCGCCACCACGCGAAGCATGCCGCGGTCCATCTTGCGGCCGTTCTCGGCGGCGATGTCTTCGGCCACCTGCCAGTTGGTTCCGAGCACGTCGAAGCCCGCGTTGGACGTGGCGGCCACGCACAGCATTCCCAGGCCGTATTTCCCGGCCAGGCGTCCGCCCGAAGGCGTTGCCGTGCTGGCGACGGCGACTTCGGGACGAGGCCTGGTGTAGGGCAGGAGCTGGCAGCGCGCGCCTACCAGCTCGTACCAGTCGGTCTTCTCGGTCACGGTCTGGCCGGCCATCAGCCGAAGGATCACGTCCAGGGATTGCGCCATGCGCTCGCGCTGCTGGGAGGGATGGATGCCGAGCATGAACGCGTCCGACGGAAGCAGGCCAGGGCCGACGCCGAACATGACCCGCCCACGCGTCATGTGGTCGAGCTGGATGATCCGGTCGGCCACCATCAGCGGGTTGTGGTAGGGCAGCGAGACCACGCCGGTGCCGAGCTTGATGCGGCGCGTGCGCTCGGCAGCAGCCGCAATGAACAGCTCGGGCGAGGAGATGATCTCGAATCCGGCCGAGTGGTGCTCCCCGATCCACGCCTCGTCGAAGCCGATGTGATCGAGCCACTCCACCAACTCGATGTCGCGGCGGATCGCCATCGTCGGGTCTTCGTCGACCGGATGGAAGGGTGCCAGGAAGATGCCGCAGCGAAGCCGGCCGTTGCTCATCGAGTTTCCTCCGCGCCGGGCAGCGCCATGCGCCGCAGCGGCGGCGGCAATGTAGCGGGGCGGGACCGTCGCGCAAGCGCGTCGGGTTTACACCGCCCGTCATCCTGCGCAGTCTTGCCGCATGCGTGCCGTGGTGCTGCGAAACGGGCAGCTCATCGTCGAGGACGTTCCCGATCCCGAGCCTGCGCCGGGCATGGCGCTGGTTCGTACGCTCGCCTGCGGCATCTGCGGCTCGGACCTGCACGCTGCGCGCCACCTCGAACGCATGTCGAGCACGCAGAAGCGCGCGGGCTCTCCGTTCGCGCTCGATCCGGCCCGCGACATCGTGATGGGGCACGAGTTCTGCGCCGAAGTGCTCGACTACGGCCCCGGTTCGTCCGAGCCATTGCCTCGGGGCACACGCGTTTGCGCGGTGCCCGTGGCTTTAGGCGGCGCCGGCCTTCAGACCATCGGTTATTCCAACGAGTTCTACGGCGGGTACGGCGAGCGCATGCTGCTGACCGAGATGCTGCTGCTGCCGGTCCCCAACGGCTTGCCGGCCCATCACGCCGCGCTGACCGAGCCCATCGCCGTCGGCGTGCACGCGGTGGCCAAGGCCGGCCTGCAGCCCGACGACGTCGCGCTCGTGCTCGGCTGCGGTCCCATCGGCCTGGCCGTGATCGCAGCGCTGAAGCTGCAAAGGGCCGCGCCGATCATCGCCGCCGATTTCTCGCCGGGACGCCGCGCGCTCGCGCAGAAGATGGGCGCGGACGTCGTCGTCGATCCGGCGCAGGAGTCGCCGTACCGGCGCTGGGAAGACCTTGCCAATCCGCACGGCGTGGACCCGGCATCGCCGATGACACTGCTGGGCCTCGGGCCTCAGCTTCGGCCCGGCGTGGTTTTCGAGTGCGTCGGCGTGCCCGGCGTGCTCGCGCAGATCCTGACCGGCGCGATGCGACATACCCGCGTGATCGTCGTCGGCGTATGCATGGAGAGCGACACCATCGAGCCCATCTTCGCCATCCAGAAGGAGATCTCGCTGCAGTTCGTGCTCGCCTACACGCCAGAGGAATTCGCCGCCACGCTCGGGCACATCGCCGAGGGCCGCATCGACGTCTCGCCGCTGGTGACGGGACGCGTCGGCCTCGACGGCGTGGCCGGCGCGTTCGAGGAACTGGGCAATCCTGAACGGCACGCCAAGATCGTGGTCGAGCCGTAGCGCCTCTTTCGCGCCGGCGCGCCGTCGCTTTCTCTTGCCGTCTGCCTATCGTGCGGCACCCGTCATGGCCTCGATCCCGCGCGACAGCACCCTGAAAAGCCTTCGTCACGCCTCCAATGACCCCTACGGCTTCATCTCCGCTCGCGCACGCGCGGTCGGCTCGGACATCTTCGAGATCAAGGTGCCGTTTCAGAGAGTCGTCTGCATGACCGGCGCGCAGGCATGCAAGCTCTTCTACGATCCGGAGCGCTTCATCCGCGAGGGCGCTGCGCCCGGTCGCATCCAGAAGACGCTGTTCGGTCAGGGCGGGGTGCAGGGGCTCGACGACGATGCTCACCGCCACCGCAAGCAGATGTTCCTGACGCTGCTGGATGCGCCGCGCATTGCCGCGCTCGTCGAGGAGACCGAGCGGTGCTGGCACCGCCAGGCCGAGATCTGGAAATCCCAGGACAGCGTCACGCTCTACGACGGGTGGCAGGGCCTGCTGACTCGCGCAGTCTGCGCGTGGGCCGGCGTGACGCTGCCGCAGGACGAGATCGAGCAGCGCACGCGCGAGCTCACCGCGCTCTTCGACAGTGCTGGCGCCGTCGGTCCCAAGCACTGGTGGGCGCGACTTGCGCGCAAGAAAGCCGATGCGTGGGCGGCGCGCATCATCGAGGATGCCCGCCGCGGCGGTGCGCCGGCAGGCAGCATCGTCGAGGGAATCGCGCAGCACCGGCAGGCCGACGGCGGACTGCTGCCGGCGCGCATCGCGGGCGTGGAGCTGCTCAACATCCTGCGGCCCACCGTGGCGGTCTCGGTCTACCTGACCTTCGTCGCGCTCGCGCTCTACGACCATCCACGCTGCCGTCTGCGCATCGCCGCGGGCGACGACGAGCTGGTGGGCTCGTTCGTGCAGGAAGTGCGGCGCTTCTATCCCTTCTTTCCCGCCGTCGGCGCGCGCGTGCGCGAGACCTTCGAATGGAACGGACTGACGTTCCCGCGCGGGCGCCGCGTGCTGCTCGACCTGTACGGCGTGCAGCACGACCCGCGCTTCTGGCAGAGCCCCGAGCAGTTCCAGGGCGAGCGTTTCCTGGACGTCGATCCCGATGCCTGCAGCTTCATCCCGCAGGGCGGAGGCGATGCGCAGACCGGACATCGCTGCGCCGGCGAGCAGCTGACCATCGAGCTGATGAAGGCGGGAACGCGGCTGCTGTGCCGCAATCTCAGCTACGAGGTTCCCGAGCAGGACCTCGGCATCGACTACTCGCGCCTGCCGGCGTTGCCGCGCAGCGGGTTTCGCATTCGGCGGGTGCGGCCGAGTGCGACGGGCATGGGCATGCCGCCCCGCAAAGACGAGGCGATCCTTCGGCGTATTGCGTAAGTGTAACGGCGGACGACGATAGCGCCCCATCTGCCGCGTTGCGCACGTGTCCGCGTGCTTGACGGGCAGGAGCCCGCCTCCGCCGGCGGACGACGATAGCGCCCCATCTGCCGCGTTGCGCACGTGCCCGCGTGCTCGACGGGCAGGAGCCCGCCTCCGCGCGCGGACACGCGCGCGCCTTGCATCTGGGGCACTCTCGTCGCCCGTCTCTCGCGTGGTTTCGGAGCGCTCGCTTCGCTCGCGCGGAATGGAGGTGGGAGCGCGTCGCTTCGCTTGCGCGGAATGGAGGTGGGAGCGCGTCGCTTCGCTTGCGCGGAGTCGAAGGAGAAGTTGTTTGGCTACGCTGCCGCGGGCTTTGGCATGGCTCGGCCCATGAGGTCTTCGAAGTTGGTGCGGTAGAAGTGGTTGCGGGTGGGGTCGTCGAGGTTGGTCAGGGTGGCTTCGAAGCGGCGTATCGGGTTGCGGCCTCCTTCTACGTGCGGGTAGTCGGAGGAGAAGAGGCATACTTCGGGGCCGGTCTGCGAGACGATCCAGCCGACATCTTCGGCGGGGTAGGGTGTGACCCGGACCTGGCGGCGTACGATCTGGCTCGGCAGGGCCGACAGGTTTCGCAGTCGTTCTTCGTTCTTGGCGAATGCGGCCACGGCCGAGTCCATCGAGCGCATCCAGCCGGGCAGCCAGGATGCTCCCTGCTCGATGACTCCGAACTTGAGATTTGGCCATCGATCCAGGATGCCGTCGAAGATCAGCGTGGCCAGCGTCTGCATGGGCGGGTTGGGAATGGCCATGTAGTCGACGGAGCGGAAGTTTTCCTCGCCGCCATGGAAGTCGGGAATGGGCGGCAATCCGTTCTCGAAATACATCGGATCCACCAGCGTCCCGCCGCCGCCGACGTGAAACAGGACAGGGATGCCGGCCTCCGCTGCCTGTTCCCAGACCGGAAACAGGCCGACGTGGCTCGGCGAGTGGCGGGCAGGGCAGGCAGAAGCGACCAGCAGCGCCTTGGCGCCGGCATCGATGGCCTCGCCTGCGGCACGTGCCGAGCGTTCGAAATCGGCGAGCGGCACGTAGCAGCTCGGCAGCAGGCGCGAGTCGACGCTGCAGAAGTCGAGCATCGCGCGGTTGTGCGCGGCGGCCACGCCGTAGGCGACCTCGACGTCGTCGCGGTGCTCGAGCTCGTTCAGGTACTTGTTCAGGAACGTGTTGAAGACGAGCTGGGTGGCGAATCCGAGAAGATCGAGGGCGCGCGGCCGGTCCTCCTTGAGGAAGGAGCCGGTGGCGCTCCAGTTCTTGCGCAGCATGATCTGCTCGGCATCGGCGGCGCGGTAGTCCGGGTCGGCGTGGCGCGCGCGAGCGTCGTCGATCAGCTTATGCTCGCCGGGCCGCACGGCCGACAGGGCCAGGCGCGGCATGCGCTCCCGGATGCGCGAGTCCAGATACGGATCGAGCCAGTCCGGAGTCTCCATGATGTGGGAATCGGCGTCGTGGACGATGCGATCTTCGACGTAGGCCATGGCGTTCTCCGTGAGCCGTGGTCCGGCGGCGCGGGACCATGGCTTGGTTGCGCCGATATAGCGCGAATGAAGGGCGCAGGCACAACGATCGTCTCCGCGCGAGGGCGCGGCGCCAGAGCGCGCGCGAAGCGCCACCGCACGGCGGCAAACCGCGCGCGAAGCGCCACCGCGGCAAACAGCCCGGCGCGAGCCGCGGCCGTCGGCATCGACGTCGATCCGGTCGGTGTACGGGGAGTGCCTCGGTGCGCCGGACAGGCTCGAAGCGCGTCCGTCTTTCTTGGCCGCCACGTTGACCCAAGCTGCTTCTGCCGTCACCATCGCGCCACTCATGCTGCTCGTCGAGGTCGTGGTCCTGCTGGCGGTTGCGTGCGCGACGCTGGTGATCGGGCGCATGCTGCGCGTGCCGCCCATTGCGGCCTATCTGATCGGCGGCGTGCTGGCCGGGCCCGGCGGCATCGGACTGGTACAGCACTCGGAGTGGCTCGAGTATCTGTCCGAGCTCGGCGTTGCGCTGCTGCTCTTCGGTGTCGGGACCGAGGTCTCGATGGAACGCTTGCGCGACGGCGTGGCACGCACGCTCGGCGGCGGCGCGGCGCAGGTTCTCGGCAGCATCGGCGTGGGCGCAGGCATCTTCGCGATGCTGGGTTCGGATTCGAGCACCGCCGTGGTGGTCGGCTTTCTGGTCTCGCTCTCCAGCACGGCGCTCGTCTTCAAGCTGTTCAGCGATGCACGCGAGCTCTCCACGCCGCACGGCCGCGCTGCCACCGGCATCCTGATCTTCCAGGACTTCGCGCTCGTCCCCATGATGCTGTTCCTGCCGGTGCTGGCCGGTCCCGTCGAAGGTGCAACGACGGCCGTGCTTCTGGCAATCGGCCGCGCCGCCGCTGCCGTCACGGCGATCATCCTGCTGGCGCGCGTGATCCTGCCGTTCGTGCTCGAGCGTGCATCCCAGAGCGGCATCATGGAGCTGCATGCCCCGCTGGCGATGCTCATCGCCTTCGGCACGGCCACCGCCGCGCAGACGTTCGGCCTGTCGCTTCCGCTCGGCGCGTTCCTGGCCGGGCTCGCGCTATCGGGCACCGTGCACGCGCAGCGCGTGGTGGCCGAGCTGCTGCCGCTGCGCGACGCGTTCGTGGCGGTCTTCTTCACCAGCGTGGGGATGCTTTGCGTGCCGGCGCAGGCGCTTGCCGATCCCGCGTCGCTGCTCGGCGTGGCCGCAGCCGTGGCGGCCAAGGGCGTGGTCTGCGCGCTCGTCGTCGCCGTTGCGTGGCGGTCGTGGCGCCTGGGCATGGCGGCGGGCGTGGCGCTGATGCAAATCGGCGAGTTCTCCTTCGTCATCGCGCGCGAAGCGGTGCGGCTGGAGGTGCTGCCGCGCAGCATCGAGCAGGCCTTCCTGGCAACGGCGGTCATCAGCATGGTGGCAACGCCGTTCCTGCTCGCCGCGACACGGCGGCTGCTGGCGTGGGACGTCGAGGGCGAGGGACAGGCGCGCGAGCAGCGCCTTCGCCATCACGTCGTGCTGCTGGGGTGCGGCGCCACCGGACGCGCCGTGGCCAACGTCCTGCGCGACACGTCGATCCCGTTTCTCGTCATCGAGTTCGACGGGCGCCTGGCACGCCAGGCCGAGCGAGACGGTCTGCCGGTCCTGTTCGGCGATGCCACGCGGCGTGCGGTTCTCGAAGAGGCAGGCGTCAAAGCCGCGCGCGTGATCGTGGTCTCGGTGGGTGAGCCGGTGGCCACGCGACGAAGTGTCGGCCTTGCCCGGCGCCTCAATCCGCGCGCTCCGATCCTGGTGCGTGCCTCGCGCGTCGAGGAGATTCCCGAGCTCGAGCAGATCGGCGCCACCGACGTCGTGCCTGCCGAGTTCGAGGCGTCCATCGAGCTGTTCGTGCGCATGCTGATGCGGCTCGGGGTCTCGCGCCACGTGGCGCGGGTCCAGGAAAGCATCATCCGGCTCGGCAACTACCGCGCGCTGCGCGGCACCACCGGCGCGTCCCACTTCATGACGGAGATCGAGAAGCTGATCCGCGGCGGCATCATCGAGCACACCGAGGTGATGCCGGGCAGTCCGGCCATCGGACGCAGCCTGATGGAGCTGGACCTGCGCGAGAAGACGGGCGCGGCGGTGCTGACCATCGTCCGCAATGACATGCCCATCGCCAATCCTGGGCCGGAGGCCAGGCTGGAGGCCGGAGACCTGGTCGTCTTCTACGGCCCCCACGCCGCCATCGCGGCGGCGCTCGACATGCTGGAGCCGCCGCCCGAAGCCGCCTGAGATCGCGGGGTTGCGCGAACGCGCCGGCAGCCCAACGCCGCGCCTTGCCGCGGCCGGCAAGCGTCCACGGGAGCGCCAACGCTGAGCTTTCGGCAACAGCGCGGAGCGTCATCAGGCAAAGAAAAAACTAGAACCCGTTTCAAAAATCATCAAAGTTGGGGTAGGTAGAATTCGATGCGGCGGCCACATCCCGGGCCGACCGAAAGGAGTCCTGCCATGGAGCGACTGTCCGGAATCGACGCGGCCTTCTTCTACATGGAGACCCCGGTGCAGCACATGCACGCGCTCGGCGTGATGCTGCTCGATCCTTCCGATCTTCCCTGCACCTTCGACATCGAGGCGGCCCGCGCCGAGATCGCCCGCCGCCTTCTGGCCATTCCGGTGTTCCGCAAACGCCTCGCGCACTTTCCGCTCGGGCTGGACCATCCGGCCTGGATCGAGGCCAAGGTGGACGCCGACCGCCACGTCTATCGCGCCGCGCTGCCCTCGCCCGGCACGCGCGAGCAGCTCGAGCGTTTCATCGGCGAGTTCGCCGGCGTGCCGCTGTCGCGCGACCTGCCGCTGTGGGAATGCTGCCTGCTCGAGGGCCTCGAAGGCGGGCGCCTGGCGATGCTGGTCAAGGTCCACCACTCCATCGTCGACGGCGTCTCCGGCGCGCAGATGCTGGCCAAACTGTGCGACTTCGAGCCGGTGGTTCCCGTCGAGCGCGCGGTGGTCCAGGACTGCACCAATGCCGAGCCCGAGCCCTCGCTGCTCGATCTGGCGCTGGGGTCGGCGCGCGCACGGGCTGCCGACCCGATCCGCATGGGCACGGCGCTGCTGCGCACGATGCGCTGGGGCCTGCAGGCGATCACGGCCGCCGACGACGAAGAGAACGCGACGATGCCGCTGGCGGCGCCGGTCACGCCCTTCAGCCGCGCGCTGACGCCGCGGCGGTCGGTCGCGTTCGCACGCGCAAGCCTGGCCGACGTCAAGAAGATCAAGAACGCCTTCGGCATCACCGTCAACGACGCCGTGCTCGGTGCGTGTACGCTGGCGCTTCGGCGCCAGCTCGAGCGGCGCGGGGCGCTGCCCGACCGCGCGCTGGTCGCGTCGGTGCCGGTCTCGGCGCGCAAGGCCGACGAGAACGCCGGCAGCCACAATCGCGTGTCGGCGATGTTCGTGGGATTGCCGGTGCATCTGGCCGATCCCGTCGAGCAGTTGCGTGTGGTGCACGAGGACGCCAGCGCGGCCAAGCGCATGATGGGCTCGCTCGGCAAGGAGATGCTGGCGCAGTGGACCGAGCTGGCGCCGCCGCTGCTGTTCGCCCAGGCGATGCGGCTGTACTCGGCGCTACAGCTGGCCGACCTGCATGCGCCAGTCCACAACCTCGTCGTCTCCAACGTGCCCGGCGCGCCGGTTCCGCTGTACGTGGCCGGCGCGCGCGTGGAGTCGGTCTATCCGCTCGGGCCCATCCTGGAAGGCGCCGCGCTCAACGTCACCGTCTTCAGCTATCGCGACAATCTCGACATCGGCGTAGTGACGTGTCCCGATCTGGTCGACGACGTCGCCAGCATTGGCGACGACATCGCGGCGGCAATCGAGGAGCTGGCGGCGATCGCGGACGAGGAGATGCGGCGGGGCGGTGATGCGGGCCATCGTACTGCGGCGTAGAGGGGTGCAGACGGCGCTCCGCGCGCTAGGCGACTCTTCGCAGACGGGTGTGCCCGACCCAAGGTTCTTCTGGACCGAGCGTAACCGAATCCAGCATACTCACTGCATCACACCGCGGTAGCTTGCGCTCGGGGGGCCGACGCGCAGTCCGCGCGGAGGGCTCGACATGCGAGGATCACTCGCGCTTCGGCAACTTTGGCTGGCGCTCGCCCTGACGATCGCCGGCGCGACGACTTCGGCGGCTGCACTGGGTGACTGTGCGCAGCCCCTCAGCAACGGGATCAAGCCCAACACCAGCGATGCGCTGGCAATCCTGAAAGCGGCCGTCGGCGGCGACCAGTGCGATGCCAACCCCTGCATCTGCGATCCCAACGGCGACGACAAGATCCTGACGACCGACGCTCTCTACGCGCTCAAAGTCGCCGTCGGACAGAGCCTCGTCCTAATGTGCCCGTGCGCGAACGTCGTTCCCGTGGCCGATGCGGGCGACGATTCCAGCGCTGTCGTCGGTGTGGCCGAGCTGCTCGACGGCAGTGGCTCCTCAGACGCTGACGGCGATCCTCTCACCTACCAGTGGACGGTCGTGTCCTCGCCTGAAGGCAGCCTCCAGATCCTGACGGATGCCGACACTGCCACACCCACATTGCTGGCGGACATCGTAGGCCAGTATGTCCTCAGCCTGGTCGTCGGCGACGGCAGCGATGCCAGCCAGGCCGACGAGGTCACGATCGATGCGACCTCGGCGATCATCGTCGAGGCCTCGCCAACGGCGCTCGTCGTCGATGTCTCGACGCCGGTTCGCATCGTGGCCCAGATCGTCCCTGATCCGCAGCTGGATCCGGGCAGCGTTCAGCTCTTCCAGGTCGACGACGGCTTCGAACCGGTCGGCAATCCCGGCTGCACCCTGCTCGATAACGGCAGCCTGGCCAACGGCGACGACATCGCCGGTGACAACGTCTTCAGCTGCATCGTCAACATCACGGCGCTGGATCCGGTGACCTTCAACTTCGCCGTGCAGGCGTTGATCGCGTCGGTGCCGGTGCGATCGGGCTTCGTCATCCAGGCGGTCGAGCCGCTGACGATGGAGGATGCCGAGCTCATCATCGCCGTGCAGGACCAGGCGATGGACGTTTGGGAAGAGAAGAAGGCGCAGCTCGGCGATACGCTGGCGGCACGCCTGGCCACGGCGGCCGAGATCGACATGCTCGAAGGCGTGGCGGCGGCCGGCGTCTCCGAGGACGGCGTCACGATCTGGATCGAGTTCGAAAACGGCGCACACGGCGGTTTGATGCTCAATCCCGAGGGCACGCGCGGCCAGTCCACACTGCGCCGGTCATGGGAGGGAGGAGCCGCGGGCGCGCTGGCGGCGCACCAGCCGCCGCAACTCGAGCGACTGCCCGGTCCTCCCTACCGCGACGGCGAAGGAGGCACGGCCGGTGAAGAGGAGACGCCGACCGTCGACAACAACAATGTGCTGATCTGGGACGCCTACAATTTTCAGTTCGCACCGTTCGACGAAGGCCCGGGGCTGCAGACGCTTTTCGCGAACTCGCAGTGCCCCAAGTTCAACGTCACCTACATCAAGGACGCGGCATGTGATGTCGACTCGGTAGCCTCGTTCACGGACTACGGCACCATCATCATGGTGACGCACGGAGCGCTGGACGGCAGCAACCAGGTCGTGTTCCTGACTACGGAGGCGACCAGCGCGATCAACATCCTGGAGCACGGCGTGGACATGGTACTCGGCCGCATCTCGGCAATGGGTAGCGTGTTCGCGATCCGGCCCGGCAAGATCTCGAGCCTGTCGGGCACCTTCGACAACTCGATCATCTATAACGGGTCGTGCCAGAGCTCGGCCAACAACACGATGTCGCAGGCGTTCCGCGGCAAGGGCGCGTCCAACTACTACGCGTTCACGCGTGTGGTGAACAGCAACTTCGCGCAGAACGTGGCCACGCAGCTCTTCACCAATCTGGTCACCGGTGCGATGGATACGACCGAAGCGTTCACGCCGGTGATGCCGAAGGTGGATCCCACCACGCCGTTCGCGACCTTCACGCATCATTCGTCGGAGACCGTCGAGTACACGGGCAAGCTCATCAATGGCGACTTCGAGAAGGGCGACTTGACCGGATGGACGGCCTCCGGCGATGGCCGTGTGGTTTCCGGGCTCGGCCCCATCGGCCCGAGCGGCGGCAACTACATGGGCCTGATCTCGACGGGTCTGGGCTTCACGACTGCCTCCGGGTCGATCGAGCAGACCTTCTGCCTGCCCTCGGACGCCACCAACCTCTCCTTTGACTGGACCTTCAGCTCCGAGGAGTTCATCGAGTGGTGCTTCCGCGGCTTCGACGACCGCTTCACCGTCACGCTCACACACGAAGGCGGTCCGTCGGAGCTTCTCTTCGAGCGCATCGATTCGCTTTGCGGAAGCGTCGGCGTCTCTTCGCTGTTCTTCGATCAGAGCTCTCCGCCCTGCAAGCCCGAAGGCGAGGGCACCGTCGGCGCGGGGGGAAACGACTGCAAGGTCTGGAGCACCACCACGATCCAGGAGACCTTCGACCTGTCGAACCTGCTGCCCGCCAATGCCAACAAGCCGATCACCCTGCGTTTCGCCGCCAGCGACGTCGGTGACAGCATCTTCGATTCGGCCATCACCATCGATGAGGTCGAGGTGGAGACGGCCCCATGACCGCGCGGCACGCCGACGCCGGAGTCGGGAACAGCGGCCGCCGGATGCTGCGTGCACTGGCAGCGGGCGTGCTGGCGCTCGCCGGATGTCAGGCCGCGGCAGAATCGCGTCTGCAAGTCGTCGTGCATGAGTCCGCCGGCCGCCGTGAGCTGCCCGCGGAGGCCGCCTCGACATCCGCGATCGTGCAGGCCGTCGAGCGCATCATCGGCGCCGCCGACAACGTGCTGCGGCTGGCAGTGACGCCGGAGATGCTCGACAAGGTGCGAAGCGCGGACGGTGCGGTCGAGATCACATTTGCCGAGGTTCGGACGTTCACGCCCGCAGCACTGCAGGGACGCGAAATCCGCGCGCGGCGATTGATGGTGCCGCTTTCGGGCGAGCTTGCCGGACCGGTGACGACGATCTTCGTCGACGACGGCAGCGGCTATGAGGCCGGGCCTCTACGCGCGCCGGTTCCCACCGAAGAGCTGGCGAGGCTGGCGCAGGCGGCAACGCCGGCGCGCTGATGCGCAGCTGTTCGATGCGAGACCACGGCGTGGGGTTCGACGAGTGACACGCCGCCAGATGCTCGAGAATTTGAGGTTACCCACGACGTTTTAGGTTGCTCTTCTCGAAGCCTGACAGTCACCCGTTGACCGGCGTTGCGGCTCAGGGAGTCGAAGGCGCTCGCCCGTTGTTGGCAGCGTTGCCTCACGAGCCTAGAATCACAGCATGAAACCTACCGAGCGAGCGACGACAAGAGGGGGTCGCGGCATTGGCGTGATGACCGCTTTGTCTGCCATCGTTGCACTTGCGGCGTACCTGCGCGTTCCGGCCACCTCGTTCGGGCTTCCATTATTCGTCCACCCCGATGAAAAATTCGTCGTTGAGCCAGCTCTTCGAATGGCGGGGACCAAAGACTGGAATCCAAGAATGTTCGCCTACCCGTCGGGCCTGCTCTACCTGAACAGCGCACTCGCCCTGGCGAGCGCGCCGTCGCTCACGCCAGGCGAAGCGATTGCGGATTCGCCGTCGCTGCGTCGCAGGATGCGACTGGTGACGGCAGCGTTCGGAATCGCTTCAGTATTGGCAGTCTTTTTCGCCGCACGCCTGCTGCTCGGCGACATTGCCGGGCTGGTCGCCGCCACGTTCATCGCCATCAACCCGCTGCACATCACGAATTCGCTGCCGGTAACCACTGACGTCCCTGCAGGATTCGGTGTCGCAATGGTTCTGCTCTTTTCAGCACTCATTCTCGTGCGTGGCCAGACCCTGGGGGGGTACGCTTTGGCAGGCGCGATGGTGGGCTTGGCCACCGGCTTGAAATACACAGGCGTACTGTCGGCGGTGACCGTTATTGCCGCTCACTTAGCACGCGCACGCTGGCATCCGCTCGGGCTTCTCGACAAGCGTCTGATCGCCGCAGGCCTCTGTTCGATCGTCGTGTTCCTTGCGACGACACCGTACGCCGTCCTGGACTACGACTCGTTCAGCAGCGCGTTGACGAGTCATTCGACTCGCTCGGCGAGCATTCACCCTGGCGCCGATTCGGCCGGCGACAACAGCTATGATCGCTATGCGGTTTGGATGCTGGACCTGCTTGGGCCCGTCGGAATGGGATGCATGGCTTTCGGCATCGTGGTAGCCGCGAGAATAAACCCGAATTACGCCCTGATACTTTTACTTTTTCCGTTGGTATACGTCGGGTTTTTGGGTAGCTACAAAGTAGGATGGGACCGCTACGTGGTGCTCGCGCTTCCGGCGATGGCGGTGGCAGCAGCGGCAGTAGTGCGCCTTCCCGAACTCTTTCGGGCACGCAGATTGCGGCTGATGTCTGGCGCGGTGGGTACAGCGCTGGCACTGGCGTGCATCTCCGTTCTCATTCCGCGCGCATGGCTGAGTGCCCGCTTGCCGCTACTGCCCGACGTACGTGTGCTGGCGGAAGATTGGATCCAGTCAAATCTTCCAGCCGGTGCCTACATTGCGAGAGAGTATTACACACCGCCCATAGCCGGTGACCGCTTCCGCGTGGCGAACCTGCAGACGTTTGGGCTGCTGCGTGAGCCTAACCCCAACCGGTATCATTTCTTGGTGACCAGCAGCGGCGACTACGGCCGTTTCGTCAACCATCGGGACCGATATCCGGACGCCGCGCGGCACTACGATATGCTTTTCGCCCATTTCACGGAGCTCAAGCGTTTCGAGCCGGTTTATGCGACAGGCCCGACGATTCGGATACTGGTCACAAAGAAGGGAAAACGCCTGCTGGAGGCCAATAGCGGGTTGCCGCTTGCCGGAGACGGCAACCAGTAAAACCGATCTCATCGGCATGAGGCACCGCCATCTGGCGACCATGGGTGGTACGAGAAGGTCGCACCGCCTACTCGTCCAGCACGTACGCGAACACGAGCGGCGCCACGATCGTGGCGTCGGATTCGATGATGAATCGCGGCGTGTCCATCGCCAGCTTTTCCCAGGTGATCTTCTCGTTGGGCACGGCGCCGGAGTAGGAGCCGTAGCTCGTCGTCGAATCGCTGATCTGGCAGAAGTAGCCCCACAGCCGGATGTGCTCGAGCTGCAGGTCCTGCCGCATCATCGGCACGACGCAGATCGGGAAGTCCCCGGCGATGCCGCCGCCGATCTGGAAGAAGCCGATCAGGCGATCGTCGCTCTGGCGCCGGTACCAGTCGGTCAGGTTCATCATGTACTCGATGCCGGTGCGCACCGTGTGGACGTTCTTGATGGTGCCGCGGATGCAGTGCGAGGCGTAGATGTTGCCGAGCGTCGAGTCTTCCCATCCCGGAACGAAGATCGGCAGCTTCTTCTGGCACGCTGCCACCAGCCAGCTGTCGGCCGGATCGATCTGGAAGTGCTTCTGCAGCACGCCGCTGTCGATGAGGCGGTAGAAGAACTCGTGCGGGAAGAGGCGCTCGCCGCGCTTGTCGGCGCCCATCCACTCGTCGAGCACCACGTCTTCGAGGCGCCGGATCGCCTCTTCCTCGGGAATGCAGGTGTCGGTGACGCGGTTCAGGTGGCGGTCGAGCAGCTCCTGCTCGTCCTGCGGCGACAGGTCGCGGTAGTGCGGCACGCGCACATAGTGATCGTGGGCGACCAGGTTGAACAGATCCTCTTCGAGATTCGCGCCCGTGCAGCAGATCGCGTGCACCTTGCCGCGCCGGATCATCTCGGCCACCGACAGCCCGAGCTCGGCCGTGCTCATCGCGCCTGCCATCGTCAGCAGCATCTGGTTGCCGCCGGACAGGAAGTCGCGATACGCCTGCGCGGCGTCGATCAACGCGGCGGCGTTGAAGTGCCGGTAGTGATGTCGCAGGAAGTCGGCGATGCCTTCGGGTGCTTTGTAGGGCATGGCCGGTATCTGGGTCGGACGCGGGGCTTTTTCAAATCGGCTCAGGCGTTCGCGCGGCGCTCCAGCCACGTGCGCCGCCACGTGCAGCTGTCGGCGTAAGTGGAGAGGACGGGGCGGAATGTGATCCCGAGCTCATGGCGTGCGCGCGAGGAGTCCAGCGCCAGCCTGGCGTGCATGGTGCGCACGGCGGTGCGAGTGATCAGGACGTCGCGGTTCGTCCACTTGCCCCACGCCTCGGCTGCAGCAGCGTAGGCGAGCAGGACGGCGTGCGGGATGTGCATGCGAGGCGCCTTCGTCCCCGTGGCGGCCTCCAGTCCCGCCAGGATCTGAGCCATCGTCTGGAACGTGCCGCCCACCACGAAGCGCGAACCTGCGGCGGCGCTGGCAGCAGCTGCGATCATCGTCGCCGCCACGTCGCGCGCATCGACGATCATCGTGCCGCCGTCGATGACCGCCGGAATGCGCCCGCCCATGAACTCGTCGATGAGCTGCCCCGCCGCTGTCGGCGCTGCGTCGTAAGGACCCCAGATCCAGCCCGGCAGGACCTCGAGGATGCGAAGGCCGCTGGTTCCGCGCCAGCTCTTCAGCGCAGCGTCCGTTCGCAGCTTGCTGCGAAAGTATGCGTTCCGGGTCTGGATCGGCAGCGGCGGGGTGTCCTCGTCGCCGGCGCTGCCGTCGGGCTTGGTGCCGATGGTTCCGCCCGAGCTCACGTGCACGAACGCCGAAGCACCGGCGGCATCGGCCGCCGCCAGAAGTGCGAGCGTGCCCTCGTGATTGATCCGCTCCAGCGCCGACTCGTGCTCGCCGCGCCCGAACGCCTCGCGAAAGTACGCCGCGGTGTGGAAGACCGCGTCGCAGCCGCGCAGAGCGTCGGCGAACGCGGTCACGTCCTGCATGTCGCCGTGGACGACGGTCGCCGAAGTATCGCCGAGCAGAGCGCGCGCCTTGTCGGCGCTTCGAGCCAGGCCCTTGACCTCGTGGCCCGCAGCAAGAAGCTCGCGAACCAGGTTGTTGCCGAGCAGCCCCGTGGCTCCGGTGACGAATGCTTTCACCGGCCCGTGCTCCAGTAGCCGGCCGGGTCTTCGTCGAGGCCGAGCCACAGGACGGCGTAGCGTCCGTGCACGCCGACGCCCACGCTCTTCCAACGGTCGGATCGCCAGCGGCCGCGATTGCGAAGGACGTCGTCGTGGGTGGCGCTGCTCTTCCAGACCCTCATGGCCGTTGCCGGTCTGGCTACGCTCCTGTTCCAGTACGCGACCTCGAAGCCCGGTCCTTTGTACGCCGTAAGTTCACGAGGCTTGTTCCACATGCAGCCGGGCTCGCTATGATCGGGCAGGTAGCAGCAAGCCTTCCAGGATCCGCTGCGCGACCAGCTATGAATGTTGCATGTGCCATCGAAACCGTTGCGTTCCAGGTCTGCTGCGTGCAAGCGTGCGACCTCGGTGAGCGAACGCGACAGCGGGATGGCGGGAAGACGGTGCTCGGCGCGATAGGCAAGCAGCAATCGGTAGAGCTCGAGCTCGTCTTCGCTGAGCTCGCCGCGCGCTGCAGCCGCGTCGATGGCGCCCTGCGGCTGCGGCGACTCGCCGGGCGTGGCGGCGCACGCCGCCAGCACCGTCAGGCTCGCGCACAACGCAGCGCCAGTGCACCATCGTCGTCCCTTCATCTCCGATCGCCGAGCCGGCAATGTGCGCGCGACGACGCGCCGAAGCCAGAGAGGTCGCGCCCATGCCTGCCGTAACCGATGCGACCTCGAGCCTGCCGCCCAAGCGCATGCGAGGAATGCTTCGTCGCCTGCTCGGCGCGCTGGCCGGCCGCCGCTCCACCGCCACCTGGCCGCCGCTGAGCAGCGCGACGCTGCCGCCGATGCGCGGGCGGCTCGAGATCGTGCGCGACGGCCGCGGCATTCCGCACGTCTACGCCGAGCATGAGCCCGACCTGTTCGCCGCGCTCGGATTCCTGCAGGCGGCGGACCGGTTCGTCCAGCTCGACATCATCCGCCACATCGGCGCTGGACGGATCTGCGAGCTGGCTGCCGACGTCCCGGCGCCGCGCAAAGACGAGTTGCTGGGCGGCAAACGCCTGTCCGATCTCGACGCGTTCGTGCGGCCCCTCGGCCTGGTCGCGCGCAGTCAGGACGACATCTCGGCGATGGACGAGCAGGCACGCGAATGCCTGGTCGCCTTCGCCGACGGCGTCAACGCCGCGTTGCGCGCGATGGACGGCATCTATCCGGCCGAGTACCTGGTGCTGGCGGCGGTGCGTCCGTGGGAGGCCAGCGACAGCCTGGTCTGCGCGCGCGCGAGCGCGCTGCTGGTCAGCCTGGTGAACTTCGATTCCGAGCTGACGTTCGATGCGGTCCGCTCGGTGGCCGGCGATGCGCTGGCGCGCAAGATCTATCCCGATGCGCCCTGGGAGTCCGCGCCCACTTCCTACCGTGCGCGCGGCACCGCGCCGCCCGAAGCGCCCATCCATCCGCCCGCCGGCGGCAGCAACAGCTGGGTCGTGGGCGCCGCGCGCTCGCACTCGCGCGCTCCGATCCTGGCCAACGATCCACACGTTCCGGTCTTGCCGCTGCCGACCTACTGGCATCACGTGCACGTCGAAGGTCCGCGCTTTCGCGCGCAGGGCGGCATGTTTCCGGGATGTCCCGTGCTCGGCTTCGGCCACAACGGGCACTTCGCCTGGAGCGTGACCACCGGCTACCGCGACTCGTGGGATTTCTACCGCATCCGCCGCGAGCTGGCGGACAGGACGCGCTACGCCACCACCGACGGCACCGGCACCATCCACAAGCACAGCGAGCCGATGACGGCGCGATTTGGTCGCGGCGGCCGCAGCATCGAGTGGGAGAGCTGCGAGCACGGCATCATCCTGCCGGGCTGGAAGCATCACGACGGTGCCGATCTCGCCATCCGTCAGGTTCCCTCCGATGCCGGCATGTATTTCGAAGGGCATCTTGCGCTGCTCGCATCCAAGACGGTGGCCGAACATCGATCGGCTCTGGCGCGCATCCACGAGGGGCCGTTCGACTTCAATCACGTCTACGCGCACCGCGAGGGGTTCATCGGCTGGGAGCTGTACGGCCGCCTTCCGCGCCGCCGCGGCGACGGCCTCTTCGTTCGCGACGCCGACGATCCGGCCGGCGCGTGGGACGGATACCTGTCGTTTCCGGAGATGCCCAAGATGCTGGCGCCGACCTCGGGAACCGTCGCGTCGGCCAACTCCATCGTCAATCCGCTCGACTACAAGCGCATCGCCACCAAGGTGCACTTCGAGCCGCGCTACCGCCAGACCCGCATCGAGGACCTGCTCGCGCATCGCTCGCATCACACCGTCGACGGGTTCGCCGACATGCAGCGTGACGTCGAGGCCGACCATCTGCTGGCACCGCGCAACGGTTTCGTTCGCATGTGCAAGCACGGCGGAGCGCTGACGCCGGACGGCGAGCGCGCGCTGGCGATCCTGGATGGCTGGAACGGAGTGTGCGACGTCGATTCGAGCGGGATGGCCATCTTCTTCTACGCGCGAAAGGAGATGGCGCGCCTGTGCTTCGTGCCGCTGCTCGGCCCCGACGTCGCGCGTCGCTATCTGGCCGGCCGGCGAGTGCTTCCGCGCATCCATGATCTCCTGTCCGACCCGTACGATCCGCTCTGCGACGAGATCGAGCGCGCCGCCAACGCCACGCTTCCCGACTTGGCGGCGCGAGCGCTCCAGCACGCGGCCGCGCGCGTCAAATCGATCTGCGGCACCGATCCTGAGAGCTGGAGCTGGGGACGCATCCAGCGCGCCCGTCTTGGCGGGCTGCTGGCGGAGATCCCGCTCTACGGCCGGCGCCTGCTCGCGCTGGACGAGCCGTTTCCGGGCGAAGAGTACACGCTCAGCCCCGCGCGATGTCTGGACGAGAAGGGCGGGCTTCGGCTCGTCGTCGGCGCCAGCAGCCGTTTCCTGTGCGACCTGGCCAAACCCGACGAAGCCTATTTTGCCCATACCAGCGGACCCAGCGCCGACATCGGCTCGGCCTTCCACGCCAACCTTTCGAAGCCGTGGGCGCAGTTCGAGTATTTCCGCTCGTGCCTGTGGGCTCCCAACGAAGTCCCCGACGTCGTCGACCGCGTCGTCGTCAATGAGTCCTGAAACCGTGGCGGCCATGGCGAAGCGGCGCCGCCCGATATCCCCGACTCTGCGGGCGCGGGCGTGTCTCGCGCGGACCGTCCGGTCCTGCGGCATCGCGTCCGACCGGGACAGGCCGTGGCCGCGCCTCGTACTGCGGTGCCTCGACATCTTGCCACGAGCGCCGCATCGCCATAGGTAGCCGGCCATGAAACGCGCGACACGCCTCGTACTCCTCGCCTACGTCGCTGCCGTGGTGGTTGCCGTCATCGTCGGGCGTGCAATCGCACCCGCCCATCCGCTGGTCGTGGCGCTCGGCGCCGACGTCGCAGCCACGCTTGCGATCTTCGCGTTCAGCATGGCCTTCGACAATTCGAGCTTCTACGACCCGTACTGGAGCGTGGCCCCGCTCCCCATCGCCCTGTACTGGGGCTTCGGCTCCACTGCCTCGCAGGCCAACGGCGCACGGCAGGACATCGCCATCATCCTGCTCCTGTTCTGGGGCGTTCGCCTGACCTACAACTGGTATCGCGGCTGGCACGGCCTCACCCACGAGGACTGGCGCTACCTCGACATGCGCGAGCGCAGCGGCCGCGCCTATCCGCTCTCCAGCCTGCTGGGCATCCATCTGTTCCCTACGCTGATCGTGTTTCTCGGGCTGCTTCCCGTCTACGCGGCCATGACGTATGCGCCGCCGCTTGGCTGGCTGGACTGGCTCGGAACCGCGATGTCGGCTGCTGCCATCGTCATCGAGACCACTGCCGATCAGCAGCTGCATCGCTTCCGCGCTTCCGCTCGCGAGACTGGCGCCATCCTGTCGACGGGACTGTGGAAGTATTCGCGCCATCCCAACTACTTCGGCGAGGTGCTGTTCTGGTGGGGACTGGCCCTTCTCGGTCTCGGCGCCGGGGCGCCGCTGTGGTGGGCGGCGGCCGGCGCCGCGGCGATCACCGCGATGTTCGTCTTCGTCAGCGTGCCCCTGATCGATCGCCGCATGCAGCGCCGGCCAGGATACGACGAGCACAGCAGGCGCGTCTCGGCGCTGGTGCCGTGGTTCCCTCGCTGAACCGTCGCTAAGCGCCCGCTCTCATCGCTCACGACGTCTTTGACGCATCGACGTGCACGTTCTCGAACGCTTTTCGCGACCGCGTGCATTGCCAGGAGTGCGGTCGGCATCTATGGTCGGCAGCAGCGGCTCCCCGGGAGCTGCGACATTCGATTCAGGGGGAGCAAACAATGAGAGCAATCATCGCTGTCGCAGCCGTCCTGGCTGCGCTCGTTTCGGCCACGCCGGTGGCGGCAGGTCCGCCTGCGCCGGTCTACGATCATCTGGAGTGCTTCAAGATGCGCGACGCCATCAGCTACGGCGCCATCGTCGATCTCGATCCCTCCTTCAACAACCCGGGCATCGAGCTGCAGAAGGGATGCAAACTGGCGGTCAAGAGCCGTGAGATCTGCTTCCCAGTCATCAAGACGGTCATCAGCAGCGACGAGACGCCGCTGCCGGTAGTCGGCCAGAACCTGAACAACGGTTTCCTGTGCTACTCGGTCAAGTGTCCTTTCGAAGGCGTGCCGGATTTCGAGGTCTCCGACCAGTTCGGAACGCGCAACGTGGGACGCCTGAAGTCCTCGAAGCTCTGCGTACCGGCCGACTGGTAGATCGCCTGGGAACTCGGCGTGCTGCGTCTGTATGACTTCCTCGATTCCGGCAACGGCTACAAGGTACGCCTGCTGCTGATGCAGCTGGCGATTCCCTACGAGCTGACCGAAGTCGACATCCTGTCCGGACAGACGCGCACGCCCGAGTTCCTGGCAAGGAACCCCAACGGCCGCATTCCCCTGCTCGAGCTCGAGGACGGAAGTCGTCTGGCCGAGTCCAACGCGATCCTGTTCTTCCTCGCCGAGGGAACCCCGATGCTCGCGCAGGATCGCTGGCAGCGCGGCCAGGTCCTGCAGTGGATGTTCTTCGAGCAGTACAGTCACGAGCCCAACATCGCCACGTCGCGCTTCCTGCTGCGCCACACCGCGGCCGACGATCCGCGGCGAGCACTTCTGCCGGCCAAGAAGACGGCAGGCGAGGCCGCGCTCGGCGTGATGGAAGGCCACCTGTGCCGCCACACCTGGTTCGTGGGCGAGCGCTACGGGATCGCCGACATTGCGCTTTACGCCTACACCCACGTCGCCGACGAGGGCGGCTTCGACCTGCAACCCTACGCCGCCATTCGCGCATGGATGGACCGGGTGCGCAGCCAGCCCTCGCACAAACCCATCACCTCGCGCTGATCCGCGGTCGCGTCTTCCCGGAACCGCCATTTCGAAGGTGTCGCCACCGCGGGAGGCTGTGCTAGTCTTTCCCGTGCCGGCAAATCAGCGCCGGCCAGGGAGGACCGCGTGTCGCACCCAGAGCTCAAGGAACGCCTTCACGAGCTGCATCGCGAGCTCCACGCTCTCGAAGATCTGGATGATCCCGAGTCGCAGCAGCTGCTGGCCGAACTTCGCAGGGACATCGAGAACGTGCTGGCGCGCAGCGAGCACGAGGAAGGCCTCGGCGACCGGCTGAGCGACCTGGTCGAGCGCTTCGAGATGACCCACCCCACCCTTGCCAGCGCCATGGGCGCGGTCGCCGATCAGCTCGCGCGCATGGGAATCTGACCCCTCAGTCACTCGCCTTGCGCTTCGCCACAGGAACCTCGACGCCCTGACATTGCGCACAGAAGTAGGTGATGCGCGTGTGCTCGCCTTCCTCGTCCGCGCGCGTGACCTGACGCTGCTGCCGGATGATGCCGCCGCATCGAAGGCAGGGAAGGTTGGTGCGGCGAAAGACGTAGTGGCGCGTGCCGTACTCGCGCCCCGCCTGGTAGACCATGCCCGGCTCGTCGCGCAGGCGTCCTTTCTCTGCTGCATCGACTGTCGTTCCTGCGCCTTCGTACGCCCTGCGTGCCAGCGCCGGGATGGTGCGGGCCAGGCAGTCGAAGTCCTTGCGATCGAGATCGCCGATCTTTTTCCACGGATCGATGCGGCAGCAGTAAAGGATCTCGCTGCGAAGATAGTTGCCGATGCCGGCCACGAGCTGCTGATCCAGCAGGGCGGCGCCCACGGCAGCCGCAGCGAGCCGCGGCCTGCGCAGCGCACGGCGAAATGCCGTGGCATCGAACGCGTCACTTCCGTCGTACGGGAGAATGTCGGGGCCGATGGTGCGAAGGTGCTCGACCTTGCGAAACGGATCGCCTTGCCCGATCTCGAAAACCGGAGCCGACGACAGGATCGCCGTCGCTGCATCGGTGACGATGCGCGCGCGCTCGCGGCGATCGACTTCGGCCCCCTCGGCATCGATGCGCCAGCGTCCCCACATCATCAGGTGGGAGTGGAACCAGATGCCGCCGTCGATGTACCCGACCAGATGCTTGCCGCGTGAGCAGATGCGCTCGACGCGCCTGCCGACCAGTTGCGCGCCATGCTCCTGCAGCCACGCCCTGGCCGCCCTGGTGCGAGCCGTGACGGCGCGGACCTTCGTGCCAGCCAGCGCCTGCTCGAGCATGTCGGCATAGCGCCGTACTTCCGGGCCTTCGGGCATGCCGGGGTCTCCGTATGCGGAGGATGGACACGGGGAGCGGCGGCCAGCAAGCCAGGGGATCGCGGCCGCAGCGCGGAGGGGTCAGTCCGGGTACTCGACCTCGCAATCGTCGGTGTCGGGCACGGACTGGCAGGTCAGGATCCAGCCTTCGCCGACTTCCTGCGCGGAGAGGAAGTCGTTGTGCAGCATGTGCACGCTGCCCTTCTTCAGGCGCGCCATGCAGCAGCCGCAAAAGCCGCTCTCGCACGAGAACGGCGGCTCCATCCCCTGACGCTTGCACGCGTGCAGCACGGTCTCGCCTTCGCGAACGCCGACTGCCGTGCCCGCGCCGTCCAGCCACACCGTGACGCTGCGCTCGGCGACGCCCGCGCCCGCGACCTCGCCTTCGTCTTCGAGCGAAGAGAAGCGCTCGATGTGGATGAAGGTGGGATCGGTGCCGGCATCCACCAGGGTCTTCTCGACCGTGTCCATGAACGGGCCCGGCCCGCAGATGTAGAACTCGGCGCCGATGCGGTCGGCGATGGCGCGCCGCACGGCGCCGTCGTCGATGAAGCCGTCGCGAACGTCCAGGCGGTGCACGACCTCGAGCCGCCCCGGGTTGCGCGCGACCAGATCGTCGAGCTCGGCAGCGAAGATGATGCAGTCCTCGTCGCGATTGGCGTACAACAGGCGCAGCGAGCGCGAGGTGGTGGCCAGAGCCGTCTTGATGATGGAGATCACCGGCGTGATGCCGCTGCCGCCGGCAAACAGCACGAGGTCGGTCTGACGATCGCCCAGGACGAACATGCCGCCGGGTGGCAGCACCTTGACGACGTCGCCTTCCTTGAGGTTGTCGTTGATCCAGTTGGAGATGCGTCCGTCGGCCACTCGCTTGACCGTGACCTTGTGCTCCTGCTCGGTCACCGGAGAGCTGGCGAGGGAATAGCAGCGGTAGAGCGTCTTGCCCTGGTAGGGAAGCTGCAGCGTCAGGAACTGGCCGGCCTGGTAGCGGAAGAGGTCGGTGACTCCGGCCGGAATCTCGAAGACGATCGAGCTTGCATCGGCGGTCTCGCGCACGATGCGTCGCACGCGCAGGTCGTGGTACTGGTGGCGCGCCTTGGCTGCGTCGTCGCCGGTGCTGGCGGGCTCGTTCGGGCTCATCGATCGCGTCAGCAATGCGGCGCCCTGCGGCTGCCGGCTTGCGACGACTTCTCTACGGGCTCAGACTCGCCAGCACAAATTGCTGCCGCGTGCAGACATCACCACGCTCGTGCCCGTCTACCGACTCGACCAGGCCCTGATCTTTCCTCCACCCGAAGAGGCCGACCCCAGTGGACTGCTGGCAGTGGGCGGCGATCTTTCGCCGGGGCGGTTGCTGCTCGCCTACGCGATGGGAATCTTTCCCTGGTACACCGACGACACGCCGCTGCTGTGGTTCTCTCCCGACCCGCGCGGCATCCTTCTTCCCGACCGCCTGCACGTCAGCCGATCGCTGCGCAAGCGGCTTCGCACGCCCGACTATCGGGTCAGCTTCGACCGCGACTTCTCCTCCGTCATTCGCGCCTGCGCCAGCGTGGAGCGTCCCAGCCAGGACGGCACATGGATCACCGAGGAGATGCTCGACGCCTACGAGCGGCTGCACCTTCTCGGCCTGGCGCACAGCGTGGAGGTGATGCAGGGCGACCAGCTGATCGGCGGCCTTTATGGCGTCTCGCTGGGCAGCGTCTTCTTCGGCGAGTCGATGTTCTCGACGGTTCCCGATGCCTCCAAGATCGCGCTGGTGTGGCTGACGCGCCAGCTGCAGAGCTGGGGCTTTGCCGTCATCGACTGCCAGATCCGCAACGACCACCTCCTGAGCATGGGCGCCGACGAGATCCCACGCGCCGATTTCCTGCAGCTGCTGTCGGCTTGCCTGCAGACGCCGACGCGCCGGGGCGCGTGGACCTTCGAGGCAGGCTTCGTTCCCGACGAGGCGCGGCCCGCGGTAGCAAAAGGCAAGGAACCTGCGACCGAGTCGCAAGCGAAGCTGCTGGCGCGCGGCGGCCGGCGATGAATCTGGTGCTGCTCGAGCGCGACGAGGTCTGTCGCCAGCGAGCGGTCGTGCGCGGCCGGCGCCGCGACCACATCGCGATGGTGCATCGCGCCCAAGCGGGCAAGACGCTTCGCGTCGGGATCGTCGGCGGAATGATCGGCACGGGCACCGTCGTCGCGGTCGACGACGAGGCGGTCGAGCTCGACGTCGAGCTCGACGCGAACCCGCCCGCGCCGCTGCCTTGCACGCTGGTGCTGGCGCTTCCTCGGCCCAAGGTGCTGCGTCGCATCCTGCAGGCGTCCTCTGCCTTCGGCATCAAGCACGTCGTGCTCATGAACGCGTTTCGCGTCGAGAAGTCGTATTGGCAGACGCCGGTGCTGCAAGCCGAGACGATGCGCGAGGAGCTGCTGAGCGGCCTCGAGCAGGCGCGCGACACCATCCTCGCGTCCGTTGCGCAAAAGCGCCTGTTCCGGCCCTTCGTCGAGGACGAGCTGAATGCGCTCGCCGCCGGCTCGCGCCTTCTGGTCGCGCATCCGCAGGCAGCGAAAGAATGTCCGCGCGGCGTCACCGACCCCGTCACGCTCGTCGTGGGTCCGGAGGGCGGCTTCGTGCCGTTCGAGCTGGATCTTCTCGCGCGCGCAGGTGCCACCGCGGTCAGCCTCGGTGTGCGGCCGCTACGTGTCGAGCAGGCGCTGGCCGCGCTGCTCGGGCGGCTGTTCTGAGCACCGTTGTTGACCTTCGAGTAGCCGGACCCTATGCAGCGGACATGCATCGACGCGGCCCACTGAGCGGATTGCGCGTGCTCGAGATCGCCGCGATCGGCCCGGTTCCGTTTGCCGGAATGCTGCTGTCCGACCTCGGCGCCGAAGTCATTCGCGTCGACCGTACGCGTCCCGATCCGACCTCGACGTGGACCGATCCGCGCCTGGACGTGCTCGGCCGCGGACGCCGCTCGATCGCACTCGACCTGAAGAGCGCCGGCGGCGCCGCCGTGCTGCTGCGCCTGGTCGAGCGCGCCGACATTCTGCTCGAAGGGTTTCGCCCGGGAGTGGCCGAACGTCTCGGCATCGGGCCGAAGCAGTGCATGCAGCGCAATCCGCGCCTCGTCTACGGTCGCATGACCGGTTGGGGCCAGCACGGAACGCTGGCGGCGGCCGCCGGTCACGACATCAACTACATCGCCCTGACCGGCGCGCTGCACGCCGTCGGCAGCGGCGACCAGGCGCCCACGCCGCCGCTGAACCTGGTCGGCGATTTCGGAGGCGGCGCCCTCTATCTGGTGGTCGGAGTGCTCTCGGCATTGCTGGAGCGCGCGCGCTCGGGCAAGGGTGACGTGATCGACGCCGCCATGGTGGACGGTGCCGCCTCGCTGATGTCGATCTTCTACGTGATGCAGCAGATCGGATTCTGGCGCGACGAGCGCGGTGCGAACTTCCTGGACGGCGGCGCGCACTTCTACGGCACCTATCGCACCGCCGACGACAAGTACGTGGCCATCGGCGCCATCGAGTCGCGCTTCTACGACGAGCTGCTCGCGCGCCTCGGCCTTTCGGCATCGGACCTGCCCGCGCAGCACGACCGCGACGGCTGGCAGCAGGCGCGCGCGCGTCTGGCGGAAATCTTTCGTACACGCACTCGCGCGCAGTGGTGCGAGCTGCTCGAGGGAACCGATGCCTGCTTCGCACCGGTGCTGTCCATCGGTGAGGCCGCCGAGCATCCGCACCTGCGCGAGCGCGCGACGCTCGTCGAGATCGACGGCGTGCGCCAGCCCGCGCCGGCCCCGCGCTTCGAGCGCAGCGCCACCGAGCGTCCGCGCATCGGTTCGCGCCTCGGCGCCGATACCCGCGCCGTGCTTTCCGAGAGCGGCTTCGGCGCCGGCGAAATCGACGCGTTGCTGGCTGCGCACACCATCGCCGAAGGCATCGCATGAGAACGCGCCTGCGACACCGAATCGCCAGCCTGGCAGCGCTGCTCGTGATCATCGCGGCGCACGGCACGGCGATGGCGGAGCTCGAATACGTCGAAGTGATGACGGGCCGTGCAGCGCCGACCGACGAGGTTCCCATCGTCGTGGCGATTCACGGCCTGGGCGATCGGCCAGAGACGTTCCAGTACCTCCTGGACGATCTCGCCGCCAAGGCGCGATTGATCGTTCCGCGCGCGCCGACGCCGTACGGCAACGACGGCGGAGCCTGGTTCGAAATGCATTCGGGCGACGAAGGGATGTCGGAAGGCATTTCGAAGGCCGCGGGCGAGATCGCCGCTCTGGCCACGGCCGTACGCGAGAAGCACGGCGGGCCGGCAAGGATCGTGGTCACCGGCTTCTCGCAGGGCGGGACGGTTGCGTTCGCGCTGGCAACGCTGCGCCCGGATCTGGTCTCGGCAGCGGTTCCCGTTGCCGGATTTCTTCCGATGCCGATGTGGCCGGCGCAGCGTCCCAAGATCAGGCCGCTGCCGAAGATCCTCGCGCTCCATGGCGAGAAGGATCAGGTCGTGCCGATCCAGTCGGCGAAGTGGTCGGTCGAAGCGTTGCGCAGCAACGGCTTCGACGTTCAGCTGCGCAGCTATCCCGGAGTGCAGCACACCATCGACAAGCAGGAGCGCGCCGATCTGCACGAGGCCGTCGTGGCGGCAGTCGTCGAGCTGACGCCCAAGCCCGAGCAGGCGCCGCCCGCCAGCGCCGGTGGCGGTGAAGCAGCGCCCGGTGCTGCCGCGACGCTTGGTGCCGGGCCTGCCGCAGCGCCAGCGGCTGCGCCGCCAGCTGCAGCGCCTGGCGCACCATCAGCGGCTGCCCCGCATGCTGCCACGCCGGGCGTAGCGCCATCTGCGGCGCCGAACGCGGTTCCAGCAGCGCCGAGTGCGACGCCAGCGGCTACGTCGCCTGCCTCAGCGCCCTCGCCTCGACAGGCAGCACAGTAGCGCTGCGACACTGGGCGGTTCGACATCGTCCTTGCCGCGGCTATTGTCGATTCGCGTGTCCGGCTCCGAGTTCCACTTCGACTGCGCACTTCGCGACAGAGTGTGCTCGCATCTGCACAGCTTCGAGCGCCGCGCCATGCCGCGACGCGGCCTCACGCCCGCCGCGGTCGCCGTCACTTTGCTGGCCGACGATGCGATGCGGCCGTGCTTCGTGCTGACTCGGCGCGCCGCGCGCCTGCGCACGCACAGCCGGCAATGGGCGCTGCCGGGCGGACGGCTCGACGAAGGCGAGAGCGCCGAACAGGCCGCCGTCCGTGAGCTGGCCGAAGAGGTCGGCCTCGAAGTCGGCTCCGACCGCGTGCTCGGCCTGCTCGACGACTACGCGACGCGCTCCGGCTACGTGATCACGCCGGTGGTGATCTGGGCGCCGCGCGATGCTGCGCTGAAGGCCAATCCGTGCGAGGTGTCCGAAGTCCATCGCGTGCCCATTGCCGAGCTCGAGCATCCCGACGTCCCGCAGGTCCGTCGCATTCCCGAAAGCGTCCGCCCGGTCATCTCGATTCCTCTCATGGGTACCAGCATCCATGCGCCCACCGCGGCCATTCTCTATCAGCTGCGGGAGGTCGCGGTGTGGGGACGCAACACGCGCGTCGATCATTTCGAGCAGCCCGTGTTCGCGTGGAGCTGAGGGGCCGCCGCCACGATGCACCGCCGGCCCCTTCTCGAGCTGCTGTCGCGTTATGTGCCCTCTGGTGACGACGATGCCCGTGCGCGCGACCGCATCGCGGCCTTCGTGCGCGAGAACGAGGGCTGCTTCGAGCGCTCGCTCCTTGTCGGGCATGTCACCGCGTCGGTGTGGATCGTGGATCGGGAGCGCACGCACGCGCTGCTGACTCACCACCGCAAGCTCGGTCGCTGGTTGCAGCTGGGCGGTCACACCGACGGCGATGCCGACGTCCTGCGCGCGGCCATGCGTGAGGCCGTCGAGGAGTCGGGCCTTGCCAGCCTGGCGGTCGTCGATGCGGGCATCTTCGACTGCGACGTGCATCGGATCCCTGCACGCGGAGCAGAGCCCGAGCACGATCATCACGACGTGCGATTCCTGCTCGAGGCCGACCGCGACGAGCCTTTCATCGTCAGCGACGAGTCCCACGATCTGCGTTGGGTGGCTCTGGAGGCGATCGAGCAGCTGGAGCCCGACGCTTCGGTGATGCGGATGGTGGCGAAGACGGTCAGGTCAGCGCGACCTTGATCATCCCGTCCGTTCGCGTGCGGAACATGTCGTAGGCCTCGACCACCTTCGACAGCGGCATCGAGTGCGTCAGCAGCGGCGTCAGATCGACGCGGCCCCTGGCGATGATGTCCATCAGATGCGCCAGACGCGCCGGTCCGGTCGGACACAGCGTCATCACCAGACGCCGGTGATAGAAGCTGCCGTCGACCGGGATGGTGATGGACGGGCTGGCTCCGTAGACACCGACCGAAGAGATCGTCCCGCCGAAACGCACGATGCGACAGCACGCCTCGAAGGTCTCCTGCCGTCCCAGCGCCTCTACGGCCACGTCGACGCCTCGCCCGCCGGTCAGCGTCAAGATCTCGTCGGCCGCCGTCTGGGGCGACAGGACGTGATCGGCTCCCAGCTTCTTCGCCATCGCCACGCGTTCGGGAATGCTCTCGACGGCAAAGATCACGCCGGCACCGTAGGTCCTGGCCGCCGCCGTCACGCAAAGTCCCACCGGGCCCTGTGCGAAGACGGCCACGCTCTGGCCCGCTTTCATGTCCGCACGCTCGATGGCGCCGAAGCCCGTGGACATGATGTCGGAAACGAACAGCGCCTGACGATCGTCGAGGCCGGCAGGGACCACGGCGCTCGAATGATCGGCGCCGTTGAGCATGAATGCCTCGCCTTGCGCGCCGAACAGCAGGTTCATCGGTGCTCCGTGCGTCGAGCACACTTGCGGATCGCCGCCCGTGCATCGCTCGCAGCTGCCGCACGAGGTCAGACACGCGCACACGATGCGATCCCCCACGCGCACGCGCTCGACTCCCTCGCCCACCGCCTCGACAATCCCTATCGCTTCGTGGCCCATCGGCATCCCTGCAGTCACTCGGTCGAACTCGTCGACGATGTGGATGTCCGAGCCGCAGATCGTCGAAAGTGTCGTGCGTACCAGTGCCTGGCCTGGCCCCGGATCGGGCAGTACCAGGTCGGCATACGTCACGGCGCCGGGACCATTCTTGAGACAGGCTTTGACGGTGGGCATGTGCGCATCATGGCGCTGCACTGGCTTCACTCAAGCTCGGGCAGGCGCGCTGGCAAAGAAGACATGCCTTGCGTACGCTCCGCCGGTGGAAAACGAAGAGACCAAGGATTCTGCCGACTCGATTCGCCGACCCGCGCGAGGCCCTCGCGTGGCGGTCGCACAGATCTCGCCGACCCTCGGCGACGTGGCGGCCAACCTGGAACGTCATCGGCAGGCCCTCCAGCGCGCGGTCGACGACGGCTGCCAGCTCGTCGTCTTCCCCGAGCTGAGCCTGACCGGTTATCGCCTTCGCGACTCGGTTCCGGACGTCGCACTGAAAAAGGACGATGAGACCCTGAAGGAGCTGGCCGCGCTCTCGAGCCAGGCCGCCATGGTGGTGGGTTTCGTCGAGGAAGCTCCCGATCACCTGTTCTTCAATTCGGCCGCCTATTTCGAAGGCGGCAAGCTCATCAGCATCCATCGAAAAGCCTATCTGCCGACCTACGGCATGTTCGACGAGCAGCGCTACTTCGCGCGCGGGCGGCGCATCGAGGCGTTCGACTGCCAGCAGGGCCGCGTCGCCATGCTGATCTGCGAGGAGATGCTGCATCCGAGCGCCCCGACCATCGTCGCCTGCGACGGCGCGACGATGATCCTGACACCGTCGGCCAGCCCCGCGCGCGGTGTGACCGGCGAAGGCGAGGCCGACAGCAACGCGCGCTCGTGGGAGGCTTACAACCACGTCATCGCGCGCACCTACGGCGTCTGGGTCGTCTACTGCAATCGCGTCGGCGTCGAGGACGGCGTGGCGTTCTGGGGCGGCTCCGAGATCGTCTCGCCGGCCGGCGAGACCGTCGTCAAGGCGGCCTACTACGAGGAAGACATCGTCAGCGCCGTGCTTGCCGAGGACGCCGTGCGCCGGCGACGCATCGTCAACCCCATCGTGCGCGACGAGGACCTGGACCTGACCATCAACGAGCTGGCACGCATCCGCGGCCGAAACGTCGAAGCCGAGCTTCGCGCGGGTGGACGCGAAGACCGCGGCCGGCAGCGTGACGACCGCCAGCGCCGACCCTTCGGCGACGGCAAGCGCGGCTTCCAGCGCGGCGGCGGCGGCGGCGCTCCGCGCAGCGAGGAGGACGACGACAACCGCGGCAATCGTCGCGACGATGATCGCGGCAATCGGCGCTTCAGCGACGACGACCGTGGCAACCGCCGTTTCGGCGACGACGACCGAGGCAACCGGCGCTTCGGTGACGACGATCGCGGCAACCGCCGCTTCGGCGGCGGGGACAAAGGTTTCGGCGGCGGCGGCGGCGACCGCTACGGCAAGAAGCCCTTCGGCAACAAGTTCGGTGGCGGCGGCGGTGGAGGCGGGCGCTTCGGCGGCAACAAGCGTTTCGGTGATCGCGACGACCGTCGCGGTGAGGGCGGCGGTTTCGGCGGCCAGCAGCGCGGACGTTTCGGCGGCGGACCGCGAGGCGGAGACGACCGTGGCTTCGGGAGAGGCGGCGGGGGCGGCGGTTTCGGCGGCGGTGGCGGCGGCGGCGGCGGCAACCGCCGTGATCCGAACGACTTTGGCGGCGGCCCGCGCCGTGAAGGCGGCGACGAGCAGCCACGCTGGAAGGGCAGACCGCGCGTCGGGGAAGACACGCCGCCGCGCGAGCGCGAACGTCCCGAGCAGGATGAGCGGCGCCCCAGGCCGGTGCGCGTCAAGAAAGAGCGCGACGAATAGGACGCAGCCCACCGGCTGCATCGCCAGGAGAACCTTCAGTGGCGCGCGCGACGAAAAAAACATCCAGCAAGACTGCCAAGTCGGCTGCGGGCAAGAAGAAGCCGGCGGCCAAAACTGCAGCCCCCTCGAAGAAGAAGACCACGACCAAGGCCGCGCCGGCCAAAAAGGCAGGCAAGGCGGCATCGAAGAAGAAGCCGTCGAAGCCGGCCAAGGCAGCGGCCGCCACCAAGAAGCGTTCCGCTGCCGAAAAGCCTGCGGCCGCGCGCAAGCGGCCGCGCGTGGGCGAGAGCACGGCACGGCGCTCCGGCTCGCCGTCCGCGCACGACGAGCATCTCGATGAGCGGATCGACGGCGAAGAGGTGCTCGGCGAGGAAGTGCTCGCGCGCAGCAACGACGCGGCTGAGGACGACGACCTTGCCGAAGAACCCGCGACGGCGACCGGTGACGACTTCGCGGACGCTGAAGCGGCCGATGACGACGCGGACGATGAAGTCGATGACGACGATGACGACGAAGGCGACGACTTCGTCGACGATGAGGTGGCCGACGACGACAACCGCGAATCTGCCGCCGACGACCTTTCCGACGACGATCTAGACGACGATGCTGACGCGGACGACGACGACGCGGGCGACGACGCGGACGACGACGCGGACGACGACGCGGACGCGGACGCGGACGACGGCGGCGACGAAGACCAGGACCCCGCCGGCGAGGCCGCCTTCGCCGAGGCGAACGCGCCTTCGCACATCACCGCTTCACAAGATCCGGTCGTCCCCGAAGAAGAAGGCTTCGTCGCGGTCACTTCGCCCGTGGGCAGCTTCCGCCCGGTCAGCCAGGCGCCGGAGCCGCCTGCGCAGCGCGCCGAGTTTCCGGCCACCAACTACGGAGTCGTCGAAAAGATCCTCGTCGGCTTTCTCGGCAGCGAGGTCCGCAAGGTCGGCGTTTCGCGTGCCGTGCTCGGTCTGTCCGGAGGGGTGGATTCGGCCGTCTCCGCCGCGATCGCCGCGCGCGCGCTGGGCGGCCAGAACGTGCTCGGCGTGATGATGCCGTACCAGACCTCCAGTCCGGAAAGTCTCGGCGACGCCATTGCCGTGGCGGAATCGCTCGGCATCGAGACGATGACCGTGGAGATCACCGAGCAGGTCGACGCTTATTTCGACCGTTTCGGCGACGCCAGCCGCCTGCGGCGCGGCAACAAGATGGCGCGCGAGCGCATGACCATCCTCTACGACCAGTCGGCGGCGCGCGATGCCCTGGTCATCGGCACTTCCAACAAGACCGAGCTTTTGCTCGGCTACGGTACGCTCTACGGCGACATGGCCTCGGCGCTCAACCCGATCGGCGATCTCTACAAGACCCAGGTCTGGGGCCTGGCGCGTCATCTGGCGCTGCCGGCGACGGTGATCGAGAAGGCGCCCACGGCCGACCTGTGGAGCGGGCAGACCGACGAGAACGAGCTCGGCTTCAGCTACCACGAGGTCGATCGCCTGCTGTACTGGATGATCGACGAGCGCTGCAGCTTCGACGAGCTCGAGGCCATGGGCTTCGAGCGCGAGTTCATCGAGCGCATCGCGCGCATGGTCCGGCGCTCGCAGTTCAAGCGGCGGCTGCCGATCATCGCCAAGATCTCGGCGCGCACGGTCGATCCGGATTTCCGCTACTCGCGCGACCTCGGACTTTAGTCCTCAGGCTGCGCAGCACGCGCGACCCGGGCTGTCGCCGTCCGATTGCGCAGGTCGCGCGACCCGGGCTGTCGCCGTCCGGTTGCGCGACGTCGCGCGACCCGGGCTGCAACGGCCGGGCTGCACGGACTCGCACGGTCCCGGGACTCGCGCTCCGCCCGCACCACGACGGCTTCTCATCCCCGCACGCTCCTGCTGAAGTGGCCGCGATGGCCGGCAAGCTCTACGTCGTCGCCACTCCGATCGGCAACATGGGCGACCTCAGTCCGCGTGCGGGCGAAGTCCTTGGCAGCGTCGAAGTCGTCGCCGCCGAGGACACGCGCGTCACCGGCCGGCTGCTCGAACGCATCGACGTCAGGAACAAGCTGGTCAGCTATCGCGAGGAGAACGAGCGCAAGCTGGCGCCGGCCCTGGTCGCTCGCCTGCAGCAGGGCGAGAGCATCGCGCTGGTGTCGGATGCTGGCACGCCCGGCGTCTCCGATCCCGGCTACCGCCTCGTCCGTGCGGCCGCCGATGCGGGCATCGAGGTCGTGGCGGTTCCCGGACCCTCGGCCGTGGTCGCGCTGCTGTCGATCAGCGGCCTTCCTACCGACCGCTTCAGCTACGAAGGCTTCCCGCCGCCTCGCGCCCAGGCGCGCCGCCGGATGCTCGAGAACCTGCGCGGTGCGGGCCGCACCGTGGTGTTCTACGAGTCACCGCGGCGCGTAAAGGCGTTTCTCGACGAGATCGCCGAAGTCCTCGGCGACCCGCCCGTGGCCGTCGGCCGCGAGCTGACCAAGATGTACGAAGAAGTGCTGCGCGGCACAGCCGCCGAGGTTGCTGCGCGCCTGGCCGAGCGCGAGCCACGCGGCGAGTTCAGCATCGCCGTGCACGTGGCCGCCGCCGAGCAGGCCCTGACCGGCGATGCGCTCGACGCAGTCGTCGCTTCGATGCTAGAGGAGGGGCGATCGGCCAGGGACATCGCGTCCGCGCTCAAGCCGCGCGGTGCCGGCCGGCGCGAGGTCTACGAGGCGATCCAGCGACGAAGTCGCGTCACCTGAGGCACAGCCAGGAGGAGTCGAATGACGAACCAGCAGCTCGGGCGCTTTTCGGTCTTCGTTTTTCTGGCATGGTTGACGCCCGCCGCGGCCCTGGCCGCTGCGCTGACCGTCAACACCACTGTGGACGAGCTCAACTCGGACGGCGACTGCTCCCTGCGAGAGGCGATCCAGGCCGCCAACCTCAACGATGCCGTCGACGCGTGCGCTGCGGGCGAGTCCGCGAGCATCGACACCATCACCGTGCCTGCCGGCCTCTACCGTCTCGGCGGCGCCGCCGGAGAAGACGCCAACGCTTCGGGCGACCTCGACATCCTCAACGGTCCGTCGCAATTCGACGTCGAGATCACCGGCGCCGGCGTCAGCGACACGATCATCGAGGCGTGCGCGTCCCCGCAGTTCCTCGCGCCGTGCCAAAGCCCTTTCGGCGCGCCCGACCGCGTCGTTCACGTGATCGGGGCGGTCGCGCAGTTTTCGCAGCTGACGCTGCGTCACGGCCGCGCCGGCGAGGGTGGTGCCATGCGCGTCGAGAATGGCAATGTCGCGATGCTGCGCAGTGCGGTGGAGAGCAGCATCGCCACGGGCAATGGCGGCGGCGTCTGGGCAAGCGGAGGTTTCAGCGGCGGGCTGGCGACGTTCCTCCACAACCGGGCCGGCGGCAACGGCGGCGGCGTCTATGCCGCGCCCAACGGCTTCTTTCTCATCGGCTTCAGTACCATCGCAGGCAATACCGCCGACAACGGTGGAGGCATCTACAAGGACACCGGCGGCAGCCTTGCGATGGAGAACACGACCGTGACGGGCAACCGCGTGGGCTCCGATGGAGGAGGCATCTTCAACAAGGGCAGCATGACGCTGTCGAGCGCGACCATCGCCGGCAACTACGCCGGCACCGGCGGCTCGGGCGACGGCGGCGGGGTGCTGCGCTTTGCCGGCTCGCCGATCCAGATCCGCAACACCATCGTGGCAGACAACTTCGATGTGGCCCCGTCGCCGACCGGCGCTCCCGACTGCAGCGGCCAGCTGTCGTCGCAGGGCCACAACCTGATCAGCGATGGCACCGGATGCAGCGGCCTCGCCGTCAGCGATCTGGTGGGAACCTTCGACGAGCCGATCGATCCGCGCCTGAACACCATGGCCGACAACGGCGGAGCCACGCGCACGCTCGGCCTCCTCGACGACAGCCCCGCCATCGACGCGGGCGATCCCGGCACTCCCGGGCAGACCTCGACGGCCTGTCCCGCTCTGGACCAGCGGGAGATCGCGCGGCCCATCGGCATCCGCTGCGACATCGGCGCCATCGAGCAGGACGATCCGAACATCGCCCTCAATCTCGTCCGCGCCCGTCCGCTGCAGGTCGGCTTCCCCGGCCACGTGACGATGTTCTTGCAGGGCAGCGGCTTCGATGCGACGACCACGATGCGGCTGACCCGGCCCATGACAGCCGACATCTTTGCCATCGATACCGACGCCGCAGGCTTCGGCGGCAGCTCGATGAGCGCCGAGCTGACGATGTCCGATTTCCTGCAGCCGGGCATCTACACGCCTCGTGTGGACGAGGACGAGACGTCGATTCCCGCGCCGCACACCGTGACCGTCGAGCCCGCCACCGACGAGCCGCTGGATGCAGCAATCGTCGCCGACAGCTTCGATGCCGGCGAGCTCAGCCGCTTCTTCGTCGCCTTCGAGAACCCGAACAACGTCGATGCGCGCGTGGTGCCGCTGACGGTATCCGCGCCCGCCGGCGTCGATCTGCAGCTGCGCTCGGCCTTCGCGTTCCCGCCGATGCTCGACGATTCGGTCGCGAACGACTGGTCGGCGATTCCGCTGACCGCGACGGTGGAAGGACAGGACGGCCGCGTCAGCATCCCGCTGCTGTTCCCGCGCATTCCCGCCGGCTACACCGGCCTGCTCGAGTTCTCGGTCAAGCCGGCCGCAACCGGTGTCGAGACAATCGAGGTGGGCGTGCAGATCGCCCGTGGTCTGAGCAGCGAGCAGCTGAAGCGGTTCATCATCGAGGTCGCCGTCGCCGAAGCACAAGACCGCGGAGCAGGCGCGATCCCTCCCGACGAAGTCCTGGAGGATCGTTTCGATGCCATTTTCGAGGATCTTCTCGGACGTAAGCCTACCGCCACGCAGATCCCGAACGCCGTCGGCACCGAGCATGTGGTTCGCGAGATGGCCGATTACATCCTGTCCACGCAATCAGCCGACGGCGGCGGGACGACGGCAGGAGAGGGCGAGCCGGCCGCTCCGTTGCCGTGCGGGGAAGAGGACGTCGTAGCGACGTGCGATCCTGAGCTCGCAGAGGTGGAGGTTCTCGCCGAGCAGCCGGCAACGCGCAAGGCCGGCGAAGCCGACGGCCAGGAGGGCTTCACACCGGCAGGCGAAAACCTGTCGTATGCCATCATCTTCGAGCAGTCGCCGAAGAAGGGTGTGCCGGTACAGGACATCGTCGTCACCGATACGCTCGATCCGTCGCAGATCGATCTTTCCTCGGTCGCCCTCGGACCGATCTCGTTCGGCGCAAGACAGGTCGTGCCGGCGCCGTTCGCGCAGTCCTTCTTCGAGGACGTGGACCTGCGGCCCGATCGCGACGTGATCGTGCGCGTCAATGCGAGCGTCGACTACGAAGGAACCGCGGTGAGCTGGCGCCTGACGGCGCTGGATCCGTCGACGGGTGAGCAGACGACCGATCCGTCTCTTGGCGTGCTCGTTCCCAACGTCGACAGTCCCGAGGGTGAAGGATCGGTGACGTTCACCGTCCGGCAGGCGGGCGAGATCACGCCGGGGGCCTCGCTCTGCAACACGGCCGAGGTGTCGTTCGACGGCGAGGAGGCCCAGACCAGCACCGAGCACTGCAACGTGCTCGGCGGCCCCACCACGACGACCATGCAAGGTCCGACGACGACCCTGGCCGCGACGACCACGACGCTTTCGCCCACGACGACGATCGTGACCACCACCACGGTCGGCGAGACGACGACGACGCTCGCACCCACGACGACGGTGGGCGTGACAACGACCACGCTCGTGACCACGACCACGACCGCGGATACGACCACGACGACGCAGGATGCGACGACGACCACGCTGGCCGCCTCGATCTGCGGCGATGCCAACGACGACGGCCAGATCAAGGCAACCGATGCGCTGCTCGTGCTGCGCGCGGCAGTGGGGCTACAGGTAGACTGTCCCGCCACGCGCTGCGACACCGATTCCAGCGGCAGCATCGTCGCCACCGACGCGCTCAGGGTGCTGCGCAAGGCCGTGGGACAGCCGCTCGAGCTCGACTGTCCCTAGCGGCGTGAGGCTACGGATCATGGCACGAAGCGGCCATGCCGCAGGCGCCGCTACTGCGTCACCATCACCCAGCCGTTGACGACGTCGGTGCGGTTGATCGTGGTCGGCTCGAGGGTCAGTGCGCAGGGACCGACGTCCCACGAACCTGCACCCGGCGCTGCCGCACCCGCCACGCCATACGGAATGACCGCGCCCGGTTGCAGCTCGACCTGGCTATAAGCCCCGCCGGCGAAGTTGGTCAGCGTGCCGCCGCCGAATGGCCGGTAGCACATTCCGAGTCTCAGCGTCTGCGTGGACGCCGAGATTCCCAACGGGACCACCGCAGAGGCGGTGATGATCTGCGCGGCCGTGGTGTACACGAGCGTGGTCGGCCCGACGAAAACATACACGCCGCTGTTGCCGGGGACCGTCCCCGTAGCGCCGTACAGCGTCGAGACGCTGACGACCTTCCCCGCGCTGCTGCCGGCCTGAGCCTGGCATTCGCCGCCGGCGGCGACGATGCCGGTGCCGGTGACCTTCAAATACGCAGAGTCGAGGCTGGCACCGCTGACCACCGCGCGAATGGTGGTCTTCCTCCGGAGGTGCTTTGATGCGGCACCTCGTAGAGGTCGGGCAGACCTTTGGCCAGCGTTGCCGGCGTGATTCTTCAGAACAGCGCGGCGGTCAGCTCGGCCAGGAAGCGGAACCTCTGGTCGATCAGCCACAGCAGGTCATCGTCCTCGGCCGAAATGAACGGGGCCGACTCGAGCGCGAAGCGCTGCGAGTAGACGAGCCTGTTGGTGATGCCGACCAGGACCGGACGCGAGACGTAGATCCAGACGCCGATCAGGCATTCGTTCAGCGGCCGTGCCCACAGGTGCGCGTAGCGGTCGAGGAAGATGTCGATGGCGTGCTCGAGCCGGCGCGAGAGCTGCATCGGGTCGGGCGAGGTCAGGAAGTCCAGGCCGAGGTCGTCGACGCGCGTGATGGCCAGAGCCATGATCGCGCGCGCCCCTTCCTTTTCGGCGCAGCGGTCGGCCAGGCGGCGCTGCGCATCGCGGATGCGCGCACCGACGTCGCGGGCATTGGCCTGGATGCGCGTGCAGTCGAAGAGTACGCGGCGGCCGCCGACGTTGGCTTCGAAGAGGCCGTCGGGTCCGAAGTCGAGCGCGAAGCCCGAGGCGTTCAGGCGCGCGGCAAGAGTCAGCTCGAGGCCGAGGTCGCGCGGGTTGTCGGTGGAATTGCGGGCGTGCTCGTCGGCTTCCTCGCCGGCGCGGCGGATCAGGTCGCGCAGGCGATGCTCGAGCGGGCCGTCGGCGAAGAAGACCAGGCCCTTGTAGAGGCGGCGCAGCTCGCTGGCTTCCAGGAGCGAGGATGCCAGGCGATGCGAGACGCGCTCGCGCACGATCTCCGGAAGGTTGACCGTCTCGTCGGCGCGGATCAGGTCTTCGAGGTCGCGACGATACTGGGCAAGGCGCAGGCGGTCGAACGTCAGTCCGCAGTCGGACAGCCATGAAACCGAATCGTTCATGGTGTCCAGCAGCTCACGGAACGCGCTTTCACCGCCGGAGGGCGCAACAGGTTTGAGCAGTGCCATGTCAGTTCACAGCGGCCAGAGTTCGCCGGCGAAGAGGTGCCGGAGGTTGTCGATCAACGGAATCCCTCTCTCATCGATCAGTGCTTCACGCGAAAGCCGGCTTCCCCGGCCGGCGGTTCCGCGTTCGCCTGGACGCTGACGACCCGGGCCGAGGGCGGACCGGTGTGGCACCAGGCCTCGAGCTCGCGGACGGCAGCCGATTCACCCTCGACAATTGCTTCGACACTACCATCTGAGCAATTGCGAACCCAGCCCGCCACACCGAGCCGGGCGGCCTCACGCCGCATCGATTCGCGAAACCATACGCCCTGGACGCGGCCGACGATGCGAAGGTGTAGCCGCAGAGGCTGGCTCACGACGTCGAGCCTAAAAGCCGGTTCAGCCCTTCTTCGTCCAGTACCTCGACCCCGAGTTCATTGGCTTTTTTGAGCTTGCTGCCTGGGTCCGCACCGGCCACGAGGTAGTCGGTCTTGGCGCTGATCGAGGATGCGACGTTGCCGCCGGCCTGCTGAATCCGTTCCTTGGCGCGGCTTCGCGGCATCGACAGCGTTCCGGTCAGCACAAAGCTCTTGCCCGACAGGTGACCCGCCCGCGCGGCCTCCACCGGCTGGGGGGCAACGCCGGCTTCGGCAAGCTCGCGAATCATCGAACGATTGGAGTCGTCGGCGAAGAAAAGACGCACCGACGCCGCCATCTCCGGACCGATGGTGTCCAGGTTCACCAGGTCCTCTTCGCTGGCCTCGGCCAGCGACTCGAGCGAGCCGAAGCGGCGCGCCAGCACCCGCGCGGCCGATTCGCCGATGTGGCGGATGCCCAGCGCGTAGATCAGGCGATCGAGCGGGCGCGTGCGGCTCTCGTCGATGCGCGCTACCAGATTCCCGGCCGACTTCTGGCCCATGCGCTCGAGCTGCCGAAGGGTTGCCACGTCCAGACGGTACAGGTCCGCGAAGCTCCTGGTGTGGCCACCCTCGATGAGCTGCGCGATGATCTTCTCGCCCAGGCCGTCGATGTCCATGGCTCCCTTGCCGGCAAAGTGCCGCAGCGAAGACTTCAGCTGCGCCGGGCACTGCCGGTCGCTGCACCGATACGCCGCCTCGCCCTCGATGCGCGAGACCGGCGAGCCGCACGACGGGCACCGCGCCGGCATCTCGAACTTGCGCTCGCTTCCATCTCGCTTCTCGATGACGGGGCCGACCACGTAGGGAATGACGTCGCCGGCGCGTTCGATGACGACGGTGTCGCCGATGCGTACGTCCTTCCTCTCGATCTCGTCCATGTTGTGGAGCGAGGCGTTCGAAATCGTCACGCCGGCGACCTGGACCGGCTCCAGCTCGGCCACCGGCGTCAGCGATCCGAGTCGCCCCACCGATGCGAAGATGTTGCGCACGCGCGTCATGGCCTGCCGCGGCTTGAACTTGAAGGCGACGGCCCAGCGCGGCGAGCGTGACAGCTCACCGAGCCGCTCCTGCTGCGCAAGATCGTCGACCTTGACCACGACGCCGTCGATCTCGATGTCGAGCGAGTCACGCTCGCTATCTATCTTCTCGTAGAACGCCATGATCTCGCCCACGCCGCGCGCCTTGCGGATACGCGGAAAGACGCGGAATCCCCAGCGCCCGGCCGCGGCCAGATACATCGAGTGCGTGGGAAGCGGCGCCGGCGTGACCGCGCCGTGACTGTGCACGTAGAAGTCGAGCGGACGCATGGCGGTCATCGCCGGGTCGAGCTGGCGAAGGGAGCCGGCCGCCGAGTTGCGCGGATTGGCGAAGACGGTCTCGCCCCGTTCCTCGCGCTCGGCGTTCCAGCGCGCGAAGTCCTTCTTGGCGATCACGACCTCGCCGCGGATCTCGATCTGCTCGGGCGGTGGATCGCCCTCAAACGCATTCAGCACAGGGGGAACGGTGCGCAGGGTGCGGATGTTGGCGGTGATGTCCTCGCCCACGCTGCCGTCACCGCGCGTGGCCGCGCGCACCAGCTCTCCGTTCTCGTAAAGGATGGTGACGGCGACTCCATCGAGCTTCGGCTCCACCACGTAGGTGACGGCGTCGATGCCGAGGCCCTTGCGCACGCGCGCATCGAACTCCTCGAGCTCGCCGCGATCGAAGACGTTGGCCAGCGAGAGCATCGGCCGCAGGTGGCGCGACGGCGCGAAACGCTCCGAAGGCGGCGCGCCGGGTCGCTGCGTCGGGGACTGCGCAGTGACGAGATCGGGATGCTCGCGCTCGAGGTCTTCGAGCTCGCGCAGCAGGCGGTCGTATTCGGCATCCGAGATCGTCGGCGCGTCGAGCAGGTAGTAACGGCGGTTGTGCTCGTCGATTTCGGCGCGAAGCCGGCGGGCCCGGCTCTCCAGCTCGGCCGTGGCAGCGGCCTTGCCGGCGCTGCCGGAGGCGTCGCGTTGCGTGCGGGATGCCGCCACGGGCGCTAACTAACACGGCCGCCGACGCATTCCATCACATCTCTGTCGTTGCCGCCGCGCCGTTGCGCGGTCCATGGTCGGCGCGAACTCGGCGGTCGCGGTCGCTCCTGGAGGGCGACGAAAGCGGCCGGCGGCTTCGACAAACCGATCAAGGAGGATCGAGCAGATGACTCACGAAGGATGGAACAGAGTGAAGACGGCCGTGGTGGCGGTGGTGCGGGGAACGGCGGCGGCGGCCGTGCTGGTGACGATGCTTGCCGGCGCTGCTGCTGCCGCCAACGGCGGCAAGGTCAACTTGAACACGGCCAGTGCCGACGAGCTGGCCTCTCTGCCGGGCATCGGCGCGTCCAAGGCCGCGGCCATCGTGGCCGAGCGAACCAAGAAGCCGTTCGCGTCGGTCTCGGACCTGGAGCGCGTACGTGGCATCGGCCCGGCCACGGTCGAAGACCTGGCCAGCAAGGTCACGGTCGGACAGTAGCGGCGATGGGGTCAGGCATCTTGCGCGGCATCACGCGGTGACGGGTTCTGCAGGCCGCAGCATCGGCACGTCGGCGCGACACCGGGACGTGCCGCGTGCTGCAGAACCGTGAGGTGCCTGACCCCTAGCCGTGCAGGATCGCGGCGATCGTCTCGATCAGCTGCGAGGGACGGAAGGGCTTGGCGATGACGGGGCATCCGAAGTGCTCCGCCTCGTGCTGGCCCGGAATGCTCAGCAGGTCTCCGGTTACCACCGCGCTTCGGCGCAGCAGCCCGGGATGACGGTCACGCAGCCGTTGAAGCAGGGCGCCGCCGGTATCGCCGGCAAGGTTCCAGTCGAGCACGACGGCATCGAAGCTGGTGTGCTCCAGGCATTCGATGGCCTCGGCGGCGCTGGCTGCTCCGGCCACGGTGGCACCGGCGCCTTCGAGAATGGTCAGGGTCATGGAGCGGATGTCGGCGTCGTCCTCGACGACCAGGATGGATCCCGTCAGCCTGGGGCGGTTGTTTCCGTTCTGCATGGGGATGCCAGCGGGCGAGGCCGATCCGAAGTCCCATCATAGGAGCCTGCCGCACCACTAGCCAGTCTGGCGTTGGCCGCGTTCCGAGAAATGCCGGGATAGCGGCAGCGCGCCTGTCCGGATTGCGCGCAGGCGCGGACGAGCATACCCAGGGACGCGGAGAATCCCGGGATGACCAAGAGCGCGACCGGCCCTGGCAGTGGAATCATCCGACGCCTGAGCTCGCTGGCCATGCCGGCGACCATGGCCGTTGCGGTAATGGCTGCCGCTCCCTCGTATGCCGACGATGCGGCGTCGCCAGGGGGCGCCGGCAAGCCCGAACGTGTCGTGCTTCCTGGCCGAGAGCCGGCCTCGAAGCCCGCGCCACCGCCCAATGCCGAATTCCCGATGCTGGGCGTCGACCCGTTGCTACCCGCCGACCTGCAAAACCCGCCACCCACGCCGGCTGCAGCGGACCAGCGCGGTGGCGTTGTCGATCTCGACGTCGACTCGTCGGACCCCGGCGGCCGCGTCGATCTCGACGTCGATGCGTCGGACCCCGGCGGCCGCGTCGATCTCGACGTCGATGGGTCGGACCCCGGCGGCCGCGTCGATCTCGACGTCGATGCAACGGCGCCGGATGCGGTTAGCGGCGACGAAGCGGCGGCCGGTCAGGACGGCGTCGCCGAGGATGTCGGCGAGGACGGTGTCGGCGAGGTGCAGAGCGGCGCGGCGTCGCCGATCAAGGTGCTCGGCGACGGTAGCGTGGTGCTCTATCTCGTCGATCACTCGCCGCTCTGGTCGATGCACGCCGAGGGTGTTCCCGCCGACGCCATCTTTCGGCTCTGGCGCGGCGCCGGCGGGCCGGAGGTGCTGAGCAAACAGCTCATCGACCATCCCTTCACGATGTCGGTCCACCGCCTGAGCGCCGAGCGCATCGTTGCGCGCATTCTGGAGGGCTTCAATTACACGCTGCAGTATCGCGATGGGCGCCTCTCGTCCGTGCACGTGATCAGCGCGCATCCCACGCGCATGTACAAGACTCCGCGCCTGGTCGAGGCGCGCTCCAAATGGACCGAGACCGAGCTCCATCTGCTCGCGGTGACCGGCGATTCCGGCGGCAACGATGCCGATGCGAAGCCGGCACCGCCACTACCGCTGCCGGTGCAGGCACCGCCAGGAAACGCCGGCGGCGGCGGTGCGAAGGCCGAGAACGCGGCGAGCGGCGGCGGCGCGGAGCCCGAAGAGGAGCCGGCGCGGCGCAAGCAGCGCGTTCCTCATCGCGGCGCCGCGGAATGAACGGCTGGAGGGGATGTCGCGGACCCGCCGCCGCCGCAACAAAAAAAGGTCGCGCCCGAGACGCGGCCGCGGCCGCACGCGATGACGCGGCGGATCGGGATCAGTCCAGTTGCAAGATGGCCAGGTCGGAGGGGAAGGACTCGTCGGCCTGCGGGCGGGTGCTGCTGGACGGGAAACGCGGAAGCAGGCCGTTCTGGTCGATGACGTAGGCATCGACGCGATCCAGGCCGGCCTGCGCCACGTACATGATGCCGCCGTTGAGTAGCAGCTCGTTGGGATAGGCGCCCGGGTCTTCCTGCGTGCGGAAGACAGGCGTATCGCGAGGCAGCATTCCGTCGGGATCCATCTGGTAGACGTCGATGCGGCCCGCGTTGTAGGCCGACGCGTACATCAGGTCGCCGACCAGCAGAAGGGCAGAGTAGAATTCCTCGTTTTCGGTGCGCGAGGATTCCTCGCGAGGCAGCGTTCCGTCGTTTCGCAGACGATAGGCGTGGATGCTCTTGTCGCTGCCCGAGGTGACGTACAGGATGCCGTCGCGCACGACGATCTCGTCGGCCAGCGACACGCGCGGCTCGGGATCGACGTCCTCGGAGATCGCCGGCACGTCGCCGTTCTCTTCGAGCACGAAGACGTCGACCCTGCTGGTGCGGCGCGCACCCGCGTACAGGACGCCGTTGGCCAGCTCGAGCGAGACGTAGGCGCCGCGGAACTCGCTGGTCCCCGAAGCGCTCGGACGCGCATCGATCAGGTTGTCCTCGCCGAGCTGATACGACTCGACGACGAGGCGCCCGGTGGCGGCCACGTACACGACGCCATTCTCGACGATGATCTCGCTGGGCTGGTAGTCGCGCGAGACGTCGGTTTCGGCCGTCGGCTCGGTAGGCAGCGAGCCGTCTTCGCCGAGTGTGAGCGAGATGATGCGATCGCCGAGCGCGGCGTGCAGCACGCCGTCGGCGATGGCCAGGCGCCGCGGGTTCTCGACGAAGATCGTATCGAAGGGATTGGCCGGCAGCAGGCCATCGGAGCCGAGTCTGTACGCGTCGATGCGGTCGCCCTGCGCCATCGCGACATACAGCACCAGATCGCCCGGTGCGGCGGTGGTGGTCGGTCCCGCCGGCAGCGAGGAATCCACGCCGCCACCGGCACCGCACGCACCGATGCCCGCGGCAATGCACGAACCCATCAAGGCACGCACGAGGCGAGCCCGCCGACTCGACGACGCAATGGAAAGCATGCGCGAGCCTTAGCCGGGGAGAGCAAGCCTGTCCAGCCGCGACAGCGTGCGCTTCTTCGGCGCTCGCCGCCGCGCAGCGACGCGTGCAGGCGCAACTCGCCAGCAGCGGCGCGCACGGCCGGCGGCGGCACCAGGCGCAGCGCAGGCGGCGGCTTTGCCGCCGCGGGATCGCTTCGGATAAGTGGCGGATGGCGCGAGGTCGAAGCGACGGCGAGGACTGGAACGTCCTGGTCATCGGCAAGCAGGGCTTTACCGGCCGGGCGCTCAACGCCCTGGACCGCCTCGGCCGATTTCGCACCGCCGGCTACCCGCAGGTTCTGATCGGGATGGTGGACAGACCTGAAGGCGATGCGTCGGGGTTGGATGCCATCCTGCCGGCGGCCCGCGGCGAGGGTGACTACGGCGAGCTGCTCGAGCGCATCGTACCGGTCGAGAAGGCCGTCGTGTTCGCACGCGACGACGTCACCGAGGTGATGTGCGTGGCGCTGGAGCCGCTGGCGGCACGGCTGTGCGGAAAGAGCTTTCACGTGCGAGCGCATCTGCGCGGGCTCAAGGGGCGGCTCGAGCACCCGGCGGTCGAGCGCGCGCTCGGCGCTTTCCTGGTCGAGCAGGCGCGACGGGCCGGTCCCTCACCGACCGTACGCTTCGCCGACGCCGACGTCATCGTCGCCGTCGAAGTCGTAGGCCGCCGCGTCGGCTATGCCTTCCTGACTCGCGAGATGCGCGGCGCGCCGCTGGTACGCGCGCGTTGATGGGGCCAGGCACGTTTTCCGGCATGCGCAAAAGGTGCCTGCCTGCTACGGCTCCAGCAGAACCTTGACGGCGCCGCTCTTCTTGTCGGCTGCGGTCTCGAAAGCATGCTGCACGTCGGCAAGAGGGAAGCGGTGGGTGACGAGGCCGCGCAGAACGTCCGCGCGCTGCGCCAGCACATCCAGGGCGACGGCGAAGTCGGCGCCGTCGCGCGGGGTGTTGTAGACCATCGAGCCGATCAGCCGCACTTCCTTCAGAAGCATCACGAAGGGATCGAAGGCAGGCGTGGCGTCGAACAGGCCGATGATGACGACGGTGCCGCCGCGCTGCACGGCCTTGACGGCGTCGGCGACGGTGGTGGCCGAGCCGCCGACGGTTTCGAGCACGAGGTCCGGCTTCTCGGCGAGCGTGCGCAGCTCGTCGGGCGCCAGCACCTGATCGGCGCCCAGCGCGCGGGCCATCTCGCGCTGGTGCGGATGGCGTGCGGTGACGGCCACGAAGGACGCGCCCAGATGGCGCGCGGCTGCCAGCGCCAGAAGGCCGATGGTTCCGGCGCCGAGCACCAGCACGCGACTTCCTGCGCGCGCGCCGCCGAGACGCGCCGCGTGCACGGTCACGGCCGCAGGCTCGGCCAGAGCGCCGAGATCGAAATCGAGCGCGGAGGGCAGGGTAAAGAGCGAGTAGCCGGGCACGATCACGTGCGTTGCCATTCCGCCGGGCTGGCTGACGCCGAAGAGCTCGAGCCTGCTGCAAAGATGGTAGTCGCCTGCCTGACAGCGGTTGCACCTGCCGCAGCGCTGCAGCGGCTCGATCACGACCGCGTCGCCTTCGCGAAGACGCGTTCCTGCCTCGCTGCCGAGAGCGTCGATGATGCCGCTGATCTCGTGGCCGGGACAGATCCTGGGTACCTCGGCATCGCGGCGAAAGACATGCAGGTCGCTGCCGCAGATCCCGCAGCGCTGCACGCGCACGCGAACCTGTCCCGCCAGCGGTGCGGCTTCGGAAACCTCGACGATGCCCACGCGGTGCGGAGACAGGAAGCGGACCTGCTCGTCCATCGAAAGGTTCCTAGCGGGACACCGCCCGCAAGGAAAACCGTTTCACTCTCCGAGGAACTCGCTGACCGGCCGCAGCGAGTCGGTGTTGTCGGCGATGATCTTGACCACGACCATCATCGGCACTGCCAGCAGCGCGCCGGGAACGCCCCAGATGTAGGCCCAGAACAGCATGCCGACGAAGACGGCCACGTTGTTCAGCTGCAGGCGCTTGCCGAGCACGTAGGGCGCGATCCAGTTGGATTCGATGACGTTGAGCAGCAGGAAGATTGCAGGCGGGATCAGCGCGCGCCCGAGCGAGTCGAAAGTGAGCAGGGCGGCAAGCGTCAGCACCACCAGGTTGATGGCGCCGCCCACGAACGGAAGGAAGTTCAGGACCGCAGCCACCACGCCCCACAGGATGGGATTGGGCATCTCGCACGCCCACATCGCCGCTGCGGTGGTGATGCCGACGCCGAGGTTGATCAGGGTCGTGGTCACCATGTACGTCGAGACGTCGGACTCGATGGATCGCGCGATGTTGACGGCCTTCTTGCGGTCCGAGATGTGCGGCAGAACGCGAATGAGCTTGAGCAGGAAGAAGTCGCCCGCCGCCAGCAGGAAATACGTCAGGAAGGCCACCGTGCCGAGAAAGCCGAACATGTCCATGGTGCCGCCGAAGACCTGCGCGATCAGGCTCGGGCCGGCGACTTCCACGGTCTGCGTCTGTCCCGCTCCCATCGCGGTGGCGCTCTGCACCTCTTCGGCCGCACGCGTCACTTCCTCGACGGCCGGGCGGATGGCGGCCAGCTTGGCTTCGACCTTTGCCAGACTCTGCGGCGCGCGCTGAATCCATTCCGCGGCCGGTCCGGCAAGGTTGTAGGCGGCAAGACCGACGCTGGCGAACAACGCGATCATCACCAGCGTCGCCGACAACGGCGCGGGAATGCCGATGCGCTTGGCTTTGCGGATCAGCGGGCTCAGCAGGAAATCGAGCATGAGCGAGAGCGCGATCGGCACCAGGAACGTGTTTGCGAGCTTGAGCGTGTAGACCGTGGCCAGAAACAGGAGGCCGAGCAGGGCAACCGTGTAGGCATCGGGCAGCTCGGAGATCTGCACCTGCTCGGCCTCGTCTTCCTCTTTCTGGACCTCGCCCCTGGGGACTTCGGGTTCCAGCGACGAATCGGGCTGCGCCGGCGGCTGGTTCTCGGGGCGCCTCTGTTCGGACTGCGATTCGGGACGGGCCGGGTCAGGCTGCGAATCGGGACGCGCCTGGTCAGGCTGTGATGGAACACGAGTCTGGCCGCCCTGCGGCTCGTCGGGCGAGGGCGTGGGGTGCAGTCGCAGCCGTCTGTTGGCGGACGAAGACATCGTCCGACGAGTATGTCATCGCGTCGCGGCGCTAGGTCGCAGCGGCGAAAATTTCCCCACGCGCGAGCGGGGCAAGGGGGGCGGGGATGCCCCCCTTGCTCGCAACGTTTCAGCGTCCGGCGGAGATCAGCGAGGGGATGCTGAACCAGTTGATGCTGACCGACTCCGGCGCGTCCATGCCGCGGTCCAGGTACCAGCCGGCTTCGTCGGGGAAGGCCATGCCGGGGATGGCCGCACGGGTTCCATGTCCGAGCTGCAGGTCGAGCACGGTGAAGCCATACACGAACATGCGTTCCTCGGGATAGGTCAGGTCCACCTTGGGATTGGGCCGCGTAGAAGTGCGGATGTTGATCAGCACGACCTTCCACAGCTCGTCGTTGTGGTCGTAGAGGTCGGAGTAGGGAATCATCTGCGCCTCGTCGTCGACGTAGATGACGCGCTTGGAGTAGGCGTAGCCCTGGAGCTTGGAGCGCCCTTCGACGATCCAGACGTTGGGACGCACTTCCCAGTCCTCGCAGTAGGTGACGCCGCCATCGTTGGGGCAGACTTTGGGCGGAAGGTTCTTGCCGTGAAGCGAGGCCAGCATCGGCTTCTTGCCGATCAGCTTCCAGTCCGACCACGGGATCTGACCGGCGTAGCCGCCGAAGCTGTCCAGGTCGATGTCCTGGCCGAACAATGCGTCGGACCGCTGCGCGCTCGACAGGCGGCGCACGCGGCGAATGGCCGGAGTGTAGAGCCAGGTGTCGTCCTGACGCGTCGGATCGATGTAGCGAAAGCTGACCGTGCCCACGCCCTTGAGATCGAAGGGCTCGATCAGCGGGAAGAAGCCGGCCTTGTTGAAGACCTGGTCGGGATTGTCGGCGATGATCGGGCGCGGGTCGTTGTGCAGGCGTCCGAAGAAACGCAGGTTGCGGCTCCAGTCCACGATGAAGTGGCGCTCGACCTGGTAGGTCGGCTTGCCGTCGGCGTTCTTGAAGAACGCGCCGGTGTCGGCGTCGGGCAGATGGACGCCGAGATCGTCACTGAAGTAGGAGGTGCGGCCGAAGTTCCACATGACCTTGACCGCCGCCTTGGGATCGTTGGGATCGACGATCGGGAAGGGACGGCCGGCCACCCAGTTCTTCAGGTCGTTGCGCTCATCGAGCGTTGCCTGAGCCGAGTATTTCTCCGTGGCGGCCACGTAGGCCTTGGGAACGGGGATCTTCTGGTAGGGAACCACCAGGAGCTCGCTGCCGTTCTCGACCGACGCCTTGACGCCGGGCGAGATGAAGCTGGCGTACTTGTCGACGTTGGTCTTGTCGATTTTCTCGCCGGGCTTGGGCTCGGCGCCCCCCGCGGTTTGCGCGTCGGCCGCGACAGCGATCGGCAGCAACACCGCCGAAGCGAGCAGGACAATCAGCACTTTGAGAAAATTCACCCGTTGTCTCCGTGTCGGGAAAGAGTTGGTCGGCACCGTTCCGAGGCAGTCTGTCTAACCAAGCCGCAGGAGTAAACCCGCGCCGCAGTGCACGAGTCGCCCCGCGGCGGCCACTTCGGGCGTGCAGGTCCTTTCAGCGAGCGAGCGACGCGGCGCAGCCGCCGGCGTCTTTGGCACGACGCGTCGCGCGCCTAGTTCAGCTCCGCGCTGGAATAGCCAAGGATGCTGCGCGCGACGATGAGCTGGTTGATCTGCTGGGTACCCTCGTAGATGTCGGTGATCTTGGCGTCGCGCATCCACTTTTCGAGCATCATTTTGCGCGAGTAGCCGAGCGGACCGGCCAGCTCGACGCACTTCTGCGTGATGCGGGTGACCGACAGGCCGGCGTTGGCCTTGGCCATCGAAGCTTCCTTCGAGTTGCGCTGGCCGCGATCCATCATGTTGCACGCCTTCCAGGTCAGCAGGCGCGCGGCCTGGAGCTGGGCCTCCATGTTCATGACTTCCCGCTCCAGCACGGTCTGCTCGTAGGGGCTGGCTTCGTAGCGGATCTTGATGCCCTGCTCGGTCAGGCACTCCCTCAGCAGATCCAGCGCTGCGCGCGCCACGCCGATGCCGCTGGCGGCGACGATCGGGCGCGTGCTGTCGAAGGTGGCCATGACGCCGCCGAAGCCGGCGCGCGAGTCCTTCTCGATGATCTCGGGCGTGCCGAGGATGTTGTCGGCGGGGATTCGGGCGTCCTCGAGCGTGATCATCGCCGTGTCCGAGGCGCGGATGCCCATCTTGTCCTCGACCTTGGTGACGGTGACGCCGGGCGTGCCGGCCGGAACGATGAAGGACTTGATGGCGGCCCGTCCCTTGGTCTTGTCGAGGGTCGCCCACACCACGACGAAGCCGTCGGACTTGTCGAGGGCACGATGACCGGCGGTGCAGAAGATCTTGGTGCCGTTGAGGACCCACATGTCGCCGTCGCGTACGGCCGTGGTCGCGACCTGCTTGGAGTCCGATCCGAAGTGCGGCTCGGTGATCGCCATTGCGGCCCACTTCGGCTTGCCCTCGTAGAAGTTGGCCAGGAAGCGCTGCTTCTGCTCGGGCGTTCCCACCGCCTGCACGGCCGCGCCGCCCAGGCCGGGGTTCGGAACCGACAGATAGAGGCCGGCGTCGCCCCAGGCCAGCTCCTCGATCTGCATGCACGCCAGCAGCGTGTTCTCCGAGCGCTTCTTCTTGTCGCCGTCGCCGGAGGATTTGCCGCCGCCGCCGCCGAGCGTGGTCGCTTCGCGGTTCAGCTTGCTGGCGTCCCACATCATGTTGAAGAAGTCCCAGGGGTCGGTGTGCTCCTCTTCGTCGAACTGACGGGCGATGGGCCTCATCATGTTCTCGGCGAGCATGCGGGCCATGGCGATGCGGTTCTGGGCGTTGTTGGAGAGAGAGAAATCCATTGTCGTGCTCCGTTGTCGTCGTGCTGTCGTTTCGTGCGACGGTCCGCTATGAGAGTGGCGCGATGCTCAAGGGGACTGTCCCCTTAAACCGAGGCCATGCCTTCGAAGACGGAGAAACCGCGGCCGTTTCTGACCCACTGCTCGACGGGATGATCGCGGATGAATCCGTGGCCGCCGAGAACCTGCAGGCCGTTGTCGGTGACCTTCATGACCATGTCGGCACAATAGCGATGCGCCAACGCCACTTCGCGGGAGGCCTCGGTGCCCTGGTCGATGCTCCAGGCCGCCTCCCAGTTCAGCAGACGCGCAGCCTCGGTTTCGATGGCCATGTCGGCGAGCATGAACGCGATGGCCTGCTTCTGCGCGATCTTGACGCCGAACGCATCGCGGTCCTTGGCGTAGACGATGGCGTAGTCGAGCGAGGCCTTGGCCACGCCCACCGCCATTGCCGACTGCGCCACGCGCGCGCGCCGCAGCATCACCGCGGCATCGCCGCCGATGCGCGCCGAAGCCGGCACGCGACAGCCCGACAGCTTGATGCCGTAGGTCGCCAGCGCGTGCAGCCCGAGGCTCTTCTCGCGCTCGCCGATCTCGAGGCCCGCAGCGCCGGCAGGCACCAGAAAGGCGCCGATGCCGTCGCCGGTGGCCGCATAGACCAGGATGTTGGGTGCTTCGGCGGCGAGCAGGACCATGCACTTCTCGCCGTCCAGGACGTATTCGGAGCCTTCCTGCCTGGCCGTCGTCTTCATCGACAGGAAGTGGAAGCCCATGCGCGGCTCCACGACCGCCGCCGATCCGGGCACGAAGCTGTCACCGAGATAGGCGGGCAGGATCTGTCGCTTCTGCTCCTCGCTTCCCATGCGCAGCACGGCATCGACGATCAGGCGCGGCGAGAGCAGGTGCAGCGCGATGGCCAGATCCCCCTCGGCCAGGCCTTCGGCCACAAGGGCTCCGGTGATCGCCGACGGATCGCCCGAACCGTAACCGCCGTAGGCCTCGGGGATGCTTCCTTGAATGAAGCCAAGTTCCCATGCCGCATCGACCAGACGCTGCGGCACTGTGGCCGCCTCGTCGGCCTCGCGCGCGGCCGGTCGGATCTGATCGGCGGCGAACTTGTTCACGGTCTCGACGATGAGCTGCTGTTCCTCGTCCAGCTCGAAATCAATCACGGCGGTCTCCCTTGTCCTGGCTGTGCGCGCCGCCGTCGGCGCGCAGGTTGTCGAGCAGCTGCTCGAGAAACGTCTCGAGCGTGCGCTCGAGGCTGAAGCGGTCCGGGTCCAGATAGAACTGCGTCTCTGCGCCGATGACCGCGCTGGTGTAGGCGGCGGCCACGACGTCGGCGTCGACGTCGCTGCGGAAGATGCCCTGTTCCTGCCCCGCGCGGACGATGTTGCGCAGGAAGGCGCGAAAGCGGCGCATCATGCCGCGCATCTGCTCGCGCAGATGGTCGTGGGTGTCGATCGACTCCACCATCAGCTTGATCGCGAAGCGCGGGCGGTCGCCCGAGCGCGCATGCTCGATGCAGACGGCGGCAATGCGGCTCAGTCCCTCGGCGGCATCGACGGAGCCGCAGGCGTTCTGGACACGCGTCTCGAACTCGCCGATGCGGTCGAGAACGGCCGCGGCCAGAAGGTCGTCCTTGTCACGAAAGTGGTAGTAGATGGCGCCCTTGGTGACGCCTGCATCCTTGGCGATGCGATCGATCGAGGTGCCCTGGTAGCCATAACGCGAGAAGCAGTCGATGGCGGTCTCGGTGAGATCGCGGCGCGCCGCCTCGCGACGGCGTGTTCGCTCCCCGGTTTGCATACCGACCGTTTAGTACGCAAACCCAGGTCGAGTCAACCCGTGTTTACCCCGGTGTCAGCACTCGCTTCGTACCGGGCCGCGCGGCCGATCGCGATGCGCCAGGAATCTTTGATGCTTAGGCACGCGCGCCGAGGTTGACTGGCGGGTCCGAGGCGACGATGCTTCGCCCCGCTCCGTGGCTTATATCCGGCATATTCCTCCGGCCCAGGCAGGTGGTCGCCTGGCGCAAGTGTACCGTGAGATTCGCACGGAGGTGCCGCGCGTCCCCAATTTGATGCAGATCTTCAGCCTGCGCCCCGAGACCATGGAGGGGGTCTACCGGCTGTGGATGTCGCTGATGTGGAGTGGGCGCGTGCCGCGCACCCTCAAGGAAGCGCTGGCCGTGGCCATCGCGCAGGCCGCTCGCTGCGATTACTGCGCCGACGCCCACCTCATCTATATGATCGCGGCCGGTGTGGATCGGGACAAGGCCTGGGACATCGCCTCGCGTCAGGACCTTGCCGAAGGGCTGTCGGAGCCTGAGCGCGAGGCCCTGCGTTTCGCGGTGCGGCTGACGCGCGAGCCGCGCACCATCAAGAACGCCGAACGCGCCGAGTTCGCGGCGGCCTGGCCGAGCGTCGAGCAGCGCGTCGAGCTCGCCGCCGTCATCGCCGGGTTCAACAGCGTCACGCGTCTTGCCAATGCGCTCGGCGTGGCTTCGGAGATTCCCGGCCCGCTGCGGCGCTTCCAGGCCGGCCGGCGCAGCGCCATCGCCATGCTCGGGCGCCTGACGGCGATGAGCCTGGACCTGTCCGAAAAGCCCGTGCCCGCGCAGCCTCCCGAGCACAACCGCCTGGCCATGCGCCAGCTCTTCCTGGACCAGCTCGGCTTCGCGTCGCTTCCTCCCGGCTTCGAGCTGATGGAGGCATGTCCCGAAGTCTTCGACGGACAGCTGCGCACCATCCGCAAGGCGGTGGCGGTGATGCCGCGCGACCGCTGGATGCGCGTCGGGCTGGTAGTGGCCAGACTGACCGGCTGCGAGTACTTCGCGACCCATTGCGGCGACTGGCTGAGCGCACGCGGAGAGTTGCCGGCCGACGTCATCGCCGCCAGTGAGGGTTCGCCCTGCAGTCTTCCCGACTGCGAGCACGCTTGTCTTCGTTTCGCCCGCGACTTCAGCCTCCACTCGCACACTCTTGGCGAAGACCGGACGCGCGAGTTACGCCGCCTGGGGCTCTCCGATGGAGCCATTCTGGACCTTGCGTACGTGACCGCGACGTTTCACGGCATGGTACGCTTGGTTCTCGGTCTATCGCCGTTTTAGGATAGGAGACCGGATCCCAGGAGAGTCACCCAGTGGAAACGGCTCAAATCTCCGGAAAGGTCTTCCGCTTTCTTTCGACGATGCACCCGTCGCTCTCCAAGGCGGAGCGCAAGAAGTACAGCGAGTACGACCCCGAGCGCTGGTACCCGTGGACGCTCGACATCGCCGGCGAGTTCACGGACCTGATGAAGCGCTCGCCGCGCGACACCAGCTTCGCGCGCGGGCTGGCCTACACCGCACAGAAAGGTCTTCCCGAAGACGCCAAGATGAGCCCGGCCGAGCTCGTGCGAGGTCTTCCCTCGCTGCCGGCCGCGTTCAACGACGGCAGCGGCAGCGGCTTCCACGTGACGATGGACGGGCCCGGCCGCGCAACGGTGAGCTACCGGGGCATGCCGGGCTTCACCAACGCGTGCATCGCCATCGCCGGTGAGCTGACCCAGCGAATGCAGGCCATCGGCGCGCGTGGCCTGGAAGTGAAACATGCCGCCGGCTGCCGGCTGCAGGGCGGCGACGAATGCAACTTCGAGGTGCGATGGTCGGCCGATGCCGGCGAGGATGCTGGCAAGCCGGCCTCGGCGCAGCCTCAGGCTGCGGCAAGGGCCGCCGCTGCGCAGCCGCCGCCTTCTGCGCCACGAGCGCAGCCGGCGCCCGCTCCCGCTCGCGAAGCTGCGCCGAGCGTCAGCATCGGCGCGCGCGGCGAAGGCGCCGCACGCGGCGATGCCGCGCAGCCGCGAGCTGCGGCTTCGCGTCCGGCCGAGAGTGCGCGTCCCGCCGAGAGCGCACGTCCTGCATGGTCGCCCGCGTCGCGGCCCGAGTCTGCGCGTGCGCCGTCCAAGCCGGCGCCCGCTGCAAGCGCCAGCGCCGGCCTCGAACAGCTCGGCGGCGGCTCGGCGCAGGATCTTTTCGAGCAGCTTCGCAGCAAGCTGCTGGAGGCCGAGCAGCAGTCGACGCGGCACGCCGATCTCGAGCAGCGCATCGAGGACCTGGAAGCCGAGCTCTCCAGCGTACGCGAGCAGGCGATCGCCGAGGTCGAGCAGGCACGCTCCGAGGCCGACCAGGCCGCGCAGGCGCTCGTGGAATTGAAACGCCAGATCCGTTCCCTCGTCGGTGACAACTGAGATCCTTGCGCAGGTCCGCGCCGCGCAGCGCGCGCGCGTGGTCCTGCTCGAGCCCAAGCGCGGCGCCAACGTGGGCGCGGTCTGCCGCGCCATCAAGAACATGGGTGCCGGAGAGCTGCGCATCGTCGGCGGTCGCTACGATCGCGACGAAGCGCGCCGCACCGCCGTGCACGCCGGCGACGTCTTCGATGCGCGTTGCGAAGTCGCCACCTTCGATGCCGCGGTCGAAGGCTGCGCGGTGATCATCGGCACGACTTCGCGCCAGAACCCCTGGCACATTCCCGTCGAGCCGGTTCGCGAAGTCGCGCAGGCCTGCGCTCGCGACCTGCGGCGCCAGGATGGCCGCGTGCTGGTGGCTTTCGTCTTCGGCACCGAGGAGCGAGGGCTGTCCAACGCCGAGGCCGCGCGCTGCCACCGCCTGGCCAGCGTCCCCACGGCCGGTGAGTACGCCTCGCTGAACCTGTCGCAGGCCGCCGTGGTCTGCCTATACGAATGGATGATGGCTTCGAGCGCGGCCTTTGCGGCCGCTGACGAGCCCGCGGCCGATCGAGCGCGTGCGGCCGATGCGGGCGCGGTGGCGGGCGCACTGGCCGACGTCGAGGCCATGCTGGGCGAGATCGGCTTTCTCGAAGGCGATCAGGCCCGCAGGGTCATGGCCACCATCGCCTCGATGCTGACGCGCGGCGGTCTCGATGAACGCGAGGTTCGCATCCTGCGCGGCATCGTCCGTCAGGTGCGCTGGTACGCTCGACGCGAACAGTGACCGTCTTGCGTGCGTCCATCGTGGCGCCTACCTTGTGGACCGCTGCCCTCGACGTGAGGCCGCGGCAAAGAGCATAAGGTAGCTTGGAGGGGACGGCTTGAAGCGATGGATCGTTCGATTGGCGCGGACCCCGCGCCTGTCGCTGGCGGTTTTCGTCG
>DASPNH010000038.1:0-5348 GCA_035626675.1 Binatia bacterium
GGCCGTTGCAGCCCTGGTTGTCGTTGCACTCGGTGCCGTTGGGGTCGGGGGCTTCGCAGTTGTCCGCGGTCTCGTCGCACTGCTCGGAGCAGTCGGCGTCCCCATCGGGGCCCGTGCACGGATCGCCCGCGTGCTGCTGACATGCTCCGTCGTCGCAGGTGTCGGGACCATTGCAGAAGATGCCGTCGTTGCAGGCCGAGCCGTCAGGATCGGCGCCGCACACGCCGATGGCCTCGTTGCAGGTCTCCGAGCAGTTTCCGTCGCCGTCCACACCCGGACACGGATTTCCCGAATGCACGCTGCACGCGCCGCTCGAGCACGTATCGGTGCCGTTGCAGAAGATGCCGTCGTTGCACGCGGCACCGTTCGGGTCGGCAGAACTGCAGGCGTCGGCCGCCTCGTTGCAGGTCTCGACGCAATTGCTGTCGCCGTCGGGGCCCGGGCACGGATTCCCCGGATGCACGCTGCACGCGCCGGAGGCGCAGGTATCGGCGCCGTTGCAGAAGATCCCATCGTTGCAGGGGCTGCCGTTCGGATCGGCGCCCGCGCAACTGTCGGCGTTCTCGTTGCAGCTTTCCGAACAGTTGCCGTCGCCGTCGGCGCCCTGGCACGGGTTGCCCGCATGGATCGAGCAACTCGACCCGGCGCAGGTGTCGGGACCATTGCAGAAGATGCCGTCGTTGCAGGCAGAGGCGTTCGCGGCGTGCAGGCACAGGCCGGTGCCGTCGCAGACGTCGTTCGTGCAGACGTTGGCGTCGTCGTCGCAAGCGCTGCCCGGGGCCGCGTGGTTGGAAAGGCAGTTGCCGGCGCCGTCGCAGCTATCGGCAGCCGAGCACGAGCTCCCGGCCGGGTCGCCGCAGGCGGCTCCCGCGCCGAGGTTCTCGTGCACACAGTTGCCCGCGACGTCACACACGTCCGAAGTGCAGGGGTTGCCGTCGTCCTGGCAGGGCGTACCCGCAGGGACGACCGGATGGTTGCATGCGCCCTCGCCGTCGCAGACGTCGTTGGTACACGGATTACCGTCACCGGCGCACTCGCTGCCAGCCGGCAGCGCCTGGTGCGCGCAGATACCGGCGCCGTCGCACGCATCGGTCGTGCAATCGCTGCCGTCGTCGGTGCAGGCAGTGCCGGCGCCGACGAAGCAGTTGCCCGCCGCATTGCACTGGTCGTTGCATTCGACCCCTGCGGTGCACGGATCGCCGGCGTGCAGCGAGCAGGAGCGCGATGCGCACTGGTCGGTCCCGTTGCAGAACAGCCCGTCGTCGCAGGGCGCACTGTTGGCAGGATGCGTGCAGGCGCCCGAGCCGTTGCAGCGATCGTTGGTGCAGGAATTTCCGTCACTGGCGCATGGCGCCCCACTGGCTTCGGTCGCGCATTCGGCGCTGCAGCAGTCGCCGTCGACGTCATTGCCGTCGTCGCAGCCCTCGCCCGGCTCGACCGTTCCGTTGCCGCAGCGAAGGACGTCGACGCAGCTGGCGTTGGCGACGCCGTCGTCGATCTCGTCGCAATAGGCATCGATGTCGTCGGTGCGATTGATGGCCAGGCATACTCCGCAAAGAGAGACCGCACGCGCGCAATCGACGAAATCAGTGGCTGCTGCGCAGCGCCCCGGGAAGGCCGAGGCCAGATCGAGTGCGGGACACGCAGTTTCCATCATGTCGGCGAGCTTGACGGCCAGCTTGCCGACCACGCGAAAGGCGTCGTTCTGGATCGAACCGGTACAGGCCTCCAGCCCGCCTGCGCCCGTGATCGCGTTGGTGCGCAGGCCGTCGCTCTTGCATGCTACGAAGACGCGCTGCTGGAACTGCTCCATCTTCGCGAGCGTCTTGACCACTGCTGCCTGACAGCGGGCACGAACCGGATCGACCGAAGCCGCAAGGATGGCCGCGCCGAGGTCGTCGCCGAAGAGACGGCCATAGGTGTCGAGGCTCTGGTCGAGGACCGCCTCGCCGGCGGTAGCGGCATCCTCGAATCCGAAATCCGGAACGCTCGCGCAGTACAGCGCCTGCGCCTGTGCCAGACGGACACGCGCCTTGCCGACCTTGCCGCGAGCGTCGGCGGACAGGCATGCCTGCGCACTCTGCCCCACCGGCAGCCGCTGCCGCAGCCCCGCCACGACGCAGCCCAGTGCCGCACGGCTCTGCGCCTGCGCAACGGCCGCCGCGGCCTCGTTCATCTCGGTGATGCAGCGCTGTTGCAGCGCATTCTGCGGCTGCGCAAGTGCAGGGACCGGCACGAGAAATAGCAAGGCGGCGAAGCCGAGACGGGCTGTCCTGCGCATGAGCTCCCCCTGGAAACGAATCGCCGCACGCCGAGGCCTGGCTCGCGCCGGTTGCCACCCCGCTCGCAACTGCAACGAGGCTTATCCCGGGCGTGGCGAGGTGTGTCAAAAAGCTCGCGAGATGCCTCCTCACCGGCGGAGCGGAAGCGCCAACCTCTGCTATGCCTGCGTGTCGTACAGATGACAGGCGGTGGCGTGTCCGTCGCGGTCGATGAGCGCGGGCACATCGATGCGGCAGCGATCGAAGGCGGCAGGGCAGCGTGGATGGAACGGGCATCCCGGTGGCGGCGCCATGGGGCTCGGGACGTCGCCGCCCAGGACGATGCGCTGGCGCCGCGCTGCGCCTTCCACCGTCGGAACCGCCGACATCAGGGCCTGCGTGTAGGGATGCTGCGGCGCCGCGTAGATGCGCTCGGCGGGAGCCACCTCGACGATGCGTCCGAGATACATGACGGCGACGTCGTGACTGACGTGCTCGACCACGCGCAGATCGTGCGAGATGAACGCGAAGGCCAGGCCGCGTTCGTCCTGGAGCTCCATGAGCAGATTGAGGATCTGCGCGGCTACCGAGACGTCCAGCGCCGAGACGGGCTCGTCGGCGACGATGAAGCTCGGCGACAGCGCCAGCGCACGCGCGATGCCGATGCGCTGGCGCTGGCCGCCGCTGAACTCGTGCGGATAACGGCCGAAGGCGTCGGCGCCGAGGCCGACACGCGCCAGGAGAGCCAGAACCGTCTCGCGAAGCTCGGCGCCGCGGCAGATCCCGTGCACCTCCAGGCCTTCGCCGACGATGCGGCCGATGCGCATGCGCGGATTCAGCGACGCGTAGGGGTCCTGGAAGACGATCTGCATGTGGCGCCGCATGGCGCGCAGCGGAGCGGGCGCCAGGGTGGCCAGATCCACGCCTTCGAACTCGACGCGCCCGGAGGTGGGCTCGAGCAGCCGGAGCAGGAGCCGGCCGAGCGTCGACTTGCCGCACCCGGACTCTCCGACGATGCCGAGGGTTCGTCCGCGGCCGATCTGCAGATCCACGCCTGCCACTGCCTTGACGGTAGCTCCGCCGCCGAAGATTCCGCCGCTGCGGAATTCGCGCGTCAGTCCGACGGCTCGTACGAGCGGCTCGTGACGCTGGTGCGCCGGCCCCTGGCGCGTCTTTACGGGCGCGGTGCTCATCGCGGCAGCCCTCCGTTACGCGCCGCCACGATGCACGCCGCACGCTGGACCGGATCGGCCACGGGCTCCAGGGGCGGATCGATGCGTGCGCAATCGTCGATCGCGAACTCGCAGCGATCACGGAAGCGGCATCCCGAGGGCAGCGCGCTCAGACGCGGCACGACGCCCGGAATCGTCGCCAGCTGGCCACGCGTGCGCCCGAGCCGCGGCACCGAGCGAAGCAGGCCGAGCGTGTACGGATGGTCGGGCTTCTCGAATACGCGCGTGACGGGGCCCTCTTCGACGACGCGACCCGCGTACATGACCAGAACGCGGGAGCAGCGCTCCGCGACCACTCCCAGGTCGTGAGTGATGAGCAGCAGGGCCATGCCCAGGCGCGAGCGCAGACCGTCGAGCAGCTCCAGGATCTGCGCCTGGATGGTCACATCCAGCGCCGTCGTTGGCTCGTCGGCAATGAGCAGGCGCGGACTGCACGACAGCGCCATGGCGATCATGACTCGCTGGCGCATGCCGCCGCTGAGCTGATGCGGGTAGGCACGCGCGCGCTCGGCAGGAGCGGGAATCTCGACGAGGTCGAGCATGCGAACGGCCTCTTCCCACGCCTGCGACGAGGGCAGGCGTCGGTGCACCTGCACCGCCTCGGCGATCTGATAGCCGACGGTCAGCACCGGGTTCAGTGAGGTCATGGGCTCCTGGAAGATCATTGCGATGCTGGCGCCGCGCACTTGCCGCATTCGTGCTTCGGTCAGCGAAAGGAGGTCCGTTTCCGACAGCACGATGCTGCCTTCGGCAATGCGGCCCGAAGGTCCCTGCACCAGGCGCATGATGGAGAGCGCCGTGACGCTCTTGCCGCAGCCCGACTCGCCGACGAGCGCGACCGACTCGCCCTCGTCGACATGGAAGTCCACGCCGTCGACCGCGCGAACCAGCCCCTCGCTGGTGTCGAACGTAGTGACCAGGCCTCGCACGTCCAGCAGGCGCGTCATGGCATGCTCCGGCCGTGCCTCGAAGATACGTGCGCCATCATCGGGCCTTGAGACGCGGGTCAAGGATGTCACGCAGGCCTTCACCGAGCAGGTTGTAGCCGAGCACGGTGACCAGGATGGCCAGGCCGGGACACACCGACAGCCACCACGCCACCCCGATCGTGTCCTTGCCTTCGGTCAGGATGTTACCCCAGCTCGGGTCGGGCGGCTGCACCCCGATGCCGAGAAACGAAAGGCCGCTCTCGAGCAGGATGGCGCCGGCAACGCCGAGAATCGCCGAGACGAAAACCGGCGCCAGCGCATTGGGCAAAGCGTGGCGCAGGATCACCCGCGACGGGCCCATGCCCAGCGCCTGCGCCGCCGTCATGAAGTCGCGCTCGCGCAGGCTCATGACTTCGGCGCGCACCAGACGGCACACGCCCATCCACGACGTCAGCCCGATCACCAGCATGATGTTCCAGATGCTGGCATCCAGGTAGGCGATGACCGCCAGGATCAGGAAGAAGGTCGGAAAGCACAGCATCACGTCGACGAATCGCATGATGACCGCATCGATGGCTCCGCGGAAGTATCCGGCCACGGCGCCGAGCGTGACGCCGATGGCCGTGGAAATCCCCACCGATACGAAGCCGACCAGGAGCGAGACGCGAGCGCCGAAGAGCATCCGGCTGAGCAGGTCGCGCCCGAGACTGTCGGTACCGAGCCAATGCACGCGACTGGGCGCGTCCAGCACGTGGCGAGCGTCGATGTGATGCGGATCGTAGGGCGCCAGCCACGGCGCCAGCAGCGCCACGAAGAAGAGCACCGCGACGACGATGCCGCCGCTGAAAGCCAGACCGTTCTGTCGCAACCGCTTCAGCATCAGCGCGCCCTCAATCTGGGATCGACGGCGACATACATGAGATCGG
>DASPNH010000039.1:0-52605 GCA_035626675.1 Binatia bacterium
CGTAGCCCGCGGCCACGGCTTCCTGCCAGTCCCTGCCCACGTGCGGTCTGCTGACGTCGCGGCCGACCAGCATCGAGAATACGCGCGCGCTGGCGCCGTCGTAGAAGCCGGCCGCATCGGTGCACTTGGCCGGATTGCGAAAAGTCCCGAAGAGCACGTCCCACAGCGGCATGTCGCTGTAGTTGAACGCGTGACGTCCGCGCGCGTGATGCACGCCGTGGCTCTCTGGGCGCTGGATGACGTACCCCAGCCAGCGCGGAGTGCGCACGTTGGCGTGCTGGAAGAAGTTGCAGAACGTCAGCATCAGGCTCGCCGTCATTGCCGCGTTCGGCGTCAGGCCGAGCACGCCCACCAGGCTCACGCTCGTCACCAGCGAAAACGCGACGGTATCGAGCGGATGGAAGTAGAAGGCGCCGAAGACGTCGATGCGCTCGGCGCTGTGATGCATCTGGTGGAAGACGCGCCACAGCAGGGTGGAGGCATGCATGGCGCGGTGCCAGGTGTAGACGCCGAGCTCATAGACGACGAAGCCGGCAATGGCTCCGCCGACGTCACCGAGCGCGGTCGCGTCCAGCAGCGTGTACCGGCTCAGGTAGGCGTCCCACAGCAGCGGCGTCGACGAGGAGATCGTGATGCCGAGCAGCAGGAACAGCGTGCCTTTGGAGCGCCAGCCGCGCACCGGCGGCAGCGGCCGCGCCGGGAACGCGTATTCGAGTACGGCCAGGGCGCAGAACATCGCCAGTGCCGTCAGGTTCAGGGGATGGGTGAAGACGCCGACGAGGTGCTCGCCGACGCCACGAATGGGTTCGGTCCAGTCCATGGGTCTTCTCCTGGGTCGTGATGGCGACGGGTTGCCCGGCGCTCGTCACTGTGGCGGAAGGCCGCGCCTCCGGTTGGAAGGAATCCTCGCTTCCCTGCGGCGGGGCCCACGTGCAAAAAACCGTTCGTGGCCATCTCGACCTTCATCGGGCGCAGCCAGGAGTGCGGGCGCGTCCAGTGCCTCGTTGACGAGCACCGGATGGTGACCATCGTCGGTCCCGGCGGCATGGGGAAGACCCGGATCGTCGACGAGCTGACGCCGTGGTGGAACGGGCGGTTTCCCGGAGGCGTGCGGCGCAGCGAGCTCGCGCCGATCTCGCCGGGCCGGGACGTGGGCATCGAGATTGCGGGCGCTCTGGGTTTCCCGTCCCTGCAGGCGATGGTGGTGGGGCTGCAGGAGGTCCCCTCGCTCCTGGTCCTGGACAACTGCGAGCATCTGCGCGCCGACGTCGCCGCCGTCAGCGAACGCCTGCTGGCCGAGGTTCCGACGCTGCGGCTGGTCGCCACCAGCCGTGAGCCGCTCGGCGTGGACGGCGAGGAAGTCTTCGTCCTGGGTCCGCTGGCCCTTCCCGGCAGCGACTCCTCCGCCGATCTTGCCGGCGCTGCGGCTACGCGGCTGTTCGCCGATCGTGCGCGCGCCGCCGGTGCGCGTCTGGAAGAGTCGGCGGCCGAGCTGGCTGCGCGCGCCGAGCTATGCCGGCGTCTGGACGGCGTTCCGCTGGCAATCGAGCTGGCGGCCGCCCGTGCGCGAGCTCTCAGCGCCGTCGAGATTCTCTCCCTCCTGGATCGCCGCTTCGATCTGCTCCAGCGCGACGCGCCGGTGGGCCGCTCGCGTCACCGCAGCCTGCGCGCCGCCATCGACACTTCCTACGCGTTGCTGGATGCCGAGGAGCAAGCCGTGTTCCGGGCGCTCGGGGTCTTTCGCGGTCCGTTCTCGGCGCGCGTGGCGCACGACGTGACTGCCTCCGCCGGCACCGACCTGCTGCACACCATCGACGTGCTCGCGCGCCTGGTGGACCGCTCGCTCCTGATCGCCGACGTCGCCGGCGGCACCACCCGCTACCGCCTTCTCGAATCGCTGCGCGACTATGCCATCGAGCAGGCGCGTGCGGCCGGCGAGTGGGACGCCCTCATGGAGCGCTTCGTCGCGGCGATGGCCGAGGAAGCCGACCGCATCGTCGCTACCGGCTCCTCGCGCTGGTCCTCGGAGGTCCTGGCCAGCGTGCTGCTGCAGTTCGAGGCCCTGGGGACGGCCATCGACCACGCGCTCGCCAACGATGCCGACCGCGCGCGCGCCTTCCGCCTGATGCTGCCGCTGTGGGCGGCAACGCATCAGGGCCGCGCCGCCGAAGTCGCTGCGATCGGACAGAAGGTGCTGGCCCATCTGCCGGGTGGCGCCGAGCCATTGCGGGCCGAAGCGACGAGCGTGGCCGCCAGCTCGCTGCTCGTGGTCGGCCGCATCGAGCCGGCACGCGCCGCAGCCTGCGACATCCTGGAAGAGCCTTCGGCGCTGCCGATCGCGCGCGTGATCGCTCTGCGCACGCTCGGCCTGATCGCCAACGACGCGGGTGATTTTCGCACTGCCGTCGAGCACTTCGAGAGGGGATCGATCATCGCGCGCCAAGCCGGTCTGACCGCATTCGAAAGGGAGCTGGCCGTGCTTGCCGACTCCACCGATTGCAGTGCCGGGCCGGCACTGGACGGCGCGCTGCAGCGTCTGACTCGCATCGCCGAGGATTCTGCGACGTCGCGCGATTCCATCGCCTGCGTGTGGGCTCGCATCGTGATCGCGCATCATCTGGTGCGTGCCGGGCGCGTGGCCGATGCTCGCGCGGCGCTCGAAACGGCCAGGGCCGCGCAGGCCGACTTCGTCTATCCGTTCGGCAGCAAAGCGGGTCTTCGGCTGACGGCGGCTCTGGACGGCATCGAGCACGGCTGGGAGTTCTCGCGGCCGGCGTGGCTGGCCGCGGTCAACTTCTGCGCTTCCTGCGGCGACCTGACCGAGCTGGCGCTTACGCTGCGCGACGCCGCCGCAATCGCCGAACGCGGCGGCGACCATGCGGCGCGCGACGTCCTTCTTGGCGCGGTTCCTCCCGGCGTGCATCCGATCGTGCTCGGCGGCGTGTTCGCTGGCGGCGCGCGGACGAGCGCACGCCAATTGCCTGACGCGGCCGCCTCGCCCACGGCGGCGGCCGACCTGCAGCGCGTGCGCGAGCTGCTCGGTGCGGCGCCCAATGTGTCGGCGCCGAGCGCTGGCAGTCCGCGACGCGACGATGGCGAACTGCGACTACCGTTGCCGGACGCCGATCCCAACCTGTGGTCGCGCAGCGGTGATGCCTGGACTCTGCGCTTTGCCGGCAAGACGACGCAGGTGCGGCACAAGAAGGGCCTCGAAGACCTGGCGACGCTGCTGTCGCGACCGGATCAGGACGTGCATTGCCTCGAGCTGATCGGCGGTAGCGAGGTCGGAGGAGGACACGGGCCGGTGCTCGATGACCGCGCGCGCCGCGACTACAAGGCGCGCGTGGCCGAGCTGCAGGGCGAGATCGACCGCGCGCAGCACGACAACGACCTCGGCGCTGCCGAGCGCGCCGAGGCCGAGCTGGACGCGCTCGTGCAGCAGCTCTCGCGTGCATTCGGTCTCGGTGGCCGCGAGCGCCCGCAAGGCTCGGCCGCCGAACGCGCGCGCTCGGCAGTGGCGTGGCGGATCCGTGCGGCTATCCGGCACATCCGCGAGCTGCATCCCGAGCTCGCGCGTCATCTCGACAATGCCATCCGCACCGGCACGTGGTGCTCGTACCATCCCGAGACCGCGACGGCATGGCATCTGTCGGCCGGCAGCGATCAGGCCCGCAGCTCGTAGAGCCGGAAGAACCCGCCGTCGACGTCGAGCACGCGCGTGCTGCCGAAGCCGGCCTGGCTTGCGAGCTCGCGCAGAGTCGACTCGCGGATCACCGTACCGATGGCTGCGCTGGGCTGCTCGACCAGCTGCGTGGGCAGACAGTGCGTGATGCTCCAGCCGTACATCATGCGTTCCAGGGCATCGCCAGGGGCATGAAAGTGCGGAGCCACGCATTCGTCGGCGACGAGCACCGCGCCGCCCCTGGCCAGTGCCTCGCGCGCGGCCGCGAGCGCCGAGACCGGCCGCGCCAGATCGTGCAGCACCTCGAGCAGCATGACGACGTCGAAGGGGCCGTGGCTGGAAAGCGCCGCGGCGTCGGCGCACTCGAACCGCACCGCGACCCCGGCCTGGGCGGCATTCGCCCGCGCGTCTTCGATCGAGCCGGGATCGCAATCGACTCCGACGACCTCGGCGCCGGCATACTGGCGAGCTACCGCGATGGCGGACCATCCCTGACCACAGCCGAGATCGGCCACGCGGCCGCCGGTGCGAAGACGCTCGGCAGTATCGCCCAGCGCCGGCAGCCACGACGTGACCAGATCACGCGAAAACGCCGGCCGGTTGATGCCGCCCTGGCCATGCCGGAAGTCGGCGCCGTAGCGCGCGTAGGCGACGCCGCCGCCGCTGCGATAGGCGGCGACCACTTCTTCGAGCGCGCCACCGATGCCCGCGATCATCCGCGCCAGCGGCGCCAGGTGGTTGGGGTGCTCGGCGTCGGTCAGCGCGGCGACGTGAGCTTGCGGCAGCCGGTAGCGGCGCTGCTCGGCCGGGGCCTCGGCATCCTCGACGGTCAGCACGCCGGCCACGGCCTGCTGCTCGAGCCATTCACGGGCGTAGCGCGGATGGATCGCGCACTGCCGCGCCAGCTCGCCCGGCGTGGCCGCGCCGCCGTCGCGCAGCGCGCGGTACAGGCCCAGGCGGTCTCCCAGATAAAGGCCGAAGACTTCCAGGGCGCAGGTGGCCTGGTCGATCAGCCGTTCTTCGAAGGTATGTGTCATGGCCTCCTCCGCAGTTCCTGCAGGGAAGGCGCTAGGCGCCACCTCACGATGGAAGGTGCGCCAGAACGGAGCGCGGCCGCGGTGGATTTGCTCGCCGCGCTCGGCGAAACGTGCTGCCGTGCACGGCGCCGACCGCATTCACCGTCCAGGCATCCTGCACGTCACGCTCGTGGGCGCCGCCGTGGCGTGGTCGTGCGATGCCATGCACGTGCACACCGGGACCATCTCGTATCCGCAGCCGTGGCTGCTGGGGCAGGCGTGGTGGGTCGCGCCGGGCTTCGCGGCGACGTTCCTGACGATGGCGATCGTCTATCTGCTGCTGGCCCAGCGAGTGTCGGCCTTTGTCGCCACGACCGAAAGCCGCCGGCCCGGCACCTCCGGCGACTTCGCCGAGACGCTTGCCGCCTTCGCCTTTTCCTATCTGCTCAGCGGCTTTGGCAGCCGCGAGCCGGCGCTGCTGTCGGCGATCTTCCTTGGCTCCTTCCTGCTGCGCTGGTGGCTGACCTACGAGCGCGCCTGGCTGCTGTTGCTGGCGTCGCTGATGGCGGTGGGCGGGATGCTCGGCGAAGGGCTGCTCGGCTGGGCCGGCCTTGCCGCCTATGCGCACGCCGACGTCTTCCACGTGCCGCTGTGGCTCGGAGGCCTGTACCTGCACGGCGCTTTCGCGCTGCGCCAGAGCATGCGTTTCTTCGTCTACGCCGAGCGCTGAGCGGCGCGCCGCGCGCCATCCTCGCCACGCTTGCCAGGCGGGCACGATCGCGATAGCGCCGCACGTGGCCGAGCGCGAATTCGTCATGCAGTTCCTTTTCGGCGCGGGCCGCAACGAGTTCGTCGAGCACGTTCCGCATGCGCGCCAGATCGGCATGCGCTGTCTCGAGATCGGTCCGTGCTTCGCCACCGTCCAGCTTCCCTGGCGCGAAGAGCTGGTCGGAGATCCGCTGCGTCAGGTCGTCTTCGGCGGCGTCATCACCACCTTGCTCGATCAGGCCAGCGGCCTTGCCGTCCAGTGCAGCCTCGCCGAGTTCAAGAGGATCGCCACTCTGGATCTTCGCATCGACTACCTGCGCGCGGCCGAGTCCAGGCTGGACCTGACCGCTCGCGCCGAGTGCTACAAGGTGACCAACCACGTCGCATTCGTGCGCGGCAGTGCCTGGGACCGTGAGCAGTCCGATCCCTTCGCCAGCATGCTGGCCACGTTCATGATCGTCGGCCCGCTCGACGCCAGCGCATGGCAGCAGCGCGTGACCGCGGCCAAGGAGAAGGCGCGCGAATGAAGGGCATCGAGGCGATTCCCGCCATTCCCTACGCCCGCTATCTGGGAGTCCGGCTCGAGGAACGCCAGGAAGGCGTGGTCTGCGTGCTGCCGTTTCGCGACGACCTCGTCGGCAACGTCGCGCTGCCCGCCGTGCACGGCGGAGTGGTCGGCGCATTCCTCGAGCTGACCGCGCTGCTGCAGCTCGTCGAGTTCGCCGAAGGCGGCCGCGTGGCGCGCCCCATCAACTTCAGCATCGACTACCTGCGCTCGGCCGGGCCGCGCGACACCTATGGCCGCGCCGAGATCGTCAAGCACGGACGCCGCATCGCCAACGTGCGCGTGCTGGCCTGGCAGGAAAATCCGGAAAAACCGGTGGCAGCGGGCGTGGGCAACTTCCTTCTGTAGGAACGCCGCCTTCGTCGAGGTGCGAAACGTCCCGGCCTCAGGCCCTCGTGCGGGTCGAGCCTCTAGCCGACGCCGCTTTGCGCGATGGCCTCGGCAAAGCGCGCGGCCTCGGCGACCAGACCTGCAATCTCCTTCTCGGGCACGTACGCTCCGCTGCGGAAGACGGCCAGCGCCTTGCCGCTCGATTGGAGCTGCCAGCCTTCGGTGCCGCGCAGCAGCTCGGCCGCGCGGGCTCCGAGCGCGGCCGCAACGGCCTCGGGATTCTCCGCGAACAGGCGATAGTCGCCGCCGATGTCCTTGGCGCTGCGCTCGGAACCCTCCTGCATCCAGCGCAGGGCACCGGCGAGGGGGGCGCCGTTCTCCCCGAACATGTCCGAGACCCGTTCGACGATTCCGGCAGGCTTGATCGCGAATGCCGGCAGCGCGCGCCCGAGGTCGAGGAGCGCAATCGTCTGCTGGCGCGAGATGCGCGCATCGTCGTGCCCGTCGCTCCAGCAGTAGTCGACGACGGCGACGTCGCGGCCGCCGGCGCGGCCCTGCATCATGCGCTCGGCCTCGCGCGTATGCCCGTGCGCGAGCAGCGGCAGGTCGCCGGCCAGGCTGCGCACGGCTTCGACATCGCAATCGCTCGTGAAGCGCCAGCCGAGCGTGTCGGCCACGCGCTTCATGGCGGCGTCGCGCCTTCGCTCCATGGCCATGCCGAGCCAGAAGATCCCGCCGAAAACGAGTGCGACGGCACCGAACATGACGAGAGCGGCGAGCATGTCGCGCAATGCCTCCTTCAGAAGGCGCAGGTTGCGGCCGGAGTGGGTGGCAGGATCAGGAGGCACGCTGGCAGGAGCGTGGGAAGGGCGGCGGAGCGGGATCGCATTCCACGAGAGCTACACACCCTGGCGCCAGCCAACAAGGGCCGGCGGCCGCAAAAGGGGTCAGGGACCTTTTCGAAAAACGTGCCTGACCCCTCTTGTCTCTGTTCGCTTCGTCTGCCGGCGCTCCGCGGCTAGGATCGCCGCGACCGGGCGAGGTTTCTCGATGACGACGCACTACGGCTTCTGCAACTTCTGCGATGCGATCTGCGGCCTGGAGATCGAGCACGACGGCCCGCGCATCCTTTCCATCCGCGGCGACCAGCTCGATCCGTTCAGCCGCGGCTACGTCTGTCCCAAGGGGATCGCCCAGCAGGACATTCACGCCGACCCCGACCGGCTTCGCCGCCCGATCCGCAAGCGCGGCAGCGACTGGGAGGAGATCGGCTGGGAGGAAGCTTTCGAGGAAGTCGGCGAGCGCTGCGCCGCGATCCAGAAGAAGCACGGCAACGACGGCCTTGCCCTCTACTTTGGCAATCCGATCTCGCACAACTACGCCGCCATGCTTCACCTGCTGCCGTTCGCCAAGGGCCTGCAGACGCGCAACGTCTATTCCTCCGGCTCAGTCGATGCGTTCTCGCGCATGCTGGTCTCGCAGCTGCTGTACGGCACGCCGGCCGCGCTGCCGGTTCCCGACATCGAGCGCACCAGCTACTTCCTGATCCTCGGCGCCAATCCGCTGGTCTCCAACGGCAGCATCATGACGGCGCCCGACTGCAAGCGGCGCCTGCGCGAGCTGCGCGGCCGCGGCGGCAGGATCGTCGTCATCGATCCACGCCGCACCGAGACAGCCGAAGCCGCCGACGAGCATCACTTCATCGAGCCCGACACCGACGCGCTCTTCCTTGCCGCGCTCCTGCACGTGCTGTTCGAAGAGAGGCTCGACCGCGCCAGCGCCCGCGCTCTGCCGCTGCAGGGTATCGAGCGTCTTGCCGAGTTCGCCGCAGTCTTCGCGCCCGAGGCCGTCGCAGCGCGCACCGGGATCGATGCGTCCGCCATCCGCCGCATCGCGCGCGAGCTGGCCGCGGCCGACGGCGCTGCCGTCTACGGCCGCATGGGAACTTCGGTGCAGTCGTTCGGAACGCTGGCGACGTGGCTTGCCGACATGGTCAACATCGTCAGCGGCAACATGGACCGCGCCGGCGGCACGATGTTCTCGACGCCGGCAGTAGACCTGGTCGGTCTGGCCGGCATGCTCGGGCAGTCGGGCAGCTTCGGTGCCTTCCGCAGCCGCGTACTCGGGCTGCGCGAGCTCAACGGCGAGCTGCCGGTGGCGGCGATGTACTCGGAAATGGCAACGCCGGGGCCGGGGCAGATTCGCGGCCTTCTGACGCTGTCTGCCAACGTCGTGCTTTCGATTCCCAACGGCGGACGCGTGGGCGAGCTGCTAGACGGGCTCGAGTTCATGGCGTGCGTCGACATCTACCTGAACGAGACCACGCGCCATGCCGACATCATCCTGCCGCCGGTCTCCTCGCTGGAGTGCGACCACTACCCGCTGCTCGAGCACGCGATGGCCGTGCGCAACACCGCCCATTTCGCGCCGGCCATGCTGGCAAGGGGCGACGACTCGCGCCACGACTGGGAGATCCTGACTTCGCTGGCCGAGTCAATCGGACGGCACAAGGGCGGCGCCGCGCGCCTGCTCGGTTTCGTCCACTCCAAGGCCGGTGCGTGGCTGACGCCGCGGCGGCTGCTCGATCTGCTGCTGCGCATCGGCCCGCACAAGCTGAGGCTGGCCGAGCTCGAGCGACATCCGCACGGCATGGACCTCGGTCCGCTCGAGCCGCGTCTTGCCGCCATCCTCGGCAAGCGCAGTATCGACCTGGTACCGGAGCCGATCGCCGACGACTTCGCCCGGCTGCGTGCCAGCATCGCAGTGCCGCAGCGCGCGCGCGGCGAGCTGCGCCTGATCGGCCGCCGCACGCTTCGCAGCATGAACTCGTGGCTGCACAACACGCCGCGCCTGGTCTCGGGCAGCCCTCGCTGCGTCGCCTTCGTCCACCCGCGCGATGCCGCCGCACTCGGCCTCGACGACGGCGACAGGATCGTCCTGTCCACGGGCAAGGCGCAGATCACCGTGCCGGCGCGCATCACCGACGAGGTGATGCCAGGCGTGGTCTCGCTCCCGTACGGCTGGGGACATTCGGGTGACGGCACGCGCCAGACGGTTGCCGCCGGGCACGGCTCGGGCAACTACAACGACCTCGTCGACGAAGGGGGCTTCGATCCGGTCAGCGGAGCATCGGTGCTCAACGGAATCGCGGTGCGTGTGCGGGCGGCGGCCGGACAGGAACGTGACGAGGAAAAAGCGGCGGTAGTCTCCGCCGCCTGACCACGGCGGTCTGCGTGAGCGTCTACGCCTTCGGCTCCTTCCTGCTCGACGAGCAGCGCCGCGAGCTCACCCGCGGCGGCAGGCGCGTCGACCTGCAACCGAAAGCCTTCGATCTGCTCGTTCATCTGCTGGCCAATCGCGATCGCGTGGTCGGAAAGGAGGAACTGCTGGCGTCGGTGTGGCCGGGGGTGGCCGTCAGCGACTCCTCGCTGAGCTTTGGCATCAAGCTGGTGCGCAAGGCGCTCGGCGACACCGATCAGACCTGGGTGCGCACCTCGCATGGCCGCGGCTTCCGCTTCGTCCGCGATTGCAGCCGGCGGGGGAGCGCGCGTCCGATGACTGCCCTCGTGCACCAGGCGCCGCCGGTTGCGGCCATCGAAAGCGAGACGCCGCTGGTCGGGCGCCGCGCCGAGCTCGATGCGCTGGTGCGCATGCTCGAGGAAGCGGCCGAAGGCAGCGCGCGCGTGGTCATCCTTTCGGGCGATGCCGGCATCGGGAAGACCCGGCTCGCCCGCGAGCTTGCCGCGCATGCCGCTGCGCACGAAGCACGCTTCGTGCTCGGCACCTGCGACGAGAGCTCGCCGCCGGCTTTCTGGCCCTGGCTGCCCGTCCTTCGCCGCCTCGTCGAGACGCTGCCGCAGCACGTGATCGAGCAGATCTCGCAGGAGCACGCCCGCCAGATCGCGCGCCTGCTGCCCGCGATCTCGGCTCGCACGAGTGTTTCCTCCTCGGCGGTCGCGCAACCCTGCAGCATGGACGAATCGCTTCTGCGTCTGATCGCGCTGGCATGCGGTCAGGGCCCGCTCGTCCTGTGCTTCGACGACATACAGTGGGCGGACGGCGCTTCGCTGCGGGCGCTCGAGCACGTGATCGAGCATGGCGCGGCGCTGGCCCTGCTCGTGGTCGTGCTGCTGCGCGAGGGCGAGAGCGAAGAGGCCGCGAGGCTCCGATCCTTTCTGCAGACCATCGAGCGCGAGCACGGCGCGGGACGCATGCGTCTGGAGGGATTATCCGAAGCCGAATCGCGGCGTCTGCTGGCGCGCCTTCCGGGTGCGCCCAAGGACCCGGCACTGGTCGGCGCGATCGCACGCATGACCGAAGGCAATCCGTTCTTCGCCGAGGAGATGGTTCGCCATCTCTGCGAGCAAGGCGCCGCCGCCGGCGCCGATTCCGTCGCTGGTCGCGGCGCCGAGGTGATCGGCGTTCGCGAGATCGTCGAGCGGCGCCTGGCACGGCTGACGCCGTCGTGCGGGCACGTCCTTACGGTGGCGGCAGTGGCGGGCCGCGAGTTCGTCTTCGACGTCGTCTGCGGCGCCAGCGGTATCACGCCTGACCAATGCGTGGCGGCGATCGACGAAGGCCTTGCAGCACGCATCCTCGAGCAGGACATCGAGGACCCGGCGCGCTTCCGCTTCCGTCATGCGCTCATTCGCGACGCGATCTACGGCCGGGCGACGCCGGTGCGGCGCGGCGAGCTGCATCGAAGCATCGGCGAGAACATCGAGCAGATCATGGCCGACGGCGTCGAGGGACGCGCCGAGGAGCTGGCGCATCATTTCTTCCAGGCCGGTGCCTTGCCGGACAAGGCGCTGGCCTATGCGCGGACGGCGGCAGAGCGCGCACTTGCGCGGCAGGCGCACGAGGATGCCGCGCGGCGCTTCGAGCAGGTCGCCATCATCCTGGCGCGCAGCTTCCCAGGCCTTCGCATCGAGCTCCATGACGCGTGGCTCGCCGCCGGCGATGCGCACCAGAGCGCCGGCGACGGCCAGCACTCGCGCGCGGCCTACCACCACGCCGCCGAAGTGGCGCGCAGCCTCGGCGATGCGCACCGGCTGCTGCTGGCGGCGACCGCCGATCGCTCGCGCCGGCCGTTCAGCGGCTTCGAGCAGCTCGAGCTGCACGAGGAGGCGGCAGCCATCGCGATGTCGGCGCCCGATGTGGCGCCCGGCCTGGCCGCGCGTGCCCTCAGCAGGCTTGCGGCCACGCTCTACAACGTGCCGGGTACCATGGAGCGGCGCGAGGACCTGGCCCGGCGCGCGCTGGCGCTGACCGCCGGCGCCGCCGACGTCGAGAGCCGCCTGGTCGTGCTCGACAATGTTTCGCTGGCGCTGTGGCGGCCTGCGCACGTGGCATGGCGCATCGAGCTGGCGCAGGAGCAGGAACGGCTGGCGACCGCGGCCGGCGCACCGGCATCGCGCCTGGCCGCCATGGTCTGGAGGATCAGCGCACGTCTGGAGAGCGGACAGGTGCGCGCCGCCATGGCCGACATCGACTCGTTCGTGCCGGCCGCGCGGCGCTCGCGTCTGGCCGCCTTCGTCGCCGACGTCACCATGTTCGATGCGATGCGGGCGTTGCTGGATTGCCGCTTCGAGAGGGCCGAAGCGCTGGTGGCCGAGGCGCTGGAACGCGGACACGAAAGCGACGAAGTGGCGCCGCACGTCCGCTTCGGCGCGCTCATGATGGCACTGCGCGCCGAGCAGGGACGCTCCGGCGAGATCCTCCCTATGCTGCACGTGCTGGAAGCGCAGATGCCCGATCTACCGTGGGCGTACTCGTTCGCCGACCTGTACGCGCAGAGCGGCGACCACGAGCGCGCCGGCACCTACTTCGATGCCATCGCGGCCGGACAGTTCGCGGGCCTGCGCGCGATGGAAGGACATTCGCTGTGGCTGCCGAGCATGTTCCTGGTCGCCCGGGCCTGCCGCGCCCTCGCTCGCGGCACCGAAGCCGCATGGCTGCACGCGCGTCTGCTTGCGCACGAGCATCTGTGGGCGGTGATCGGGCAGGGCACCGTCTGTCTAGGCTCGATGCAGCACGCGCTCGGACTGCTGGCGGCAGCCGCCGGCAACTCGGGTGCCGCGGCCGTGCATCTGGAAACGGCGATTTCCCGCCACGATGCCGAAGGCGCGCTGCTGCCCGCGCTGCGCTCGCGTCTGGAGCTGGCGCGCCTCCTTGCCGCAAGCGGCAGTACGGCGCGCGCGCGGACGCTGCTCGAGGAGACCGGTAGACAGGCTGCAGCCGCGGGACATCGGCACCTGCAGGAAGAGATCGCGCAGATCGCGTGATTGACACGAGCCAGGCGCCGAGACGTATATCGGACCAGCCGCCGGCGGACAGCGTCGCGAAGAACGACACATGGACGAGATTCTCCAAGCCTGCAGCGATGTCGAGCAAAAGGTTCTGCCTGCCGGGCAAGCCATTCTCGAAGAGGGGCGGCGCGCCGGTGTCCTGTACGTCCTGATCGAAGGCGAGGTGGAGGTTTGCAAGGGCGAGTACGCCATCCACGTCATCTCCGATCCTGGCGCGGTCTTCGGCGAGATCTCCGTCCTGCTGGATGCGCCGCACACCGCCACGGTTCGCACCACCGCCCAGTCGCGCTTTCACGTGATCGAAGACCCGCTGAGCTTCCTGCACGCGCGCCCTGCGGTGGCGCTGGGCATCTCGCGACTGCTGGCCGAGCGGCTGCACTCGATGACCACCTACCTCGTCGACCTCAAGCGGCAGTACGAGGACAGCCAGGATCACTTCGGCATGGTCGATGAGGTGCTCGAGACGCTCGGCCATGCGCAGAGGGCAGGGCACGTGCCGGGATCGGATCGCGATCCCGATCCGACGGTCTCCTGAAGACCGCTCAGACGAGCCGAAGCAGGCGCGCTCGAACCATTGCGTCCGGTTCCGGAGTCGGAGCAATGAGTCGGCTTCGCCGCTTGCCGACGTTCGCGGATGACGATGAGTGCAGGGCGGAGGCCGAAAAGCTGCCCGACCCCTTTTCAGGCAACCGGCTGCAGCGCAGCGCGATCGAGCTCGGCGTCGAGGCGGACTTCCTCGGTGCCTGCCAGCGACAGCCAGGTGGCCGTATTCGCGTCCGTATCCAGCACGACGTGGCACGGAATCGGCCCGATCTGCCGGCCCGAATTGAACACCCATGTCGTACCAATGCGGTCGACCCAGGAGCCTCCACTGCGAAAGGGCGACTGATGGATGTGTCCCGTCAGCACCATGTCGGGCCGGTAGCGCTCGATCCATTCGACGACCGCCGAGTCGCCGTAGTGCCGCTTGCCGGCCCAGCTCGTAGGCGAATTGTCGGGCGGCGAGTGGTAGACCCAGATCCATCGCCTGCCCGCAGCTGCCGCCGCGTCGCGCTGCAGTTGTGCGCCGACTTCGCGCTGCGAGATCGGCCCGTCCCACCATGGGCAGACGCTGAAGACGCAATCGCCGGCTTCGAAGAAGTCGCCGTCGGTGGGCACGCCCAGGCGGCGCACGCGCGTCATCCACGCTGCCACCTTCTCGCCCGATGGCGCCGCCGCATTCAGGTCATGGTTGCCCGAGCTGGCCAGCAGGCGCGTGCGTGAGCTCACGCGCTGGAGGTACTTGAGCGTCACCACGATCTGGGCCTCCAGCGCCACCACCGAGGAGATATCGAGATGGTCGCCGGCTATGACGACGACGTCGTAGCGCTGCGCCTGCTGCTGGAGCCAGTCCAGCTGTTTCAGGGTGTAATGGAGGTCGGAGACCAGCAGGCATTTCATCGTCGCGCCCGCATGCGTGCCATGAGTGCGTGCAGATGCGGCCTCCCCATGCGCGAACGTCTACCGGATGCAGGCTCGGTGCAACCCGCGCATGTTCGGCGAATTGCCGCACATCGCAGCGCCATGGTCCACGTGCGTGAAGAGCGCCGAAGGGCCGGCGTCGAATCGGTTTTCGCACACAAGGACACGGCGCGGCCGCTGCGGCGCGCCACCGCCGAGGAGGCCACTCATGAATGCGCAACAGACGGCAACCGCATTGGGGATCGCAGGCATCGGCATCGGACTGACCGAGCTGGCGGCGCCCACTTTCGTCGAGAAGCAGCTGGGCGTGGGGCATCGCCACGTCATCATGCGAGCGATGGGGCTGCGCGAGATCGCCAGCGGCCTGGCCATCGTTGCCGGCCGCGATCCCGCCACCGGCATGTGGTCGCGCGTGGCGGGCGATGCGCTCGACCTCGCCTTGCTGGGTGCGGCGGCGCTGCGGTCGAACCGCAAGGCCTTCGTCCTCGGTGCGATCGCGGCCGTGGCCGCCATCGCCTGGCTCGACTATCGCAATGCCACAGAGCTGAGCCGCTGACGGAGGCGCCATGCGCGTGCATCATCTGAACTGCATCTCGACGTGCCCGCTCGGCGGCAGGATCATGGACGGACGCACGGGCTCGGTGCTGCAGCGCGGGCACCTGACCTGCCACTGCCTGCTCGTGGAGACCGACGAGACTCTCGTGCTCGTCGACACCGGCCTGGGCCTTCGCGACGTCGCCTCGCCGAAGGCGCGCTTGAGCAGCTTCTTCCTGTCGCTGGTCAGCCCCGATTTTCGCCAGGAGATGACGGCCGTCCGGCAGATCGAGCGCATGGGCTTCGACCCCGCCGACGTGCGTCACGTCGTTCTCAGCCACCTGGACTTCGATCACGCCGGCGGGCTCGACGACTTTCCGCATGCCACCGTGCACATGATGTCGGAAGAGCGCGACTACGCGCTGTCGCAGAGAACCTGGCTGGACCGCCAGCGCTTCCGCCCGCAGCAGTGGTCGACGCAGCCGAACTGGAAAGTCTATCGGTCCGGAGAGGGCGAGGCGTGGTTCGGCTTCGATCGTGTGCGGCCACTGGACGGGCTGCCGCCGGAGATCGCGCTCGTACCTCTGGCCGGCCACACGTTCGGACATGCCGGCATCGCCGTCGATCGCGGCGACGTGTGGCTGATGCTGGCGGCGGATGCCTACTTCTTCTACGCCGAGATGGACGTCGACGATCCGCGCTGCACGCCGGGTCTGCGCTTCTACCAGTGGATGATGGAGAAGAAGCGCGACGAGAGGTTGCGCAATCAGAAGCGGCTGCGCGAGCTGTGTCGCGACCACCAGGGCCGAGTCAAGGTCTTCTGCTCGCACGACGTCGGTGAGTTCGAGCGTCTTGCGGGAAGGCCGGCCGATGCTCCGGCGCCGCCGCTGGAGCGGCGCTCGTACGGAAGCGTTCCGCACTACGCTGCGGCCGTTTGAGGTGCGCGCGGTGGCGGTGCGCATCGTCCGGCTCGGAAGCGCGCGGGCGCGCGGCGAGGGTGTCCGCATCGGTACCGTCCGGCGTCCGCCCCGCGGCGTGCCGAAGTCCGAGTATGGCCATCGGAACTTCTTCGACGTCTGGCTTCCCGAGCTGGCGCCGAGCGCGCCGCTGGTGAAGTGGGCGCTGTCGCAGCCGTGGTCCGACCGTCGCTGGGCGACCTACCGGCGCAGGTATCTGGCCGAGATGCACCGCCCGCCGGCCCAGCGTCTGCTGTCGATGCTGTCGGCGCTGTCGCATACCGCCAACTTCTCCGTCGGCTGCTACTGCGACGACGAGCAGCGCTGCCACCGCTCGCTGCTCGCGCGGCTGCTCCGGGACCACGGCGCGGCCGTGCGCGATTCCGCGTCGCGCTACCGCAAGCGGCAACGCTCGAGCGGCTCGGCCGTTGACGCGCGCCGGCCAGGACGATAACCAGGGCCGATGAGCAACGAGTCCTGTGAGAATCCGGGCGAGGTCGTCCTCGATGATCCTGACGCGGCCATCGTGCTGCGCGGCCCTCTTGCCGACCTGCAGCGCGCCGCCCATCGTCTCGAAGAGAACGGCATCGACTGCGCGATCGTGCGCCCGCAAGACGTGGCGGGTTGCTGTGCCACCACGCTGTATCTGGCGGTAGCGCGCGACGACGCGCCGGCAGCCTACGCGGTTTTCGACCAGGACTGGCGCAAGGGCCTCAGTCCGGAGCAGATCGAGGCTCTCGAGGCGGCCTCGGGCATCGTGCTGGATCCGGATGCGCCCGAGACGACGTGCCCGGCCTGCCTGACCACCTTCGCCACGGGGCCGAAGAGCTGTCCGGACTGCGGCCTCTCGCTCGGCTGACGTCGCCTGGCGCCAGACCCGGCAGGCATCCGTCGCCATCAGGCCTGACCCGACCGGCCACGGATGATAGGGTTCGCGAACCGTGGAACCTACGCCTCCGCCGTTCCGCGACCGCATACAGGGCGCCTTCCCGCTCCTCAGTGTGATCCTCGCCGTCGCGTTCTTCGCGTGGCAGCTGACGATCATGGACGTGGTGACGCCCAACTTCGACGAGGGCGTCTACCTTCTCCAGGCCCGCCGCGTGCTGGCCGGACAGGTCCCGTACTCGGATTTCTTCTACCACCAGACGCCGCTGTACCTTTACGTGCTGGCCGCGTTCGGCGCGCTCGCTTCGCCATCGCTCTGGTCGGCGCGGCTGCTGTCGCTGATCGCGGCGACGGTTTGCGGGATCGTCGTCGCCGCCATCGCGCGGCGCTGGCTGTCGGTGCCGGCCGCGATTGCTTCGCAGATCTTCTTCTACGGCGCGCCGCTGCTGCGCTACGGCGTGATCGCGCTGCCCAATGCACCGATGCTGCTCGCATCGAGCAGCGCGATGCTCGCTCTGATACGCGTCGGCGGCCGCCGCGGCGCCGTCGTCGCGGGCATATGTCTGGCCATCGCCGTGCTGTTCAAGCCTCTCGACATTCCGGTGGTGCTGGCGGCGGGGCTGTGGCTGCTGATCGGGCGCGACACCGTGCGCACGCTGCCGTGGCTGGTCGCATCGGGAACCCTGACGGCGCTGGTTGCCGCCGCGTTCTTCCAATGGCTGTCGGGCGGCGGCTTCGCAGAGATGCTCGCGCTGCAGATCGGCCGCTACGCCGGCAACAGCGGCTTCGAGGTGATGTCGCACTACTCGGACTTTCGCGACGCGCTGGCGGCACGGGGCGTCAGCACGCCGGTCGGCTGGAGCTTCAGTGAGCATCTCGCGTCCCTGAGCGGCTCGGAGATCCGTTACGGCAATCCGCTGCTGGTGGTGGCCGGACTCGCGGGCCTGATGGCAGGCTTTCGCGCCCTGCCGGCGCGGTCAGGCTCGCTGCTGGTGCTGTGGCTCGTCCTGCCGCTGGCGTTTTCGCTGATGGTCTGGGAGCCGGCCTGGGATCACTACTTCATGCAGTACGTACCGGTGCTCGCGCTCGGCGGCGGAATGCTGGTGCAGGCGGCCGTCACTCGCGGCCGCCTGTCTGGCGCCCTGGCGCTGGCGCTGGTCGGAGGATACGCCGCGCTCGAGATCGTGACGCGTCCGACCGAGCCGTGGTACTACCAGCGCACTCGCGACATCGCGCGCGCGACTCACGGCCGCTACTTCACGTTCACGCCGGTGATGCATGCCATCGGCGAGACCACGCCCGCGTGCGACTTCATCGATCCTCAGAACGTCTACGGCGAGTACTGTGCCGCGATGTTCGATCCGGACGGGCCGCTGACGCGCTTTCGCGTCACCGCCGACGATGTCCTTCGCTGCATCGGCAAGGACCTCCCGGTCGTCATCGATCGCACTGCCTTCTGGTTCCTGGATGCGCGCCTCTGGAGCGAGTTGCAGGCCCGGCGCCACCCGCTGATCTTCTTCGATCACGCGGCCAAGCTTCGTTTCGGCTCGGGCCCGGCGCCGCAGCCGCCGCCACTTTCCTTGTCGCGCCCAACTCCGCATGATCGGCGCGGCTGAGTCATGGAAGAGATCGAACGCGTCGCCGGTACCGAGCCGGCCGAGATCGCCCGCCGCATCGCTGCGGCGAGGCCCGTGATCTTCACCGACATGAGCTCGCAATGGCCGGCCTGCCACAGGTGGTCGCTCGACTACCTGCGCAGCTTCGCCGATCGGCGCGTCCTGGTCGCACAGTCGTATCCGGGCCGGCTCGACGTGTCCTCCGACGGCATCCCGCAAAAGGAGATCCCGCTCGGTGAGTTCCTGGACGGCCTCGCTGGCGGCCGCACCGACCGGTACCTGATCACGCCGCTGCGCAGCACGCTCCCCGAGCTCGTCGAGGATCTGCGCTGGCCTGCCGTGTTCGAGCAGGCCAGCTTCTCCGACCTGCGGATATGGCTCGGCCCGGCCGACTACTGCACTCCGCTCCACCGCGACATGCCCGACAACCTTTTTCTGCAGGTGTTCGGCAGCAAGAACGTCATCCTGCTGCCGCGCGACGTGCGCGGCGTCTACCGCCACGGCGTGCTTTCCGGTGCGCCCAATTTCGCGTGCGTGGATGCCGAGGACCCCGACCTTTCGCGTTTTCCGCGCTTCCCCGCCGACGATCGCATCACCTGCGTGGTCCGAGCGGGAGAGGTTCTGTATATTCCACGGCTGTGGTGGCATCAGCTTCGCTCGATCGACGTCAGCGCGTCGGTGAGTCTTTGGTTCGCCAACGGCCTTCCGGGGCTTCTCGCTCGCGGAGCGCAGCGCTACGCGAGCTGGCGAAAGCTGCGGCCGTGAGCGCCGCGGACGTGCGGCGTGAGCCTTCATCGATGGCGGGCCGCGGGAATCGGCGCCTGGCGCTTCTGCCGTCGATGGCGCCTGGACCGCTGTAGGGTGCGATGCCGGTTGCGATCATCACAGGCTCGGCAGGTCTGGTGGGCTCAGCCTGTGCCCGCCTGTTCGCCGCCGAGGGCTTCGACGTCGTTGGCATCGACAACGACATGCGCGCGGTCTTTTTCGGTCCCGAGGCCTCCACCGCACCCAATCGCCTGGATCTCGAGCGCACGGTCCCGCGCTACCGTCATCACGACTTCGACGTCCGCGACAAGGAGGCGGTAGGCCGGCTCTTCGCCGAGCACGCAGGCTCCATTACGGCGGTCGTGCATGCCGCCGCGCAACCTTCCCATGACTGGGCGGCGCGCGACGTCGAAACCGACTTCGAGATCAACGCGCGCGCGACCCTGACGCTGCTGGAGGCGACGCGGCGCCACTGTCCGGAGGCCGCGTTCGTGTTCATGTCCACCAACAAGGTCTACGGCGACACTCCCAACCGCCTTCCCCTGGTCGAACATGCCACGCGCTGGGAGATCGCCGAGGATCATCCGTTCTTCGCGCACGGGATCGACGAGTCGATGTCGGTCGACGCGACCACGCATTCGCTGTTCGGCGCGTCCAAACTCGCGGCCGACGGTTTCGTGCAGGAGTACGGGCGCTATTTCGGGCTCAAGACCGCCTGCTTCCGGGCCGGCTGCATCACCGGTCCTGCGCACGCCGGCACGCACCTGCACGGCTTCCTGTCCTACCTGGTCCGCTGTGCGGTGGCCGGCACCGACTACGCGATCGTCGGACACAAGGGAAAACAGGTGCGCGACAATCTCCACGCCGACGATCTGGCCAGCATGTGCCTGAGCTACTGCCGCGCGCCGCGTGCCGCGGAAGTCTACAACGTGGGCGGCGGGCGTCATGCCAACTGCTCGGTGCGCGAGGCCATCGCAGCCGTCGAGGATATCATCGGCACAGCGATGAAGACCCACGACGTGCTCGCGGCGCGCAAGGGCGATCACGTCTGGTACGTCTCGGACACCCGCAAGTTCCGCGCGCACTATCCCGAGTTCCGCCAGCGCTACGATCTGAATGCCATCCTGTCCGACATCTGCACGGCGGTGGGCAAGAGCGCATGAGATGACGCTCTCGGCCGTCATTCCCGCGCACAACGAAGAGGGGAACATCCGTGCCTGCCTGCACGAGCTCACGTCGGTGCTGCGGGAGGCGCGGATCGCCTACGAGATCATCGTCGTCGACGATGACAGTAGCGATGCCACCGCCGCCGTGGTGCGGCAGGTCGCGCAGCAGGATGCCGGCGTCAGCGTCGTCACCAGCAGCCTGCCGGGCGGCTTCGGTCGTGCCATCCGAGCGGGACTCGAGCTGGTCACGGGCGACGTCGTCGTCATCTACATGGCCGACCTTTCCGATGATCCGCGAGACGTCGTCGCGTACTATCGCAAGATCGAGGAAGGATACGATTGCGTGTTCGGCTCGCGCTTCATGCGCGGCGGCCACGTCGAGCATTACCCGCCGGTCAAGCGCGTCGTCAACCGGATCGTCAACCGGACGGTTCAGCTGCTGTTCTGGACGCGCTTCAACGATCTCACCAACGCCTTCAAGGCCTATCGCATCGGCGTCGTGCGAGAGTGCGGGCCCTACCGGGCCAGCCACTTCAACATCACCCTGGAGATGTCGCTGAGCGCGCTGATCCGGCGCTATCGCATCGCCCAGATTCCGATTCGCTGGTACGGCCGCACCTGGGGAAGCTCGAACCTGCGGCTGCGCGAGATGGGTCGCAAGTATCTGTACGTCGTCCTGAAAGTCTTCGCCGAGCGGATGCTCATCGTCGACGACGTCCTGACCGAGCGCGACGCGGCGGAGCGCCATGCCGCCGAGCGCAAGCCGCCCGCGCAACGCCGGCGCCAGGACGAGGGAGCGTCGGCATCCGACACGGCGCAGCACTGACGAGCGACGATCGGCGAGCCGCTACCGACGCACGGCAGCGAGCTCGAAGACCTCACTGCGCCGCCGATGCGGGCTCGACGGGCGCCACGAACCCCGCTTCGGGACCGGCCGCGAAGCGCTTCTCGTCCTCCGGGGTGAAGTACGAGAGACGGTGCGGCGTGGCTGCGAGGTGCCGGTATAGCGCGGGCTCCAGGAACCAGAACGCGAAGCGGTCGATGACGACCGGCATGTCCGTCCCGATGCAGTCGATCAGCTTCTGCGGCGTGATCAGGAAGCGCATCAGCGGACCTTCGGGCACCGACATCGGAGCCGAATACTCGCCGAAGATGTTCTGAGGATCCGTCATGCCGCAGGCCGGCTCGGTGCCGCCGGCAAGGCTGATCAACGGCGAGAAGGTCAGGTACGGCTTCGACAGCCGAGCGCCCAGCTCTTGGGCGCGTGCATAGAAGTCCGGATCGGAAGGGCGCGAGACGAAACCGAGTGCCGCGTACAGCGTCAGCACGAAAACCGCCGCCGATGCGCGCCTGCCGCCCCTTGCCAGTGCGGCGGCAAACAGCGCCGCTGCCGCCACGGCCAATGGCGGCACATACTGCACGAAGTAGTGGTCCCAGCTCGGCTCCCAGACCAGCAGCGAGAATGCCAGCGGCATCGCGGCCCATGACGACGCGAGCGCGACAGCCCCGGACGGCAGATGGGCGCGTGCGAAGATCAGGCCGCACACGCCCGCGATCAGCAGCCACAGATTCCCGTTGACCGGCCCGAAACTGGTGAAGGCCTGGACGTGTTCGCTGATGTTCCATCCGAGCGCCGTCGTCACGCCGCGTTCCGCAATCGCCTGACGGAAATCGGGGACGTGCTGGGCGAGCACGAAAAAGCCCTTGCGCTCGGAATACCGGGACGCCTGGACCTCCAGGGTCTGGGTGAATGCACCGTGCGAGGTGAGGTGAATGGCGACGGCAGCGACGATGGCGGTGGCAATCCCGGCGGCAACGAAAACCGGAAGTCGGCCCCGCTCTTCGCGTCGGAGCGCCAGCCATCCCCCGACGGCCAGCACGACCGGCAGATCCAGAGGCTTGAGCAACACTGCCAGCGCCAGAAGGACACCGGCTGCTGCGGCGGCGGCCGCGGTTCCGGATCGCACCAGGACGCAGATTCCCGCCAGGGATGCCAGGAGCATGAGCGCATTGGGCAGCGCCATGGTGCCGTAACGCTGCAGCGGTGCGCTGTAGAAAATGATCTGCGCGGCCAGTGCGGGGGCCGCAGGGAGCCACTGCCGAGCGATGACGGCCACGATGACGCCGCTTGCCGCCGTAGCCATCAGCGAGAGAAGCCGCGCATGCCAGAGCGAATCCCCGGCGATCGCGAAGAAGCCGGCCAGGGAATGAAGGTAGAGAGGCGTCTGGTGATAGAAGAAGTCGGCGTAGGGCGTGAGCCCGTCGAGGGCCTGGCGTGCCTGCATCACGTAGACGCCTTCGTCATAGTTGGGTGCCACCAGCGCCAGCTCTCGCTGCACCACGCCGAGGAAGAGCGCGGCGAGCAGCAGGGCCGCCAGCAATGGACGCTCGAGCACCTTGGCTGCGACGCGTCGGATGGTTGCTGCTGTCGTCATGCGCGCGAACGTGCAATCTACCAGCATGTCGCACGGGCGCCACCGGCCCGCGACGGTCTGACGCGACGGATGGATGGTAGAGGAGGGCGCGTGCCACAGATTTCCGAGCCAGCTGCGGGCGTGGCGGAATCGCGTCGTCGAACCAGTAGCGCCGAGTTCTTCCGTGGAGCCCGCCGGCGCGTGCGGGCATTCCTGACACGTCCGCACGGCGCGTCTCCGGAAATCGTCGTGATTGCCTGCGTTGCCATCAGTGCTGGCTTCGCGGTCATGTGCATCCATCTGGGCACGAAAGCGTTCTGGGTCGATGAATCGATCGCCGTGCTGCCGGCTCGCAGCATCCATTTCACGGGGCTTCCAAGGTCGCCTTTCGATCTGAACTACATGTCGCACCAGCTCGAGGATGGGCTGTGGGATCCTTCGGCGCCGCTGTATCGCTACAGCGTCGCGGCTTTCACCGCCGTAGCCGGTTTCGACGAATGGACCACCCGCGGATGGTCCGTGCTGATGGGGCTGGCTCTGCTGGCGCCATGCTTCCTGCTTTTCCGGCGCTTGTACGGGGAGACGACGGCCTGGATCGCCATTGCGATTCTCGCCACCCTGCCCAGCTTCGCCGAGCACTGCCGCGAGGCGCGCCACTTCACCTTCGTCCTGTTGATGATGTACACGACGTTCTGGCTCGTCGTGCGAGCCACCGGCAAGGACGGCCTTCGCGCACGCGCGTGGTGGCCGCTGGCGCTGACTGCCACGGTGCTGGGGCACTACGTCGGATACATGGTCGTGCCCATCGTGGCGGTCTATTTGCTTGCGAGCTGGCCGCGGCCGTTCCTGACCGCACGCTACGCCGCGCTCTATGTCGCCTTGTTCGTCGGCTACGCGGCGCTACAGGCGAAGTATTGGAACACGCTGCCGTTCTTCCATTCGATCGGATGCCACAACCGTCATCCCGGCTGCGAGCCGAGCCCCTTCTACTACTTCGGCACCATCCTGGAGTTTCTCGGCGGCGGCTCGCGGTTCTGGGAAACGATCGCCGGAACCGACCCCTTCCTGATGCTGCCGAACCTCGGGCCGGTGGTTCTGCTGATGGTGGGCGGAATCGTCCTGACCATCCTCGATGCGGGTCGCGGCCGCTGGCGGGCAGGGCACGTCCTGGTGCTGGCCGCATTCTGGATCCCGCTGATCCTGCTATCGACGCAGGAGCTGAAGTTTCCGCGCTACATGTTCTACATCCTGCCTGTCATGTGCCTGTTCGTGGCGCGGGCGGTCGTGGCCGTATCCGGTGCGCGACGACTCGGGCCCGCGCGCCGGCCGGTTCTTGCCGCAGCCTTCCTCCTGGTTCTGGTCGGTCCAGAGATCGTCAAGCGCAGCGACGGCTATGACGTCTCCACATCGCTGGAAACCAGATTCGGCCGGCACGTGCAGCGCATGCTCGACGACGATTCGGCCGACACGTGGCAGCGTACGCTGGCCCAGGTCGACTACCTGAAGCAGCACATGATTCCCGGCGACATCGTCACGACGTCATTCGACGATGCCAGTCTGGGCTACTACCTGGGCCAGTTCGTCCACGGCTTCCTCAACAACGAGCACGACGACGAGTATTTCCTGGGCTTGCTGCAGGAGGCAAAGGCGAGAGGCAGGCGCGTGCATTTCATCGACATGCTTCCCGAGCAGAACTACTGCCACACCAAGGGCGTGGAAGTTTTCAGCATCGATTGCCGGCAGAAGTACCCGCAGTTCTACGCGGCCTGTCACCCGCGCAGCCCTGCCCACGATTCGTCATGCGTGCGGCAGTACTTTCGGTGATCAGGCACTGTTGCCGGGCCCGCGCGGCGAATGCTCGAGGCGTCAGGCGCTCTGGCTGAGCTCGGCCCACTTCTCGCTGACCGCCGCGCGCACCGGCGCGGGCCGCAGCCGGTTGAGGACCATCCGCTGCAGGTAGGTCCGCGGCCGTCCTTCGATCAGGCTGCGCAGAAGGCCCAGTGTGCGGTGCGGTCGCAAAAGGAATTGCAGCGCGTAGAAGTAGCCCATCGTCGCGATGCACAGCCATCCCAAGGCCCATCCCGGAATGTTCGGCGTCCAGGAGCGCTTGGAGGCAAAGTCGGTGAAGATGTTGTGCGCGAGCACGCGATCGTAGTCCTCGGCCTCGGTGTCGATCTCACCGGAGGCGACCAGCCGGTCATAGAGCTCGCTGCCCGGGTACGGGGCGAAGGGGTAGCACGCCAGGTCGTGGCACCCGACCAGGGCAAGACGCGTGACGAAGCCCAGGGTCTGGACGACCTCGCGTCTGGTCTGGCCGGGCATGCCGAAGATCAGGTGGCAGCGCGTGACCAGTCCCAGCCTGACCGCTTCGCGCATCGAGGCGAGCAGGCGCGGCAGCTTGATCTTCTTCTTGATGCGCACCAGCTCGCTCGGCGCACCGCTCTCGGCGGCATAGGCGAAGGAACGGCAGCCGCTGCGCTTCATCCATCCGAGGACCTCGGCGTCCAGCGCCTCCGAGCGTGTGCCTGAAGGCATGCACCACTGGATGTCGAGCTTCTCGCTCTGCAATTGGCGGCAGAAATCGATGATCCACTGGCGGTTGATCACCATCGTCAGATCCTGGAACTCGAAGTACCGCGCGCCGTAGGTGTGGTGGTAGTGCTTGAGCTCGCGGCACACGTCCACGGGATCGCGTGATACCCATCGCGTGCCGAACATCTGAGGGCTGGAGCAGAACGTGCACTGATACGGGCATCCGCGCGACGCCAGGATGGGCATGCTGCGCGAGGCGAACGGATCGTGCGTCAGCTGGTTGTCGAGATAGTTCGCCAGCGGAACCGATTCCCAGTCCGGCCACGGGATCTCGTCGACCTCGCGGATGCGCTTCCTCGGCTCGTTCAGGCGTACGCCGCCCTGATCGTCCCGGACCGCGAGGCCGGCGACGTCATGGAACGGCTCGCCGCACGCGACCCGCTCGGCGATCTCGACCATGGTCTCTTCGCCCTCGCCGAGGGCACAGCACGCCACCTCCGGCACGCGCCGCAGAAGGCGTTCGTAGTCGGCGGTCGGGTGCTCGCCGCCCACGACGATCGGGACGTGCGGGAAGCGCTCGGCGATCTCCGCGATGGTCCGGCGATAGTAGAGCCAAGAGTTGGAGAACATACAGGTGACGCCGATCAGGTCGACGTCGAGCGGGATCCTGGCGACGAGCTCGTCGGCGAGAAGGCCGTTGATGGCGTACCCTTCGGGGTCGCGTGTGAGCTGGGTCGGCGCTTCGCCGAAGGCGTCGATGATGCGGACACGATGGCCCGCCTTTTTCAGGCTGGCGGCGAGGTAGGCGAGACCGATCGGTGGCGAATCGACGATCGAGATGTTGTTCGCAGTCAGCGGCAGGATCGACGCCGGCCGCAAAAGGGCGATACAGAGACTTCGAACGGGCTGGCGCACTTCCACGGCGGATGCGCGAGCCTAGGCTCGGCTCCGCAGCGATGCCGAAGGACGCGCCCGTCGCGCCCCGCCGCCGCTCTCGCCTCTTTCATGCAGTACGTTCAACCCGCCCCGTCAGTAACGCTGTGGCGCGTTGAAGATGTACTCTCGTTTGGTGATCTTGGCGACGATCGACGACTGGATGAGGGTCGGCTTGGTGGCACAGAAGAACAACGACGTCAGCATCTTGGAGGCTTTCAGCGCCGACGGGATGTCGAAGAACTTGTAAGCGACGCCGATCGAATCGCTGACGTTCTGGACCTGGTGCCAGACGCAGGAAGGAAACCAGACCACGTCTCCCGCGTGCACCAGAACCTCCTGGGGTTGCGCATGCTTGAGCAGGGGGAAGTTCGGGTCGTCGCTGTCGCCCGGATTGGCATCGGTGAAGTAGTAGCTGCGCCGGTCCGGCCGCACACCGAGGAAGAGGCGGTCGTTGGCAGGGTAGAACGTCCACTTTTTCGTGCCCTGGATCTGTACGAAGACCGTAGGCGGCAGCGCGGTATGGATGGGGGTCGCAGTGCCGGCGCCGCCGATGAACAGGAAGAACAGCTTCTTGAACTCATGCGAACGGTGGAACTTGAGCAGCCACTCCACGTTGAAGTCTTCCTGGAGATCGGAGCTCTCGTGGATCATCTGCGAGAACTTGAGGTACTTGGGCGTTCCGGTCTTGAGCTGGGCGATGTACTCGCGCAGCTTCATCGTCTCGAAAGCGGTGGCCATGCCGTTGTTGACCAGCGGGTTCTGGCCTTTGGACACCAGGCCCCGGTTGTTGGTCAGCGACACTTCCTTGTCGCCGTACTTCTCGGCGAAGAAGTCGAAGGTCCATTTGGTCACGCACGGCCAATCCTTGGCGACGCCCCGAAAGACCTCGGGCTTGTACGGATGGTAGAGCGGCTCCTCGTCGCCCTGGTGCTCGATGACCTCGAACTTGTCGGCAGGCGGGTTGCTGGCGGCGTAGCGGTCGACCGACTCCCACAGCCTCTTCTCGCGCTGACCCAGCAGGCGTTGGTAGTTCTTGTGCCCCAGAAAATGCTCGGCGAAAAACAGCGCGTTGTACTCGAGCCAATCGGCTTCACTGACGTTGTGCGGTCTCATCCTGATCGGTCCCTTCGTCCGGTGCGGCCCAGGGCTGTGCGGCCGAGCATGCGTTGGCTGCCCACGGCAAGTTGTCGCTGACGGCGCGGTGCCGGGCTGGCATGGTCCCCTGCTGGTCGGTTGCTGCCCCGCGCAGCACGCCCAAACCGGAATCTACGCGTGAGGGCCATGCTGATTCAAGCCTTTCCGTCCTCGGACTTCGCGCCGCACCGTGTCGAGCCTGCGCAACGAGAGCGGCTACGGGTCACCGGCCAGAGCGTCCCGTCCTCTCGATCACCGAGAGTTCTTGCTGAGGAGCGTCTTCGCCCGCACAGTAGCTCAACCTATCGTGCAACGGAGGATCACGGACGCCTGGGGCTTCCCGTGGTCCGGCCTGGGGACGTGAATCGGGATGCGTGAAACATGACCGGCAAGGAGTCGGATCGCTCTCCCCCGGTAGGGCCGCCATCGCGGCCCCTCTCTTTGCATGAACGACAGACGACACCCGACAGCGCCGGACCCGGGATTTTGCGCCTTGCCGGTGCCCCGCGGTGTTCATTCGTGGCAGACATTCGGTATTTTCCGGTCGCTGTCGGGCTCGAAAGGCTCGGGCGGCGGCTCGTTCCGGACATCTCGCGCCGAGCGGACGCGAGCACTCTTTGAGGTTGGAGCATGCGCAGAGAGATCACGACTCAGGAACCGGCGAAAAAGGGGCAGGTCGCTGCGACCGCCAAACCGTCGGCTGCGGCGAAGGCCGGCGCCGTTCCAGGCATGAGCGATCCATCCGGTGCGAGACAGCCGGGTAACAGTGATGCCGCTGCCAGGAAGGTGACCTCGGCTCTGGCAGACTCGGCGGCCGCCAAAAAACGCACCGGGAATGGGAGCGGCAAGAAACCGGCACGGCCGGGAGCCAACGGGAACGGAAAATCTCCTGTCGCCGCAGTGGTCAAAGGCAGAGGGAAGGCCAACGGCGGTCCCGCCGCCGAGACTCGTTCCGTGACGCGCGCAGCGCCCGAGCGCAATGGCGCAGAGAAGAACGGTGGTGCCTCGCGCACAGCCAGCAACGAACTCGACCGCCGCCAGCTCCTCTACGCCCTGCAGCGCATGCGTGCGGGCGATTTCTCCGTCCAGCTCCCCGGCGACTGGGCCGGCATGAACGGCAAGATCGCCGACACTTTCAACGACATCGTCGAGGCCAACCTGAAGATGTCGCAGGAGCTCAAGCGCCTGGGACAAGTCGTCGGCCGCGAAGGCAAGACGCGCCAGCGCGCGCGCTTCGACATGCACCGCGGAGCGTGGGGCGAGATGGAAGGCTCGGTCAACACGCTCATCGACGACCTGCTGCGCCCGACCACCGAGGTGACCGCCTCCATCGCCGCCGTGGCCCAGGGCAACCTCGGCCAGACCATGCGACTGGACGTGGACGGTCGCCCGCTCGAAGGCGAATTCCTGCGCTCGGCCACCATCGTCAACAAGATGATCGAGCAGCTCGGCGTGTTCACTTCCGAAGTGACGCGCGTTGCCCGCGAAGTCGGATCCGACGGCAAGCTCGGCGGCCAGGCGCAGGTGCCGGGCGTCTCGGGCGTGTGGAAGGACCTTACCGAGTCCGTCAACTCGATGGCCTCGAACCTGACCGCTCAGGTCCGCAACATCTCCGAAGTCACCATCGCCGTGGCCAGCGGCGACCTCTCGCGAAAAATCACCGTGGACGTGCGCGGCGAGATCCTGCAGCTCAAGGAAGCCATCAACACGATGGTCGACCAGCTGCGTTCCTTCGCCTCCGAAGTCACGCGCGTGGCGCGAGAGGTCGGAACCGAAGGCAAGCTCGGCGGCCAGGCCGTGGTGCCCGGCGTGGCCGGCACGTGGAAGGATCTGACCGACTCGGTCAACGCCATGGCCGGCAACCTCACCGCGCAGGTGCGAAACATCGCCGAGGTGACCACCGCGGTGGCTCGCGGCGATCTGTCGCGAAAGATCACCGTGAACGTCTCGGGCGAGATTCTCGCCCTCAAGGACACCATCAACACGATGGTGGACCAGCTCAACGCGTTCGCCGGCGAGGTGACGCGCGTTGCGCGCGAGGTCGGAACCGAAGGCAAGCTCGGCGGCCAGGCCCAGGTGCCGGGCGTGGGCGGAACCTGGAAGGACCTCACCGACAACGTCAACTTCATGGCGTCGAACCTGACGGCGCAGGTCCGCAACATCGCCGAGGTGGCAACCGCCATCGCCAACGGCGACTTGTCCAAGAAGATCACCGTCAACGTCTCGGGCGAGATCCTGCAGCTCAAGGAAACGCTCAACACGATGGTCGACCAGCTCAACGGCTTCGCCTCCGAGGTGACGCGCGTTGCCCGCGAGGTCGGAACCGAAGGACGTCTGGGCGGTCAGGCGGCCGTGCCTGGCGTGGCCGGAACCTGGAAGGGCCTGACCGACAACGTCAACCTGCTGGCCGCCAACCTGACCACCCAGGTCCGCAACATCGCCGAAGTGACCACCGCCGTGGCGCGCGGCGATCTTTCGCGAAAGATCACCGTCGACGTCAAAGGCGAGGTGCTCGAGCTCAAGGTCAACTTCAACACCATGGTGGACCAGCTCAACGCGTTCGCCGCCGAAGTCACACGCGTTGCCCGCGAGGTCGGCACCGAAGGAAAGCTCGGCGGCCAGGCACAGGTGCCCGGCGTGGCCGGCACGTGGAAGGACCTTACCGACTCGGTCAACTCGATGGCCTCGAACCTTACCGGCCAGGTGCGAAACATCGCCGAGGTAGCCACCGCCGTGGCCAGGGGCGACCTGTCTCGAAAGATCACCGTGGACGTCAAGGGCGAGATCCTCGAGCTGAAAGACACGCTCAACACGATGGTGGACACGCTCAACGCCTTCGCTTCCGAAGTCACGCGCGTGGCGCGCGAGGTCGGAACCGACGGACGCCTGGGCGGTCAGGCCGTGGTGCCGGGCGTCGGAGGAACCTGGAAGGACCTGACCGACTCCGTCAACTTCATGGCGTCGAACCTGACGGCGCAGGTCCGCAACATCGCCGAGGTGGCAACCGCCATCGCCAACGGCGATCTGTCGAAGAAGATCACCGTGGACGTCTCGGGCGAAATCCTGGAGCTCAAGAACACGCTCAACACCATGGTCGATCAGCTCAACGCGTTCGCCTCCGAAGTCACGCGCGTTGCCCGCGAGGTCGGAACCGAAGGCAAGCTCGGCGGCCAGGCGCAGGTGCCGGGCGTGGCGGGCACCTGGAAGGGACTGACCGACAACGTCAACTTCATGGCCGGCAACCTTACCGCGCAGGTTCGAAACATCGCCGAGGTGACCACCGCCGTGGCCCGCGGCGACTTGTCGCGCAAGATCACCGTGAACGTGTCGGGAGAGATCCTGGAGCTCAAGAACACCATCAACACGATGGTGGATCAGCTCAACGGTTTCGCCGGCGAAGTGACGCGCGTCGCCCGCGAGGTCGGAACCGAAGGCAAGCTCGGCGGCCAGGCCCAGGTGCCCGGCGTGGCCGGCACCTGGAAGGATCTGACGGACTCCGTGAACTCCATGGCTTCGAACCTGACCGCCCAGGTTCGAAACATCGCCGAGGTGGCCACCGCCATCGCCAACGGCGACTTGTCCAAGAAGATCACCGTGGACGTGCGCGGCGAGCTGCTCAACCTCAAAGAGACGCTCAACAAGATGGTCGAGCAGCTGCGCTCCTTCGCCGCCGAAGTCACGCGCGTGGCGCGAGAGGTGGGAACCGACGGCAAGCTCGGCGGTCAGGCCGTGGTGTCCGGCGTGGCCGGAACCTGGAAGGACCTCACCGACAACGTCAACCTGCTCGCCGCCAACCTGACCACGCAGGTGCGAAACATCGCCGAGGTGACCACGGCCGTGGCGCGAGGCGACTTGTCGCGAAAGATCACCGTGGACGTCAAGGGCGAGATCCTCGAGCTCAAGCTGACCATCAACACGATGGTCGACCAGCTCAATGCCTTCGCCGGCGAAGTCTCGCGCGTGGCGCGCGAGGTGGGAACCGAAGGCAAGCTCGGCGGCCAGGCCAAGGTGCCGGGCGTGGCCGGAACCTGGAAGGATCTGACCGACAACGTCAACGTCATGGCCGCCAACCTGACCGAGCAGGTCCGCGGCATCGTCAAAGTGGTGACCGCGGTGGCCAACGGCGACCTCAAGCCCAAGCTGACGGTCAACGCCAAAGGCGAGGTGGCAGCCCTTGCCGAAACCATCAACGACATGACCGGAACGCTGGCCACGTTCGCCGACCAGGTGACCACGGTGGCGCGCGAAGTCGGCGTGGAAGGGCGCCTGGGCGGCCAGGCCAACGTTCCTGGCGCGGCCGGAACCTGGAAGGACCTTACCGGTAACGTCAACCTGCTGGCGGCCAACCTGACCACGCAGGTGCGAGCCATCGCCGAAGTGGCAACGGCGGTGACCCAGGGCGACCTGACGCGCTCCATTCAGGTCGAAGCGCGCGGCGAGGTCGCCGAGCTCAAAGACAACATCAACACGATGATCGACAACCTGCGGCTCACCACCGACCGCAACACCGAGCAGGACTGGCTCAAGACCAACCTGGCGCGCTTCACCGGCATGCTGCAGGGCCAGCGCGATCTGGCCACCGTCGGTCGCATGCTGCTGTCGGAGCTGACGCCGCTGGTCAATGCACACCAGGGCGTGATCTATCGCGTCGAGTACCTGGAAAACGAGCCTCAGCTGAAGCTCATGGCGAGCTTCGCCGACGACGGCAGCAACGGACACCGCCAGCACCTGCGCGTGGGCGAGGGCCTGATCGGCCAATGCGCCGCCGTCAAGCGCCGCATGGTGATCAACGAGCTGCCCGACGACACCGTGCCCATCAGCTCGGGCCTGTTCCGCTCCATGCCGCGCAACGTGATCGTGCTGCCGGTCCTGTTCGAGGACGAGGTCAAGGCGGTCATCGAGCTGGCTTCGCTGACCACGTTCACGGCCTCGCACCTGGCCTTCCTCGAGCAGCTGACCACGTCGATCGGCATCGTGCTCAATTCGATCGAGGCCACGATGCAGACCGAAGGCCTGCTCACGCAGAGTCAGCAGCTGGCGGCCGAGCTCCAGACCCAGCAGCGCGAGCTGCAGGCGACCAACGAGCAGCTGGCGCAGAAGGCGCAGCAGCTGGCCGAGCAGAATGCCGAGGTGGAACGCAAGAACCAGGAAATCGAGCAGGCCCGCCGCGCGGTGGAGGAGAAGGCCACCGAGCTGGCCCTCACCTCCAAGTACAAGTCGGAGTTCCTGGCCAACATGTCGCACGAGCTGCGCACGCCGCTCAACTCGATCCTGATCCTGGGCCAGCAGCTGGGCGAGAACGTCGAGGGCAACCTGACCGGCAAGCAGGTCGAGTTCGCCAAGACCATTCACGGCGCCGGCACCGACCTGCTCAACCTCATCACCGACATTCTGGATCTTTCCAAGATCGAGTCGGGAACCGTCACCGTGGTGGCCGAAGAGGTCACCGTCACCTCGGTCCTGGACGCCATCGCACGTCCGTTCCGGCACGAGGCGGAGAACCGGCGCCTGTCACTCGAGGTGCAGATCGATTCGGCCCTCGGCGCGACGATGGTCACCGACTCCAAGCGCATGCAGCAGGTCCTGAAGAACCTGCTGTCGAACGCGTTCAAGTTCACCGAGCAGGGCGGCGTGCGGCTGTCGGTGGCGCCGGTGACCAGGGGATGGAACCCGGAGCATCCGATCCTGAACCGCGCCCAGACCGTCATCGCCTTCGAGGTGACCGATACCGGTATCGGCATTCCGCCCGAGAAGCAGCGCATCATCTTCGAGGCCTTCCAGCAGGCCGATGCAGGCACGAGCCGAAAATACGGCGGCACCGGACTGGGCCTGGCCATCAGCCGCGAGCTGGCATCGCTGCTCGGCGGCGAGATCCAGCTTCGCAGCACGCCGGGCGTGGGCTCGACCTTTACGCTGTTCCTGCCGCAGGCTTACGCCGGCCCGACCTCCGCCGGCCTGACGGCTGCCGTTTCCGACAAGGTCACGGCGGGCGTGCCGATCACGCTGGCGGCGGTTCGCACCGCCGATCGACCGATCGAGCAGATCCCCGACGATCGTCACGAGCTCCATCCGGGCGATCCCGTCATGCTCATCGTCGAGGACGATCCGCACTATGCGCGCATCCTTCTCGACCAGGCGCACGCGCAGGGCTTCAAGGTCCTGGTGGCGATGCGCGGCGCCGATGCGCTCGAGCTGGCGCGAGAGTTCAAGCCCACCGCGGTCTCGCTCGACGTCTTCCTGCCCGACATGCTCGGCTGGACCGTGCTGAACCAGCTCAAGCAGGACCCGAACCTGCGGCACATTCCCGTGCAGATGGTGACGCTGGACGAGGACCGCCAGCACGGCCTGGCGCGCGGCGCGTTCTCGTTCCTGGCCAAGCCCACCACCACCGAGGGCCTGGAAGCGGCGCTGGCCAAGATCAAGCAGTACGCCTCTCCGCGCAGCCGCCGCCTGCTGGTGGTGGAGGACAACGAGATCGAGCAGATGAGCATCTCGGAACTGCTCGGCCACGACGACATCGAGATCGAGACGGCCGGGACGGGCGCGCAGGCGCTGACGCTCCTGAACGAAGGATCCTACGACTGCGCCGTGCTCGATCTTCGCCTGCCCGACATGACCGGCTTCGACGTGCTCGAGCGCATTCGCGACGACAGCAAGCTCGCCGACCTGCCTGTGGTCGTGTTCACGGGCAAGGAGCTCTCGCCCGAAGAGGATGCGCGCCTGCATACGCTGGCGCGAAGCGTGGTCGTCAAGGGCGTGGAGTCGCCCGAGCGCCTGCTCGACGAGACCGCGCTGTTCCTGCATCGCGTGATCTCGGACCTGCCGGCCGAGAAGCAGGCGATGCTCGACCGCCTGCACCGCAGCGACGACGACCTGATCGGCAAGAAAGTGCTGGTCGTCGACGACGACGTTCGCAACATCTTCGCGCTCAGCAGCGTGCTCGAGCGTCGCGGGATGGAGGTGCTGACGGCCGACAACGGCCACACCGCCATCGAGACCCTCGACAACACGCCCGGCATCGCCATCGTCCTCATGGACATCATGATGCCGGAAATGGACGGCTATCAGACCATGCACGCGATCCGCCAGAAGGCCGAGTTCCGGCGCCTGCCCATCGTGGCGCTGACGGCCAAGGCCATGAAGGGCGACCGTGAGAAGTGCCTGGAGGCGGGAGCCTCCGACTACCTGGCCAAGCCCGTGAACACCGAGCAACTCCTGTCGGCGCTGCGTCTGTGGTTGCATCGCTAGGCGCGACGGGATCGAAGGCTGGCGGCAGGGACGGTGATGAGCACGGCGACCGGAAAGATGGAGGCGGACCGGACCGCCTCCGACAAGGTCAATATCCTGCTGGTCGACGACCAGCCGGGTAAGCTGCTCAGCTATGAGGCGATGCTCGGGTCCCTCGGCGAGAATCTCATCAAGGCCAACTCGGCCAAGGAGGCTCTCGAGCACCTGCTGCGTCACGACATCACGGTCGTGCTGATGGACGTCAGCATGCCCGAGATCGACGGCTTCGAGCTGGCCGAGATCATTCGCGGACATCCGCGCTACCAGAAGACCGCCATCATCTTCGTCTCGGCCGTGCACCTGACCGACCTCGACCGCCTCAAGGGCTACGAGTCAGGCGCCGTCGACTACGTCTCGGTTCCCGTCGTGCCCGAGCTTCTGCGCGCCAAGGTCAGCGTCTTCACCGAGCTGTACCGAAAGACACGCGAGTCCGAGCGCCTGACCCGCGAGCTGGAGCGCCGCGTGGTCGAGCGCACCGCCGAGCTCGAGGAGTCGATGGCGCGCCAGATCGAGATGGCCGAGCAGCTGCGGATCGCCGACCGCCGCAAGGACGAATTCCTGGCTCTGCTGGCGCACGAGCTGCGCAACCCGCTGGCGCCCGTACGCAACGCGGTCGCCATCATGCGCATGAAGGAGACCGACGATCCCGATCTCCAGTGGTGTCGCGACGTCATCGAGCGGCAGGCCAACCAGCTCACGCGCCTGGTCGACGACCTCCTGGACGTCTCGCGCATCACGCAGGGCAAGATCAAGCTGCGGCGCGAGCCGCTGATGCTTTCGTCGGTGGTGGGCAGCGCGGTGGAAATGAGCCGTCCGCTCATCGACACGCAGAAGCACCAGCTGACCGTGACCATTCCCGACCAGGCCATCGCCATCGAAGGGGATTCGGCACGCCTGATCCAGGTGATCGCCAACCTGCTCAACAATGCGGCCAAGTATCAGAACGAACGCGGACGCATCGACCTGAGGGTCGAGCTCGAGGACGGCATGGCCGTCATCACCGTTCGCGACTGGGGCATCGGCATCGCGCCCGAGATGATGCCGCAGGTCTTCGAGCTGTTCACCCAGGGCGAGCGCGGCCTGGACCGCGCCCAGGGCGGCCTCGGCATCGGCCTGTCGCTGGTCAAGAACCTGGTGGAGATGCATGGCGGGCGCGTCTCGGTCACCAGCGACGGCTCGGGTCACGGCGCGACCTTCAAGGTCTGGCTGCCGTGCGCGCCGGGCGTACCGTGCGTGCAGGCGACGCAGGCAGTCGCCGCGACGACGGGCGACGAGGCGCGGCGCATCCTCGTCGTCGACGACAACGTCGACGCCGCCGAGAGCCTGGCCATGCTGCTGCGCCTGCGCGGGCAGGAGGTGCGCATGGTGCATGACGGTCCGGCCGCGCTGCAGCTGTGCGCCGACGACAAGCCCGACGTGGTCCTGCTCGACATCGGACTGCCGGGAATGGACGGCTACGAGGTGTGCCGGCAGATGCGCCGAAACGGCATGGCCGACGCGCGCATCATCGCGATGACCGGCTACGGCCAGGACCGCGACCGCGAGCGCTCCAGGGAAGCCGGCTTCGACGACCACACGGTCAAACCGGTCGAGATCGGCGACCTGATGAAGCTCATCGCCCTGGTGTAGAGGCGGTCCGGTCGCGCCCAGGCCCGCGGTCATTCTCATGAACCACTACCGCTGCGATGCGTGAACGCGCCGCCCAGGCCGTGCTCCTCGCCCGTGCTTTCGAGGACGCCGACGCGCAGGGGGTGCTGCTGCCGCCGAAGGTGCGGCAGGACGCTACCCAGGCTGCTCGTGCGGCCGGCGACGCCGAGGCGCAGGCGGCCGCACGCGCAAGGCGCATCCTGGACCACCTCGAAGCCGCCGTGCCGGGACTGGCCATGGCATCCCGCGCGACGCGTCTTCCGCTGCGTGCGCTGGCACCGCTGCCGCTGATCGCGTTCTGTCTGGGCGCGCTCAGCCACGTGCTCGGCCCCGACCGGCACGTCAACATCCTCTCCTTTCCGCTGCTGGGCATCCTTGCATGGAATGTCCTGGTCTATGCGGCGCTGCTGACGATGACCGCCCTGCAGGCGGGCGCTGCGAGCACTGGCGATGACGGACCGGCGCGACGGCGCGCAGGCGGGGCCATCGGCGCCATCGCGAACTGGATCGCCGAGCATTCGCTGCGGCGCGTGCGATTGCCCGATGCGCCGCGCACCGCCGTGGCCGCGCGTGCGCTGCGCAGCTACTGGCAGCGCTGGGCTGCGGCTGCCACGCCGCTGGTGGCTGCGCGCATCCGGCTGGCGCTGCACCTGGCGGCCGCGTTCGTCGTGCTCGGCGCGGTCACAGGCATGTATGCGCGCGGCCTGACCTTGGAGTACCGCGCCAGCTGGGAGAGCACGTTTGCAGGGCCGGAAACGGCGTCGTCCCTGCTCCGCGTCGTGCTGTCGCCGGCGGCAGCGCTGCTGGACGTGACGCTGCCCGATGCCGCCGGACTGGCCGCGATGCGCGCTCCCGCCGATGGACCGGCCGCCATCTGGATTCATCTATGGGCCGTGACGGCAGCGCTCGTGGTGCTGCTGCCGCGCGGCGTGCTGGCGGCAGCGGCGTGGTCGCGGCAGGCGCGCCTGTCACGGCGCCTCGACGTCGATCCGATCGGTGGGTCCTTTCGCGTGCTGCTCGCGCCCGATCGCGGCGCTGGGCTGGCGGTCGACGTGCTGCCGTACAGCTATGGCGTCGGCGGCCGCGAGGCGGACACGCTGCGCGAGCTCCTGCACGACGTCTTCGGTCTACAGGCCGACGTGCAGATCGGCGCGGTGGTGCCGTATGGCGAAGACGCGGCGTACGAGGGCGCGCCACACGTGCCGGGCGCGCGCCGGCCAGCATGCACCGTCGTCGTCTATGGCCTGGTTCAGTCACCCGAGCGCGAGGTGCACGGGCGTTTCGCGAGCGAGCTTCGCGCGCACGCTGGCAACGGATCGTGCGTGCTCGCGCTGGTCGACAGCTCCGCCTGGCACGCGCGCTTGGGCAGCGGCGAGGAGCGCCGCCAGGCCGAGCGGCAGCGGGCATGGGACCGCGTGCTCCACGAGGCCGGCCTGCCACCGCTGCACGTCGACCTGGCGGCGGAAGTGACCACGAGCATCGTCGAGGAAGCCGAGGCACGCCTGCACGGCGCGCGGAGCAGCGGCGCTTGAGCACGATCACGCTCAGCCTGATCTCGCACACCAACGTCGGCAAGACGACGCTGGCCCGAACGCTGTTGCGGCGCGACATCGGCGAGGTCCTCGACCAGGCACACGTGACCGAGGTCAGCGAGGCGCACGAGCTCGTCGCCACTGGCGAGCATCGACTGATGCTGTGGGACACTCCGGGCCTCGGCGACTCCGCGCGCCTGATGAGCCGCCTTCGCAAGGAGCACAATCCGATGGGATGGCTGCTCCACCAGGTCTGGGATCGCAACCGCGACCGCCCCCTGTATTCGAGCCAGGAGGCGGTGCGCAACATCCAGACCGACGCCGACGTCGTGCTCTATCTCGTCAACGCGTCCGAGGATCCCGCCGATGCCGGCTACGTGACGCATGAGCTCGAGCTGCTGGGATGGATCGGAAAGCCGGTGCTGGTGCTGCTGAACCAGATAGGCGAGGCGACATCCGGCGCCGGCGCTCCCGGCAATCCCGTGGCTCGATGGACGGAGGCGATGCAGTCTTGGCCGGTCGTCCAGCACGTGCTGCCGCTGGATGCGTTCACGCGCTCCTGGGTCGAAGAGGTCGTGCTGCTCGAGCACGTCGAGGACCTGGTGGCGCCCGAGCGCAAGCCTGCCATGCATGCCCTGGCCACCGAATGGCAGGCGCGCAGCCTGCGCATCTTCAGCCGAGCCGCCGGTCGAATCGCCGCATATCTGATCGCCGCCGCCGCCGACCGCGAGCTGCTGACCGGCGAGAGCGCCGCGACGTCCGAAAAGCGGCGCGCCATGCGTGCGCTGGCGATGCGGCTCGATCGATCGACCGTCGAGCTGATGGCGGACCTCCTCGACATGCACGGCCTGCAGGGGCGCTTTCAGGAAGAGGCTCTCACGCGGCTGGAAGAGGACTTCCGCATGCCGGGCGAGGTGGTCTCCTCGGGTCGCGCCGCGATGTTCGGTGCGGCCATGGGCGGCGCTGCCGGCGGGCTGATCACCGACGTGGCCACGGGCGGCTTGTCCTTCGGTGCCGGCGCCATCGTCGGCGCGGTCCTGGGCGCCATCGGCGCGGCGGGGCTGCTCAAGGGCTTTCAGATGGCGTCGGACACCGCCCAGCCGCAGGTGCAGTGGTCGCAGGATTTTCTGCGCGACCTGACGCAGCAGGCCCTGTTGCGATATCTCGCGGTCGCGCACTTCGGGCGCGGCCGCGGCCAGTGGCGGGAGATCGGCAATGCGGATCGCTGGACCTCGCTGGTCGATCGCGCACTGGCGGCGCGCGCCGCTGCGCTCGCCGGCGTGCTCGCCGCACCGGAGTCGGGCGGCTACACGGCTGGCACCGCCGCCGAAGCGCAAGAGACCGTGCGCGAGATGCTGTCGGACGTGCTCGCGACAGTCTACCCACAGGCCGCCGCCATGCTCAGGGAACGGCCGTAGGGATCACTTGCCGGGCGCTTCCACCTTGGCCCACGAAAGCTCGGCGCGATCGCCGGGGAAGAGCTTCTCGACGCGGAACAGCACGTGAAGGTCGCTGTTCTCGTCCTTGGTATGGACCATGTAGATGTGGCCCTGGAAAGCCTTGGCCTGCGGCTCGCGCGCGGGCTCGGGATGCGCCGGCAGGTGCGGCAGGGTGGCCAGGTCCAGGCCCGACCACTGCATCCATCCCAGATCGCGAATCCGGCTGCGGTCGTCGGTGGCCATCGTGACGTTGAAACCGTCGCCGCCGTTGCCGAACTCCACGTCCCAGTCGTTGCCGGCCAGGGCCTCGTCCCGATGTCCGTGCTCGAAGCTGAAGACGGCCTTGTTCAGATCACCGTGCTTGTCCCTGGAAAGCAGCGTGGCGCTCGAGAGGTCGAGCTCGCTGCCCGACCGCTCGACGCAGCCGCCGAGCAGGCAGGGGAGCAGCATGGCCAGGAATGCGGCGGTCCGAAGACGCATGCTTCTCAGCCGTAGGTTCGGATGCCTTCGCGAATCGCGCTCAGGGGCCGCTGGAAGAGCAGATTGAACTCGAGCATGGGGCCGACCGTGCAGCGCGTGCACGGGTTGTCCTTCGTCCACGCCTCCTGCCAGTCCTGCGACAGGAGGTCGACGGGCTTGGTCAGTCCCTTGGTGTACGCGCATGCCCACGCCTTGCCCTGCGGATCGATGTAGATGTAGCCGTGGCCTGCAGGGCAGCGCGTGTCGGCGTCGTAGTAGGCAGACACCGAGAAGTCTTCCCACTTCGACAGCAACTCCAGGTACGGCGTCGAGCTGACGATCGGGCGACCCTTCCGTTTCTGCTCGCCAAGCCCGCGCCAGAACTGGCGGATGCTTTCGTTCGAGAGAGCTCCGGAGACCTCGCCGCGCACGATCTCGGTATCGACGCACTGAGGCTGGAAGTGCAGGCGAAAGCCCAGGCGCTCGGCCTGCGCCAGCAGGAACTCGGACTGGCCGATACTGTGCTCGGTGACCACGCAGATCGCGATCACCGGCTTGCCGCGCCCGATCAGGTCCTCGATGGCTTCGAGCACGCCTTCGAAGGCGCGCTCCCCGCGCGCAGCGTTATGGGCCGCCGCATCGCCGTCCAGGCTCGTGTAGATGAGGTCGCCCTGCCACAGCCGCTCGGGATGGCGGCTGTACAGCGTCAGGTTCGAGTTGATGCTGACGAAGAACTTGCGCGCCTTGGCCATCTCGACGATCTCGCCGAGGTCGGCGCGCAGCGTCGGCTCGCCGCCGGCCAGGCCGAGGCGCCGCACGCCCATCTGCTGGAGCCGGTCGAACATCGTTTCGATCTGTGGCAGCGCCAGGTTGGACGGATCGATGAAAGGACAGTTGCAGTATTCGCAGCGCAGGTTGCAGCGGTTGGTCACGGCGAACGTAGCCGAAAATGGCCGCGCCGGCCCGTCGACCATGTAGGAGAGCAGACTGGTGCCGTAGGCGTAGCCGACGGCGATCTTCTCAGAGAGCCGCACGGAAGGACCCCAGCAGCGAGAGCCACAGCGCACCGTAGTACGCCTTGGTCAGCAGCCATCCCGTGCCCGGCCGCTGGACCAGGAACAGCAGGACGAAGGGGGCATAGGCGGTGATGGCGCCGATGGCGCCGAACTGTCCGTACGCGACCAGCGACATCAGCAGGCACATCGAGAACAGGACGGTCTTGGACAGGACAGAGGAACGCACCGCGGTGGTGACGATGCCGTTGCGCTCATCGCTGATGCGGTCGTCCAGGGTCTGGTAGAGGTGGCAGACGCCGGTCATCAGGCCCACGAACAGCAGCAGTACCGGCGAGGTCGTGACGATGTAGGTGTACAGGGCTCCCCAGATCCCGCACCAGACCACGTCCATGACCGGCACGCCCTTGAACAGGGTCGAGTAGAGGAAGTTGACCGTCATGACGGTCGCGGCGGCAAGGGCAGGGCGCACGCCCAGGGTGGCAAAGGCCAGGGCCACGGTCGCCAGCTTGAGTCCGAACATCGAGGCGTTGAAGGTTACCCGATGAGCGAGATAAGTGGCGATAAGCCGTTGATCTTTCTTCGGATTGATCGAATCTTCGGGCGCATCGTGGAGGTCGTTGTAGGCGTACATCAACGCCAGCGTCAGGATCGAGACGACGCTCTGCGCCAGCTGCGTACCGGCGCCGCTGCCGGCAAGCGCGATGATCGAGAGATTGATGGCGATCAGGGCGCCTTCGCCGCGACGCAGGCGATACGCCGTGGAGGCCCATACCGCCCAGCAAAGGGCGAGGGGAGAATCGGCGGCCAGCGCGCGCGAGGACGCAAAGGCCTCCGTCTCAGCCACGGGCTGCGACTCCATCCCGGGGCTTGTACAGGTTCGCCGCAACCATAGTCAAAGAGTTCCATGCGCACCTACCCGGGTGCTTCGGCGGCGGCAGGTCCTCCATTCTGGAATCTTCGTCCCTGGATTGACCCGCCCGAAGAGCGACCGTGCTTTCGGCGCCTCCGGGCTGGTATAGTCGCCGCCGCCATGGCCGAGAAAACCTCGACTGTCGTGCGCAAGGAGGCGCATCTGGACCTTTGCGCCGGCGCCGATGTCGAGCCGCAGGGCAACGATACCCTTCTTGGCCAGGCCCATCTGATCCACTGCGCGCTTCCCGAGCTGGCCCTGTCCGACGTCGATCTGTCGGTGACCCTTTTCGGCAAGCGGCTGCATTACCCGCTGCTGGTCACTGGCATGACGGGCGGGACGGCTCGGGCCGGCAGCATCAATCGCGACCTTGCCAGCCTGGCGCAGGAGTTCGGCCTGGCCTTCGGCGTCGGCAGCCAGCGCGCGATGAGCGAGGACGCCTCGCGCACCGACACGTTTCGCGTCCGGGAGGTGGCCCCCACTGCCGTGCTGCTCGGCAACATCGGCATGGCCGAAGCGGCGCGTGTGGGCTGCGACGGAGTGCGCCGCCTCGCCGACGGCATCGATGCCGATGGTCTGGCCGTGCACTTGAACGTCGCCCAGGAGCTCGGCCAGGTCGAAGGCGATCGCGATTTTCGCGGCGGCTATGCGCTCATCGAGAGCCTGGCTGCGGCTTTCGCAGATCGCCTGGTCGTCAAGGAGACGGGCTGCGGCCTGTCGCCGCAGGTCGCACGTCGACTGGTCGATTGCGGAGTGAAGGCGCTGGACGTTTCCGGACTCGGCGGCACCTCCTGGATCCGCGTCGAGCAGCTCCGCTCGGCGCCCGAAGCCGCTTCGCTGGCACAGTCGTTCGATGGATGGGGAATCCCGACGGCTGCTGCGGTGGCGTCGGTCCATCGCGCGATCGGTGACGATGCGATGCTGATCGCATCGGGCGGCATTCGCAGTGGCGTCGAGATCGCCAAGTGCCTCGCGCTCGGCGCGTCGATGGCCGGGATGGCGCTGCCGCTGTTTCGTGCGCAGCAGCAAGGCGGGCTTCCGCTGGCGAGGCAGACGTTGGAAGGGGTTCTTGCCGGCTTGCGCCAGGCCGCTCTCCTGACCGGAGCGCGCGACGTTGCGGCGCTCCGCGCCAACCGGGTCGTCGTCACCGGCGCTCTGGCCAGCTGGCTCGAAGTTCTCTGACATGCGCGTCACGGCCGACATCGAGGCGACGCGCTGCGGAGCCGGGCAGCGCATCGAAGACGAGAGCTGCGCGAGCGCCCCGGCGCTCCTATGGTGTCGGATTTCTGACGGGCAGGTTGCTGCGGTAGGTTGGATTCGACCGTGAGCAGCGCCGCCAGCACCCCTGCATTCCATCACTCCCACAGCTCGGTCGCCGAGCTGCGCGTCGGGCAGCTCGAGCGCGTGGCCGCGCCGTCGTTCGAGGAGTTCGAGCGCCGTTACATCCGCAGGCTGCGGCCCGTGATCCTGACCGGTCTGACCGAATCGTGGCCGCCAGGCGATTGGAGCGTCGCGCGCGTGGGCGAGCTGTACGGCTCGGCAACCGTGGTCGCGGCCGAGCTGGTCGGCGGAACGCTGCGCGACGACGCGCGCGGCGGAGCAATCTTCCGCCGCATCCCGCTCGGCGAGTTCGTCGCTTCGATGGGCCACGGCGCCAATGCCTCCCACTACGTGATGGCTCCAGTGGGCAACCTGCCGCCCGCCTTTCATCAGGCCTACCGCGTTCCGCGCTACTGCGAGGGCGCGACGCACCTGCGCGCCAAGTTCTGGCTGGGCAGGGCCGGTACGGTCACGCCGCCTCACTGGGACGTTCCGCACAACCTCAACGTGCACCTCTCCGGCCGCAAGCGATGGATGCTCTTCGCGCCGGGGCAGCGCGGCATGTATCCGCGCGGGATGTTCTCGGGCATGCCCAACTTCTCGGCCATCGATCCGGAACGGCCCGACTTCGAGCGCTATCCATTGCTGCGAGGGGTCACGGCACTCGGCGGCATCATCGAGGCCGGCGAGACGCTCTTCATCCCGCGCGGCTGGTGGCATCACACGCGTACGCTCGAGGATGCGGTGGCGATCAATTTCTGGTGGGGAGGGCCTGCGGTTCAGCTGGCTTCCCTTGCCTCGACGCTCTTCAAGCGGGTGACGGGAATCCGTCAGGACGAATGGGCGTGCTGAGCATGATGCCTGGCGTGCCATCGACGACGCCGCCTTGCGTGGGCGCAGCCGTGCGCAGATGCTGGCGGATGCGGCCTTGCGCCGCAGTGGCGCGATGAGCGAATCCCTTCAGCCCGGCCTGGCAGCCTATCTGCAGTACATCGGCGGCTTCCTGCTGCGCTACGGTCTGCTGGCCGGCGGCGCTACCGTGCTCCTGCACGTCGTCTTGCGGCGCGCCGCCATGCCGTATCGGATCCAGATGGCGTTTCCCTCGGCCGCCGATCTGCGGCGGGAGATCGGGTGGTCGTTCTCCAATTCCCTGTGTACCGGCCTTTCGACGATGCTGACTCTGTGGCTCATCGCAAGCGGCCGCACCAGCATGTATCTGGATGTGGCCGAGTACGGCTGGGCCTGGCTGGCAGCCTCGGCACTGCTCGGGGTCCTCGGCTACGATACCTGGTTCTACTGGCAGCACCGGCTGCTGCATACGCGCTGGATGTACGAACGCTTCCACGCCGTCCACCATCGCTCCACCAATCCCACGCCGCTTGCCGGCTTTGCGCATCATCCGGTCGAGACGTTCCTGGGCAACGCGTTCTTCGTGCTGCTGGTGGTGGCGGTTCCGATGCATCCGCTCGCGCTCGGCGCCGTCGGGCTCGTCTATTTCGGGCTGGGGATCGTCTCGCACCTCGGCTACGAGCTGTATCCGGCAGGCTTCGCTCGCCATCCGGTGCTGCAATGGATCAACACCGCGACGCACCACAACATGCATCATACGCACGCGGCCTGTAACTATGGGCTGCTGCTGCAGTGGTGGGATCGGCTGCTGGCAACCAACCATCCCTCGTATCTGCAGACCTACGATCTGGTGACGGCTCGTCGGACGGCACCCTAGCGGGCGGACGGCGAAGCCGATACAAGCTGGCGCGTGGAGTCGGTCCCTACATCCATCGACGTCTCGGTCGTCATCCCGGTCTACAACAACTCGGCCACGCTCGAGGCCCTCACCGACCGGCTGGTCGCCGTTCTCGAAAAGCTCCAGGTGCCCTTCGAGGTCATCTACGTCGACGACGGTTCGCGCGACGAAAGCCTGGCCATGTTGCAGGCGCGCGCGGCGCGCGACGCGCGGTTGCGGCCGTTCGCACTGGTGCGGAACTTCGGGAGCCAAGCCGCCGTCTGCGCCGGCTTCGATCTGGTGCGTGGCCGGCGTGTCGTATGCATGGACGCGGATCTCGAGAACTGCCCCGAGGACATTCCCGCCCTGCTGGCCCTTCTGGATCAAGGCCATGACCTGGTATGCGGCTACCGCCAGAGCCGCGACTCCCCGCTGTTCTCGCGCCGCCTGCCCTCGGCGATGATGAACGCCTATGTCCGCAACCGGACAGGTACGACCATTCGGGACATCGGATGCGGCATGCGCGCCTTCCAGTCCTGGGTGGTGCGCGATCTGGCGTCGGAAGGCGAGGCGCGCCGTCTTCTGACTCCGCTCTTCCTGCGGCGGGCGAGCCGGATCGCCGAGCACAGGCTGACGCCCGGCATCGGGCGGCGCTCGGGAGGTCACTCGTTCCTTTCGCTGCTCGGGATCGCGGTCGACTATTACATGCTGACCGCCAAGCGGCCTTTCCTCGTCGCCGGCCTCCTGGCCGGTACGGTGGCCGTCGCCGGTGCAGGTGCGTGGATCGCCGGATCGGCAATGGCCGGCGCCGTGCTGTTCTGTTGCGGCGGCTTGGGAGTCCTGGTTTCACTCGTCGGGGAATACTGCCAGCGGCTCTACCAGCTCGCGCAGGGCATTCCTTTCTACCAGTTGCGCGAGGCGCAGCAGATCCATGATCCGTCTGCGACCGTGCAAACGCGCGAGTAATCGAGACGCGCTTCCCCTGTAGCGCAACCGCGCACGTCGTCGGCCACGATTTTCTCTGCGTATCCGTGGTGCGTGCGTCATGGAGATCGCAACAAAGCTGCATGCAGTGTGTGGTAAGCGGGTAGATTCGACGTGGGAGCGTCCCCAACGTCGGGGAGTGTCGGCACGACTGCGGCCAATCCCTCTTCATCCTTTTCACTAGTCCACATAGTATCTTCGTCATGCACGCAATGACGAGAACACCCCATGTCTAGGAGCGAGGCTCACACGCCCGATCTCCTATGCTTCTCCCATCTACGCTGGGGCTTCGTCTTCCAGCGGCCACAGCATCTGATGAGCCGGTGGGCGAAAGAACGGCGCGTTTTCTTCTTCGAAGAACCTCGAGTCGAACCTGGCGCGACACCCCGGCTGCTCGTCGAACGCTCCGCGGAGGGTGTGTACGTGGCAACGCCCGTCGTCAGTGAAGAAACCGACGTGCAGCCGATGCTGCGTCTTCTGCTGCGCGAGATGCTCGCCGAGCACGACATCCGCAGTTACATCGCCTGGTACTACACGCCGCATGCCGTCACGTTCACGGACGAGCTGCGTCCGCTCGCCTCGGTCTACGACTGCATGGACGAGCTGGCGAATTTCCACGGCGCCGCCGCCGATCTGAAGAAATGGGAGCGCGAGCTGTGCCTGCGCGCCGACCTGGTCTTTACGGGCGGCCGAAGCCTGTACGAAGCCAAGAAGGACATGCATCCCTCGGTGCACGCCTTTCCCAGCGCCGTCGACGTCGCGCATTTCGCGCAGGCGCGCACGCAAGGTCCCGACCCCGAGCCGCAAGCGGCCATTCCGCACCCGCGGCTCGGCTTTTTCGGAGTCATCGACGAACGCATGGACCTCGAGCTGATCGACGGTCTGGCGGCGCGGCGCCCGGACTGGCACATCGTGCTCGTCGGGCCGGTGGTCAAGATCGATCCGGCGAGCGTTCCGCAACGGGACAACGTTCACGCCCTCGGCGGCAAGACCTACGACGAGCTGCCCGCCTATCTGCGCGGATGGGACGTGGCGATCCTGCCGTTCGCGCGCAACGAGGCCACGCGCTTCATCAGTCCGACCAAGACGCCCGAGTACATGGCCGGCGCGAAACCGGTCGTCTCCACGTCGATCCGTGACGTCGTGCGACCCTACGGCGAGATGGGCCTTGCTCGCATCGCCGACGACGCCGAGAGCTTCGAGAAGGCGGTGGAAGCAGCTCTGGCCGAAGACGCCGGCGAGCGCACCCGCCACGCGGATGCGTTCCTGGCCGACATCTCGTGGGATCGCACCTGGCAGGCCATGCGCGATCTCGTTCAAGGCGTCCTGCGGGAAGACCCGCAGGATCCCGGCTCGCCGCCCAGCCAGGGGAAGAACGGCAACGGGCATGCGTCGTCCAAAGACAACGGCGGGCGCAGTGCACATGCGCCCATGTCCCATGCCGGCAACGGTCACGCGGCCAGCGGCAACGGGCACGCGGCCAGCGGCAACGGGTATGCGGGCAACGGCAAAGGGCACGCGGGCAACGGCAACGGGCACGCGGCCAGCGGCAACGGTCATGCGGGCAACGGCAACGGGCACGCGGCCAGCGGCAACGGTCATGCGGGCAACGGCAATGGTCATGTCGCCAACGGCCCTGCGGCCAGCGGCAACGGGCACCACGCCTCGGACCTGCTCGAGGGGCGCAGCGGCCAGTGGGCCAACGTCGGGTGGTCCAGTGGCCTGAGCGTCAACGAGACGACTCGCGTCGCCAAGCCCCACTTCGACTATCTGGTGGTGGGCGCCGGATTTGCCGGAAGCGTGGTTGCCGAGCGCCTGGCGGCGGCGGCCAACAAGACCGTCCTGATCTGCGACGTGCGCCCGCACATCGGCGGCAACGCCTATGACGAGCTGGATGCCAGCGGCGTGCTCATCCACAAGTACGGGCCGCACATCTTCCACACCAACTCGCCCGACGTTTTCGAGTACCTGTCGCGCTTCACGCGCTGGCGGCCCTACGAGCACCGCGTCCTGGCCAGCGTCGACGGCAAGCTGCTGCCGATTCCCATCAACCTGGACACGGTCAACTGGCTGTACGGCTGGGACCTGGACTCGCAGGGCCTCGAGGAGTTCTTCGCACGCGTGGCCGATCCGCGCGCACAGATCCGGACCTCCGAGGATGTGATCGTCAGCAAGGTGGGGCAGGAGCTGTACGAGAAGTTCTTCAAGAACTACACGCGCAAGCAGTGGGGCCTGGACGCGAGCCAGCTCGACTCGACCGTCATCGCACGAATTCCCGTGCGCACCTGCCGCGACGACCGGTACTTCACGGACAAGTTCCAGGCGATGCCCGCCGACGGCATGACGGCGATGTTCCGCAACATCCTGGATCATCCCAATATCACCATCGAGGTAGGCATCGACTATCGTGATCTGATGAATCGCGTCTCGTTCGGCGAGATGGTCTATACCGGTCCCGTCGACGAGTTCTTCGAGAACTGCTACGGCAAGCTGCCCTACCGCGCGCTCGAGTTCCGTCACGAAACGCTCGACGTTCGCCAGCGTCAGCGCGTGGCGGTGGTAAACTATCCCAACGAGCACGAGTACACTCGCGTCACCGAGTTCAAGCACCTGACCGGCCAGGAGCACGAGAAGACGTCCATCGTCTACGAGTATCCGCGTGCCGAGGGCGACCCCTACTATCCGATTCCGCGCCCGGAGAACGCCGCGCTCTACAAGCGCTACGAAGCGCTGGCGGAGTCGACGCCGCGCGTTCACTTCTGCGGGCGGCTGGCTACGTACCGCTACTACAACATGGATCAGGTCACCGCCCAGGCGTTGACGCTGGCATCCCGGATGCTCGTCGTGGAGAGAAAGGAGCTTCTGGCGCGTGCCGGGTGACATCGAGCTTTGGGCCGGCGTCGAATGCACGGTCAACCGTGTCGGCGACCGGCGACTGGATCAGACCGCCAAATCCGGGCATCGCTTCCGCATCCAGGATCTGGAGCTCTTTGCCAGGCTCGGTCCCAGGCGTCTGCGCTATCCGGTCCTGTGGGAGATGGTCGCTCCCGACGGCGATCTGTCACGCGCCGACTGGAGCTGGACCGACGAGCGCCTGCAGCGATTGCGCGAGCTCGGGCTGGAGCCGATCGCCGGGCTGATCCATCACGGCAGCGGACCTTCCGACACGCACCTGCTCGACCCCGAGCTGCCCGAAAAGCTGGCGTGTTATGCTCGCGCCGTCGCCGAGCGATACCCGTGGGTGCGCGACTACACGCCGGTCAACGAGCCCGTGACCACGGCCAGGTTCAGTGCCCTGTACGGGCACTGGTATCCGCATGCCACCGACCACGCCTCGTTCCTGCGCGCGCTCGTGCACGAATGTCTGGCCACTGCGGCCGCGATGCGCGAGATCCGCCGCGTGCGGCCCGATGCGCGACTGATCCAGACCGAGGATCTCGGCACCACGCTGGCGAGGCCGACGCTGCAGTATCAGGCCGATTTCGACAACGAGCGCCGCTGGCTCGGCTTCGATCTGCTGTGCGGCCGCGTCGATCCTTCGCACCGCTTCTGGAGCATGCTCGAGGACGCCGTGGGCGAGCCTCCGCTGCGATCACTGCTGGAGCAGCCGTGTCCGCCCGACATCGTCGGCGTCAACTACTACGTCACCAGCGACCGGTACCTCGACGAGAGGCTCGAGCTTCATCCGCCATGGTCGCATGGCGGCAACGGACGTGACCGCTATGCCGACGTCGAGGCGGTGCGCGTCGCATGCGCCGGCGTTTCGGGGCATGAGCGCGCGCTGCGCGATCCGTGGCAGCGTTACGGCATTCCGGTGGCGCTGACCGAGGTGCACATCGACAGCACGCGCGAGGATCAGCTGCGCTGGCTGCGCGAGGCATGGAGCGGCGCGCAAGCGGCGCGCCGAGCCGGCGCCGACGTGCGCGCGGTGACGGCATGGGCCCTTCTCGGGTCCTTCGACTGGAACTCGCTGGTCACGCAAGATGCGGGCTACTACGAGTCGGGTGCCTTCGATCTGCGCACGCCGGGCAACAAGCCACGAGCCACGGCGGTCGCCAGCATGATTCGCGCGTACGCAACCCAGGGGACCTATTCGCACCCGGTGCTCTGCCAGGAAGGCTGGTGGCGACGACCGTGCCGCTGGAAGGGCGCTTCCGACGACGAACATGCCGGCGAGCAGCATTCGGCCCCGCCCGTCGTGATCACGGGGGCCACCGGAACTCTCGGTCAGGCCTTTGCGCGCTCCTGCCGGCAGCGCGCCATTCCGTATCGCCTGCTCGGCCGCGCGGACATGGACATCGCCGACGTGCGTTCGGTCGAAGCGGCCCTCGAACGATGGCAGCCGTGGGCGGTCATCAACACGGCCGGCTACGTGCGCGTGGACGATGCCGAGAACGACCGGACGCGCTGCTTTCGCGAGAACACCCGCGGCGCAGCCATTCTCTCGCAAGCCTGCCGCCGTCGCCGGCTGCCGATGATGACGTTCTCGACCGATCTGGTCTTCGATGGCTCGGTGACGCGCCCGTATCTGGAGAGCGATCGTCCGCGTCCGCTCAACGCCTACGGCCAGAGCAAGGCCGAGGCCGAGAAGCTCGTGCTGTCGTCCTGGGAAGGCGCGATGGTCGTTCGCACCAGCGCGTTCTTCGGCCCGTGGGACGACCACAACTTCCTGCGCCACGCCACGCGCTGCTGGCGCGCGGGCACGGCGGTCGAGGCCGATCCCGAGCAGGTCGTCACGCCCACCTACGTTCCCGAGCTCGTTCGCATCTGCCTGGATCTTCTCATCGACGGTGAGACCGGCATCTGGCACGTCGCCAATCCCGATCCGGTCAGCTGGGCCGAGCTCGCCCTGCGCCTGGCTGCGCTGCAGGGTTATCCCTCCGACCTCGTGCGCGCACCGGTGCGTCGCGCCTCGCTTGCGCCGCGGCCGCGCTATTCGGCCCTGGGAAGCGAGCGTGGCATCCTGCTGCCGTCACTGCAGAGCTGCCTGGAACGCTACGTTGCGGACTGTCCGCAGGAGGCGGTGGGATTTGTCTGAGCTTCTGTCCTGCGAAGAGCTGGATCCTGACGGCCGCGGCTATCCGCGGCCATTGATGCGGCGCAAACACTGGCAATCGCTCAACGGAACCTGGGAATTCGCGATCGACCGCGAAGGCGCCATCGTCGGCCCCGACGACGTTTCCTGGAGCACGCAGATCCTGGTGCCCTTCGCCGCCGAATCGGATCGCAGCGGCGTGGGCGATTGCGGCTACTACCGCGTGTGCTGGTACCGGCGCACCTTCCAGCCGCCGCCGCTGCGCAACGGCGAGCGGCTTCACCTGCACTTCGGTGCCGTCGACTACTCGACCATGGTGTGGGTCAATGGTCGCAAGGCCGGGCGTCATCAGGGCGGCTACACCCCGTTCACCTTCGACATCACCGACCTGCTCGCTGCCGGCGGACCGCAGACCGTCGTCGTGCGTGCCGAAGACGATCCCATCGACCTCGAGAAGCCGCGCGGCAAACAGGACTGGCAGCTCGAGCCGCATTCGATCTGGTATCCGCGGACCACGGGCATCTGGCAGACCGTATGGATGGAGACTGTTCCCGCCACCTGGATCCAGCACGTGGCATGGACACCGAGCCTGCTGCGGTGGGAATGCGGCTTCGAGGCCTGGCTCGGCGGCGTGCGGCGCGAAGACCTGCGCATGCGGCTGACGCTGTCGGCCAAGGGCATGCGGCTGGCCGACGACCACTACGACATCATGTCGGACGAGGTGCACCGCCGCCTCGCGCTCTCCGATCCCGGCATCGACGACTTCCGCAACGAGCTGCTGTGGAGCCCGCGCTCCCCGACGCTGCTGGATGCGCAGATCCGCCTGGAGACGCGCGACGGCCAGGTCATCGACGAGATGAGCTCGTACACGGCGCTGCGATCGATCTCGCTCGAGAACGATCGTTTCGTCCTCAACGGCAGACCCTACTATCTGCGCATGGTGCTGGACCAGGGATACTGGCCCGAAACGGGCCTGACCGCGCCCGACGATGCCGCGCTTCGTCGCGACGTCGAGTGCACGCGCGAGATGGGCTTCAATGGAGTGCGCAAGCATCAGAAGATCGAGGACCCTCGCTACCTGTACTGGGCCGACAAGCTCGGCCTTCTGGTGTGGGGCGAGATGCCCAGCGCCTACCGTTTCACCCGCAACGCCGTCGCGCGCGTGATGCGGGAATGGGAAGAGGCGCTGCGCCGCGACTACTCGCATCCGTGCATCGTCGTCTGGGTCCCCATCAACGAATCCTGGGGCGTTCCCAACCTGCCGCAGAACGAGGCCGAGCAGCACTACGTGCAGGCCCTCTATCATCTGACCAAGACCTACGATCCGACCCGTCCCGTGGTCGGCAACGATGGCTGGGAGAGCGTGACCACCGACATCATCGGCGTGCACGACTACGACGGCGAGCCCGAACGCCTTCGCCACCGCTATCACGGAGACAAGCTGCTGCCGCACCTTCTCAAGCAGGAAAGGCCGGGTGGGCGCCTGCTGGTGGTGGGAACGCACGCGCACCACGACCATCCACTGGTGCTATCGGAGTTCGGCGGCATCAAGCTGTCGACCGAGCCCGACGCATGGGGCTACTCGACCAGCCGCACGCCCGAGGAGCTGGCCGAGCTCTATGAGAAGCTGATGGAGGTGGTCCGTTCCCTCGGGATGTTCACCGGCTACTGCTACACGCAGTTTGCCGACACCTATCAGGAGGCCAACGGCCTGCTCTACGCCGATCGCAGCCCCAAGTTCGACCTCAAGCGAATCCGTGCCGCGACCATGGGACCGGCCAGCCAGCGCCCGATCTGGATGGTCTGAGCGCAGGCCGCGCGCGGGATATGAACGCGACGTGAGCACCCAGCGCGGGAACGACACGGCATGCCTACGCGCAGCTGGTTCCCGCATGAGATGCGGGGCGAGGGTGAACCGTTGCGGGGCGACGTGAGCAGTCAGGGCAGGAAATGGGCGTAAGCGGCGTGCAGGATTTCGGGCAGCTGTTCGGCCGACCGTATGCCGTCGAGGCGAGCGCTCCGGGCCGCGTCAATCTCATCGGCGAGCACACCGATTACAACGGCGGCGCAGTCCTGCCGCTTGCCCTGCCGCTGCGCACCCATGCGCAGATCGCGCCGCGCAACGACGGTGCGGTGCGAGCGTGGAGCGCCGAGCTCGGCGCCGGGACTCTGGAGTACCGCA
>DASPNH010000040.1:0-20536 GCA_035626675.1 Binatia bacterium
AGCCTCGGCCATGAAGGTGAGCCGCCGTCGCTCGTGCGGAGTGTCCAGGTCGACGGTGACGATGCTGCCGTCGGTGGGCGTGAGGATGCGCGGCTGCGCAGCGATGCGCGAGGGCGCCGACGGCTCGGTGCCGCGCAGGAACCATTCCTCGGGCGCGGACGGGTCGTGTCTGGCCCGCACCAGCGCGGGCGGCGGCGAAGGAGCTACGCCGGCGTTGCCGCGGTGCAGATACGACATCACCTCGTTCCACACCGGCGCCGCGCCCGAAACGCCGCTGACGTCGCGCATCGGTGCACCCGCGAAGTTGCCGACCCAGACTCCGACGGTGTAGCGATCGCTGAAGCCGATGCACCAGTTGTCGCGCATGTCCTTGCTGGTGCCGGTCTTGGCCGCCGACCAGAAGCGGGTCGTCAACGCGTTCTCCAGCTCGAAGGTGCCGGCGCGGCTGCCACGGTCTGCCAGGATGTCGGCGATCACGAAAGCCGCCTCTTCTCCGATCACGCGCGCCGCTTCGGCACGATCGCCCGCGCTCATCCGCAGCGGCCGATACAGCCCCCGCTGCGCGAGCGTGCGGTAGGCGCCGACCAGCTGCCACAAGCTGACTTCGGCCGAGCCGAGCGCGAGCGATGGCCCGTAGAAGTCGCCGTCGCGATCGATGGCGTCCATGCCGAGCGAACGAAGGAAGTCGGCGAAACGGTCGGTGCCCACCAGTCCGAGCGTGCGCACTGCGGGAACGTTGAGCGATCCTGCCAGCGCCGCGCGCACCGGAACCAGTCCTCGAAAGAGCCGGTCGTAGTTGCGCGGCCGGAAGATGCCTTCGCCGACGGCGATCTCGGCAGGCGTGTCTTCGAGGAGCGTGGCGGCGGTGACCAGGCGCTTGTCCAGGGCCAGCGCGTACAGAAAAGGCTTGAGCGTGGAGCCGGGCTGACGAAGCGCGCGGATGCCGTCGACGTGCGGGGACGACGAGAGCTCGCCGCTGGAAGCGACGTAGGCCAGGACCTCACCGCTGGCGTTGTCGGCGACCAGGACGGCCCCGTCGCCTGCCGAACGGCCGCGCAGCTCGAGCAGATGCCGATGCAGGGACTCGGCGGCGACACGCTGCACCTCGGCGTCGAGCGAGGATGCCCGGTCCGCGCATGCATCGAGGTCATCGCGCGTCAGCAGCATGCGCGCCGCATGCGGCGCACCGGCAATGCGAGGACCGCTGCCCGACGGCGAATCGAACGCATCGTCCAGGAAAGGGGTCAGGTCGCGAATGTCCGGGTTCTGCTTTCGGACACGGCGTTCCGCCTCGGCCCGCGTCGCGTTGGGAGAGCGCAGCAGTGCCGCCAGAATCGCCGCTTCGCCGCCGCCGATGCCGTGCGGCGCCTTGTCGAAGAGAACGGCCGAGGCCGCGGCGGCTCCCTGCAGCTCGCCGCGAAACGTCACCATGTTCAGATACGCCTCGAGGATCTGCGCCTTGGACCAGCGCGCCTCCAGCGCCCACGCCGCGCGCATCTGCCGCCACTTCGACGCGATGCTGCGCGGCGCCGGGCCGCGAGCGAAGCCGTCGTCGAGGAGGGCGACCAGCTGCATCGTGATGGTGCTGGCGCCGCGCGCGCTGCCTTCGAAGATGCGCTGCCATGCCGCTGCGGCCAGCGCGCGCATGTCCACGCCGTGGTGGTCGTAGAAGCGTCGGTCTTCGGTTGTCAGGACGGCCGATTGCAGAGCCGGCGAGATGTCCGGCAGCGGCGTCCATCGAAGCCTGCGCCGCCTCTGGTCGAGGCGAAGCTCGTGCATGATCTGGCCGTTGCGGTCGAGCAGCCGAAGGTCGGAGGGACAGTGCGCGGCGCGCGTCTGGGCGTAACTGGCAAGGCCGGCCGGGTCGGTGCGAGCCAGACGCCACAGCGCGCCCGCACCAATGGTCGTGCACAGCACCGCTGCGGCGGTCAGGCACGTTGCAAGCTGCGCGTCGATACGGCCCGAGCCGCGAGGACCGATGTCGCCGAACGTGCGCCCACCGCCGTTGCCGGCGATGCGCCGACCGCCGCGCCAGCTGCGATGGGCGAGGAGCCAAGCCACGCGACGAGCAGCGCGGCGCAGACGCGCGCGCCAATCGACTTGCCCGTCGCCTCCGTTCAAGGCTCCACCTCCATGGTCGCGTTCGGAAGCGCGGCGAAACGTTCCGGTGCGTAGAGCGCTTCGACGCGCGTCGGCGGCAGCTGGAACACTCCGGCCTGGTTCAGGCGGATCGTGTACTCGATGCTGGTGCGGCCAGCCGGCATGTACTCGAAATAGGCACGATAGCTGGCGAAGGTTCGCTCGGTGTAGGTCGGCGTGTCGAGGTCGGCATCGCCGTCCTGCGCCAGGCCGACATCGGCTCTGCGTCCGAGGCCGGTTGCCAGATGCGAGGCGCCGGCCGGAACCGGATCCTCGATCACCACCCACGTCATCTGCGCCTGCGCATCGATGTCGAGCCGCACCCGCAGGCGGTCGCCGCGTTGCAACGCACCGGTGGCGGACCCTTCGATGCGCGTGACGGACTTGGCGATGGTGTAGCCGGCCGTCAGCGGCTCGCGCAGCGGAATCGCCGCGCGCGAGGTGATGGTGACCCACGGCCCGCCTTCGCCTCGATGCTCGACGCGCAGGTCTTCGGCACCGGCCGGCCACGGCAGCCACAGCACGGCGTGCGCCGCCGCTGCCGCCACCCAATCATGCGACCGGCGCACGCCTGCGAGCACGGCCGATGTCTGGCCGCGCAGCGGCTCGGCTCCGAAGCGCTGGTCGAACGCACGCATCGCGGCCATGCCCCAGGCGTTGGACACCGTCGTCTTCCACGCACCCTTGTGCCGGCTGGCGAGTGCTCCGCGTGCGATGGCCGGCATGTCGTCGCGCCACAGGTCGAGCTCGGCGAGCAGCGCCAGCAGGCGCACGTCGTCCATGTCGTCCGGGCGCATCAGCCACCACAGGTCAGACCGCTCCTCGCCGCGAAAGGCGACGAGCGTGCCGGCAAAGTCCAGGCGTGCGCGAATCAGGCGCTCGGCCTCCTGCAGACGCGTATCGCGCTCGGGCAGATCCTTGATGCGATGGACGATGCTCCACCAGTCCAGCAGCGCCGAGGTCGGCCAGCGTGCCGGCTCGATGGCGATGCTCTGCAGCATGAAGGCCTTGGCCTCGCCGGCGCGCGCCAGCGCCTCGATCACCTGCAGCTTGCGAAGCGGAAGGTCGACGACGGCGAACGGCGCATCGCGGACCAGATTGCCTTCGACGAAGCGCGTCAGGCCGGCGATCATCTGGGCGCGCAGGTCATCGGGCAGCGGCCATCCGGCAGCGTGCGCGAGCGCCAGCACGTAGGCGGTCAGCACCTCGCTGCCGCGGTTCATCTCGGGGAAGAAGCGCAGCAGGCCATCGGCATCGATATGCGGCGAGATGCCCGAGAGGACCTTCTGCCAGCGCGCCTCGTCGCCAAGCCCGACGGCAATCGAGATGCGCTGCTCCAGGCACGTGTAGGGATAGCGTTCCAGGAACGCACGCACTTCGGCCAGCCCGCCACTGAGGCTCTGCGCCGCCGCGACCTCGATGCCGCCTGACCCTGCGATGGCATCGACGGGTCGCTGCACGCGCTGCACGATCGGCTCCTGGTAATGCAGCAACGACGATTGCAACGTGGCCGCCGCCGTCGCCTCGGCCACCTGCTGGCGCACCAGCAGCGAATCCTCGCTGCCTGCCGGCGACTTCGCGGTCAGCCGGTAGAGCAACTCGCCGGTTTGCGCCGGCGCCACCAGCGGCCACTCGGCGATCACGGACTGGGCCGGCTCCAGGTGCAGCCTGCGCGGCGGCAGCACGAGACCGCTGTTCTCGCTGACACCGCCGACCTCGACGTCCATGGCCGAAGAAGTCGTGTTGCGCAGCGTCAGCTCGGCCGAGAACGCATCGCCTGCGCGTACCAGCGGCGGCAGACCCGGCAGCATCATCAGGTCCTGCGTGGAGCGGATCGAGGTCGAGCCCGTCCCGAACTGTCCGCTTCCGGCGGTGGCAATGGCCACGATGCGAAAGCTCGTCAGCGAATCGTTGAGCGGCACCTCCACGGTGGCATCTCCCGCGGCATCCAGCGGCACGCGCGCCTTCCACAAAAGCAGCGTATCGAAGAGCTCGCGCGTGGAGCCGCCGCCGCCGCCGCCACCGGCCGCGATGGCCTTGCGTCCGGAGTGGCGCTTGCCCACGACGCGACTCTGCCCGGTCGCCGTCGAGACCTGGTAGGCGCGCTCGCCCATCATCGCTTCGAGCAGATCCCAGCTCTGGTTGTCGTCGAGCTCGAGCAGGCCCTCGTCGACGGCGGCCAGCGCGACCTCGCCCGCATCGCCAGGAGCGTTGCCGTCGCTGGCGCGCACCTTGACGCGGACCTTGGCCGTCTCGCGCACGCGATAGCTCGGACGGTCCGCTTCCACTCGCACGTCCAGGCGATGGCCGCTGCGGCCGATGCGCAGCTCGGCGGCGCCCATGCGAAAGGCCGGGCGCCCAAGGTCGAGCAGCGCCGTCGGTGCAGGCTCGCCGATGCGGCCCCTGACGAGCAGGACCGAGACGAAGATGTTGGGCGCGTAGCTGGCCAGCACCGGGACCTCGACGACGGGATCGTCGCCGGACAGCTCGACCACGCGCGCTTCGCCGGTTCCTTCACGCTCGACGACGACGAGCGCCGTGGCCTTCTGGAAGGGCATGCGCACCTGCAGTCGCGCGGTCTGGCCCGGCTCGTACTCCTTGCGTTCGGGAACGACGTCGACGCGGTCGCTTGGCTCGACCGGGAACGAAGTGTCGCGGCCCGGAACGTAGACCGAGGTATGCGTGACGGACTTGCGGCCCTGCTCGTCGGTGGTCGTGGCCTGCAGGATCAGATGCCCGCCGCGCAGGACGCTCTCCTCCGAAGGCGGCTTGCCGCTGCAGGCGAAGACGCCATCGGCGCCGGTGGCGCCCTGGCAGAGCGGGCCGATCGCGCGCGTCTCGCTCGAGCCTTGGTAGCCGTAGAACCCGCCCACCTGGCGCGTGCGCGACCAGTAGCTGCGCCGGTGCAGGAGCTCGACCGTCACCGCTGCGCCTGCCACCGGCTTCCTGTCGGTATCCAGGACCGCCACCTTGCTCTCGATCTGCGCGTCGGTGTCGAGCCAGTTCTCGACGTGGATGCCGGCCACGCGCGCTGCCGGCCAGAGTGTCGTGGTGGCGGCTGTGGTCTGGCGCTCGCCGTTGGGATCGCGATACTCGACCTCGGCCACCAGCTCGCGCACCTCTTCGGTGGCGGGAAGCTCGGTCACCTCGGCGCGCGCCGTTCCCGACGCGTCCAGGGTCGCGCGACGCTCCTGATGCAGCTTGGGCGCCGTCATCTCCTCGTCGTCGCTGTAGTCGTCGGTTTCGCGCTCGATGCCGACCCTGGCGCTGCCGGCGGCGAACGTGAACTGCTCGAAATCCGGCGGCGCATCGATGGCGCCCGGCCTCAGCTCGCTTCGCAGGATGAAGGGAAGATCGTCGGCCGCGCCGCCGCTCAGGTACTGGCTCGAGACTTCGACGGGAAGCGAGGACGGCGCTACCTGCGCCTTTGCCGGAAGCCCGACGCTCGCGCGCATCAGCGGCACGCGAAACTGCTCGATGCGAAAGCTCGCGGTGGCGTTCCAGTCACTCCACCCATCGATGCCGTCGGTGCGGACCAGCCGCACCGAGTACGTTCCCAGCCGCGCACCGGCGGGAATGGTCCAATCGGTCGTGGCGATGCCGTTCTCGTCCCAGGTGATGTCCTGGTCGTAGCTCTGCTCGCTGCCGTCGTGGACGACGCGTGCCTTGTGCGGCCTCTTGTCGGCGGCCGGCACGGTAAAGCCGCTCATCACCGGCAGGCGCAGGACATGCTTCATGTGCACGGTCTCGCCAGGACGGAACAGCGAGCGGTCCAGGATCGTGTGGCGCGAGTCGGTGCCGCCGCCGTAGGTGTTGGCGTGGGGCAGCAAGCGCCACGGCTCGATGCCGTCGTCCCATGACGAATGCACGAAGGCGATGTCGCCGGCACTTCGCGCCACCACGAAGACGCCGCCGGAGAGGCTGTCGAGGCCGCCGTCACCTCGGTTGCCGTGCTCGTCGACGAAGGGGTTGCCCGCTGCGTCCTTGACGGGCGCGTCGCTGACGGCGCCGCGGCGATCGCACGTCGCGGGTCCGTAGCGATCGAAGCCCTGCACGCGCGCGATACCGTCGTCGTCGGTGACGACGTCGGCCAGCTGGTTGCCCTGGCAGTCGTGCAGCGTCACGTGCGCGGCCGGCACCGGCGCCGCATCGTCGAGCCGCGTCACCCACACCAGCGAGCTCTCGACTCCCTTCTTGAAGTGCACGGCCAGATTGGTGACCAGCGCCGCCGCAGGCACGTACATGGGAAGATCGACGCCCAGATGCGATGCGCCCAGGCGCGGACTGACCAGCTCGACGACGTACAGGCCGGGCTCGCGCAGGGGAATGCCGACCACTTCCATCTCTTTTTGCGGCGAGGGCCTCGGCAGCTTCAGGGCGGTGGCGGTGTGCTGCTCGGGCTCGCCTTCGAAGATGGAGCGCGCCCGCTGCGTGCTCGACAGCCGCTGCAGCCAGTAGAGCATGCGTGCCGGGTCGTCGGCCGGCACGCGCACTGCCTGCCCGCGCAGCTGGTCGTAGGCGCGACCGATCATCGTCATCCAGCCGGCCTGCTCCTGCGGAGTCAGCACTGCCTGCATGCCGGCCAGCTCGGCCTCGACGTTGCGCAGCGTGACGGGGAGCGCCGGCGCGGCCTTGGATTCCAGAACGCCGAAGCGCGCCGCGAACTTGACCAGAGGCGGGTAGGGGGCGGTCCTGGCCAGCAGAGACGCTGCACGTTCAGGCGTCAGCGTGCGGCCCGAATCGTCGGCAAAGCCTTGCGGAAGGCGGACCGAATACGTTGCGCCCTCCTCGAAGGGGCCGGGAAAGCTTACGCTGTCCAGCAGCGTGTCGTCACGCGCGTCGTCGTCTTGATACGCCGGAGGATGCGCTCGCCGTGCCTGGCCGCCCGGCGAGACCAGCTCGATCCCGCGCGCGTGGCGCCAGGGGACCGAGCCCTGGAAGTCGAGCGTGATGCGCGCGACCGGATTGCAGTCGGCGCGTGCGTTCTCGCGCGTGCAGCGAACGTCGACGTCGAAGTCCTTGCGCGTGCGATACGCGGTCGAGTAGTCGGAGACGCCGGCGATGCCGCCGGTGGTGCGCACGCCCGCTCCCCACACCAGCGTGACCGTCCTGTCGTTCGGGAACGTGCGGCGCGCCTTCAGCACGACGAACGCGCCCCTGGGACGCCGCCACTGCGACAGCGAGGCGAGCAGGGCCTCACGCTCGGCGCCGGCCATCAGCTCGGCCTCCACACGCTCGGGCAGACCGTCCACCTGGAACCAGACGTTGCCGGGAATGGAGGCTGGATCGGCCTCGGCGTTCAGATGCACGAGGAAGGCCTGATCCTCGGCGATGGTCTGGCCCGGCATCACCAGCGCAGGCGTATCCGGCGTGGCTGGCATGACGCTTCCGCCGCGCGGATCGATCTCGGTGACCGAGGGCCCGCCGGTGTGAAACGCGAATTCGGTCTCGCCATCGACGGTCTTGCCGGCAAGGTCGCGCAGGTCCGCACGCACGCGAAAGCTGCAGCGAATTCCTCCCGGCAAGGTGCGCTCGAAATCGAAGGCCCAGGTTCGGCCATCGATCCATCGCGCCTTTCCCTTCTCGCTGCAGTCGAGCGTGAAGGGCATGGTCGTGTCGCGCAGGTCGCCGAAGGCGACCATCGGCTCGGAGAAACGCGCCACCACCTGGCGGGCTTCCAGGGTGTGCCCCTGCGGGCTGAACATCTCGATGGTGGTTGCGGCAGAGGAAAGCGCGCTGGCCACGAGCAGCAGCATCGCGCCCGGCAGCGTCGACAGGATGCGAAGGCCGGTGGGCTTGCGGGTGCGCGGCACGTCGAGGCGGCACTAGCACGCACCTGTTTCGCAGACCACGCGCGAAGCCGTGCGACTCGGTCAACCGACGATGGCGGTCGAGGCGGGACACCGCAGGCAGGCGACGAGCGCGGCTGGACAGCCGTAGCGACAGTCGACGGCACGGAGGGGCGGCTTGAGTCGGAAAGGGTGGCCGCTAGACTCGCGGCGAGCAGGCCGGATGAGCCAGGAACAGCCCACGGCGGCAGGCAGCGAATGGCGCAGCAACGTCATGGCCGGTCTGTGCCTGCTCACGCTCGTCGTCAGCCTGGTTCGCGATCTGTTCATCCCCGAAACGCGAAACGTCGAAGTCTGGTTCGGCTTCGAAGTCACCGGCACGGCTGCTCTTGTTACCGCGCCCATCCACTGGGCCATCTTCGCCACCGGCGCGTGGGCGTTCTGGAGCAGAAAGCCGTGGATCTGGCCCGCCGCTGCCGGCTATTTGCTCTACGGTGCTTTTGCGCACCTGGTCTGGAGCGAGGCCAGCGCCAACGGCCGGGGCTGGATGATCGGACTGGTGCAGGCGTTTGCCATCTCGACGATGGCAATGCTCGTACTGAGGATGCGACCGCCCCACAGGCATCCCTAGGGCGATGCTCGACACGCTCAAGGAGCACGCGCGGCATCTTCGCGAGCAGACGCTTGCCATCTACTACGCTGCCCGCGATCCGCGCACCCCGATCGTGGCCAGGATGCTGGCCGCGCTCGTCGTTGCCTACGCGCTCAGCCCCATCGATCTGATTCCCGACTTCATTCCGGTACTCGGCTATCTCGACGACCTGGTCCTCGTCCCGCTCGGCCTGGCAATGTGCCTTCGCATGATTCCCGCCGACGTCATGGACGCCGCGCGCGCCAAGGCCGCCGCCGCCGGGCCAGGCCCCTCCTCCTACGCCGGAGCGGTCCTCGTCGTGGGCCTGTGGCTGCTGGCCATCTGGCTGGTCCTCGGCTTCTTCCGCACCACCGCCGAATAGAGGAGACGGGTAGCGTTCTTCGGGTCGCGCGGGCTCGATGTGCGTCGCTTTCTGCTCGGGCCATCGAGGCAGCGATACGCTCGACACGGCGCCGTCGGGCGGTTAAGCACGAAGACCGGGAGGGACCTGCCATGCCTGTACCCTACGAAGGCGGATGCATCTGCGGAGCGATCCGCTACCGACTCGAAGCCGAGCCGCTGGCGCTGAGCTGCTGCCACTGCACCGACTGCCAGCGTCACAGCGGCACGGCATTCGTGCTGTCGATGCCGGTCTTCAAGGAAGCCGTCAAGCTCTTGAAGGGCAGTCCGGCCAACTACGAAGTGCATCTGGAGAGCGGCCACGTCCGGCACGGCGCGCACTGCGGCAACTGCGCGACGCGACTGTGGGGACAGCCGCCGCGCTTCGAGCAGGTGCTGGTGCTTCGTTCCGGCACCCTCGACGATCCGGGCCGCTTCGAGCCGGTCGCGCACATCTGGGTCCGCAGCAAGCAGCCGTGGGTCGTCATTCCCGAAGGCGTTGCGAGCTTCGAGACCCAGCCCGAGGATCCCTTCGCCATCGTCAAGCTGTGGCGCGAGAAACACGCGCGGGCGTGATTCATTCCTCAGCGGATGCCGAGGCGTTTCATCATGCGGTAGAGCGTGGTGCGCTCGACGCCGAGGATGCGCGCGGCTTCTGCGCGCTGGCCATCGGCCTCGGCAAGCGCTGCGCGGATGCGATCGGCCGCAGCGTCGTCGAGCGATTCCTGCAGCGTGCCGCCGGCGGCCAATAGCGGCGACGCGGCCTTGGGCTGCTCGAGCAGAAGGTCCTCGCTCCAGATCCTTTCGGTGCGGGCGAGCACGACGGCGCGCTCGATGGCGTTCTCGAGCTCGCGCACGTTGCCCGGCCAGGTGTGGCCGAGCAGCGCAGCCTCGGCCTCTTCGCTGAAGACGAGCTGACGGCCGGCCTCGCCGGCCTGTCGCGCCAGGAAATGGCGGGCCAGAGGCAGGATGTCTTCGCGCCGCTCGCGCAGCGGCGCGAGCGAAACCGGAATGACGTTGAGCCGGAAGTAGAGGTCTTCGCGAAAGCGGCCGGCTGCCACCTCCTCGCGCAGCACGCGGTTGGTCGCGGCCACCAGTCGCACGTCGACCTGGCGAGGTTTGCTGCCGCCCACCGGCAGAACCTCGGCGTCCTGCAGCACGCGAAGGAGCTTGGCCTGGAAGCTCTCGCCGATCTCGCCGATCTCGTCCAGGAAGAGAGTGCCGCCGCTGGCGCGCTCGAAACATCCTGCGCGCGCCGTCATCGCACCGGTGAACGCGCCCTTCTCGTGACCGAACAGCTCGCTCTCGAGCACGCCTTCGGCGAACGCCTTGCAGTTGACGGCGACGAACGGCTTGCCGACGCGCTCGCTCCAGTAGTGCAGCAGGCGCGCGACCAGCTCCTTGCCGGTGCCGCTCTCGCCCTGCACGAGCACCGTGGAGCGGCTCGGCGCCACGCGTCGCACCAGATCCAGCAGCTCCTGGCTGCGCGGGCTCTCGGCCACGATCGCATCGGGCGAGTAGGCGCCGGCGATCTCCTGCCGAAGGTAGCGGTTCTCGCGCTCCAGCCGCGTCATTTCGATGGCGCGTGCGACCACGGCTCGCAGCTCGTCGTTGTCGAAGGGCTTGGTGACGTAGTCGAAGGCGCCCTCGCGCATCGCCTGCACCGCCGACGGAACGCTGCCGTGGGCGGTGATCATCACCACGGGCAATCCGGGGTGCCGCGCGCGAATGCGGCGCAGCAGCTCGAGCCCGTCCATGCCAGGCATCTTCCAGTCGGTGACGACGACGTCGGCCAGGCTGGCGTCGAGCGATTCGAGCGCGTTCTCGGCGCTGCTGCAGGTCTCGCAGGCGTAGCCGGCGCGGGCCAGCGCCATGGCGGCCACGCCGGCCATGCGTTCCTCGTCATCGACGATGAGGACGCGAGGCTTCACGCGGCCATGGCAGCGGCCGAGCTGGCCGGCAGGAAGATGGTGAAGCGGGCGCCGCCGCCCTTGCGCTCGCCGGCTTCGATGCGGCCGCCGTGAGCCGTCACGATCTGCCTGGCGATGGCGAGGCCGAGGCCCGTGCCGGCGCTCTTGGTGGTGAAGAACGGCTCGAAGACGCGAGTGCGGTCCTCGGGCGCGATGCCTGCTCCATTGTCGGCAACCTCGAGCTGCACATTGGCGTCGACCGCGCTGGCGGCGAGCGTGATCTCGCCGCCAGCCGGCGCGGCATCGGCAGCGTTGGACAGCAGATCGACCAGCACCTGCGTGATCAGGTCGGGATCGACCTCGATGGCCGGAACGGTCGAGACGTCCGCGGCCCGGACGACGATCTGTTTGCGCGCGATCTCGCCGCGCACCAACAGCATGGCGGTATCGAAGAGCTCATCGACGGCGACCTGCCGCGGCGCCGGCTTGACCGGCCGCGCGAACGACAGCAGCGAGCTGACCACGTTGTTGAGCCGATCCGTTTCGGCGGTGATGAACGAGCATGCCTTCTGCGCGTCGCCGCCGGCGCCGCCGAGCGACTCGGCGATGTCCTGCGCGGCCGAGCGGATGATACCGAGAGGATTGCGCACCTCGTGCGCGATGGCGGCGGCCAGCTGCCCGAGCGCGGCCAGCTTCTCGCTCTGCAGGAGCCGCGCGCGGGTGGCGATGATCGTCTGGTTCTGGGCTTCGATGAGCGCAGAGGCGGCACGGTCGCGCCGGCGCGCCTCCATCGCCTCGCCGAGCAGATAGCCGAGGATGGCGAAGCTGACGCCGAAGTAGCCGCCCACCAGCAGCGTTCCGTCGGCGCCGTTGACGCGAAAGTCCACGCCCATCGCCACCGCCAGCAGCACCGCGTCGCCGAGGCCCACCAGCAATCCGAGCCCGGCGCCGAGCCAGCGCCATCCACGCCAGGCGGAAGGGGAAAGGGAAGCGGAGAGGTTTGCGTCCGTCGTCATGGCCAACGAGTGAGCAAGGTTCGCGCCGTCGCGCGCGGCAATATCGCCCAGGGCGCGGCGACAGTACAGCCAGCGGCGTTGCAGGCGAGCAACGCCGGTGGAGGCGGCGCAACGCGGACCGCGGCAGATGTCTCTCCACGACGCCTGGGCGTGTAGCCGCGGCTGGCACGGGCCTTGGAACTACGGGTGCGCGAACAACGAACGGGACGCCGAGGCGGCCCGAAGACCGCGGCGCGCCAAGGGCCGCACAAAGGAGCACCCCATGAACCTCAAGCAGATCGGCCTTCTCTTCGTCCTGGCGGACTTCAGCGCATTCACCGCCTACGTCGTCTACCACCACGGCGTCGTGGGTCTGTTCGAGGCGGCGGTCATCAACACCGCGACGATGCAGATCATGCTCGACCTGGCTCTAGCGCTGACTTTCTTCGTGGCGTGGATGGTCGGCGATGCGCGCGAGCGTGGCATCAACGCGATCCCGTACGCGCTGCTCGTCCTGACGACGGGCAGCATCGGCGCGCTCGTCTACCTGATCCGCCGCGAGCGCGTCACGGTCTCCGAGCCGCACACGCTGACCGCGCACGCGGCCCGCGCCTGAGACGCGCCGTCACGGCCGAAGCGGCGGTGCGACGCCGCTTCGGCCGCTCACCGCAACGCGTTCACTGCTGCGCAGCTCGCACGGGTGCCCGCAGCAGCGTCACGATGCGCCGCTGTTCGGCACCGGCTGGCTCGCTGCGTCTCAATGCGTATGCCCGTGGGCCTTGCTGGGTCCCTTGCCGAGCGTAAGGTCGGCGGCAGCGCGGATGGCCTCGCTTGGATGCAGCTTGGAGATGGAGACGAGCGCCAAGGCGCCCTCCTGCCCCGCCTTGGCCAGGCCTGCGACCGCTGCGAGCGCGGCCTTCTCGCTGCCTTTCTCGACCACGTCTCGAAGCGGCTCGACGGCCACGCTGCCGAGCTGGCCCGTCACTCTCGCGATGCCCGTGCGCACCGAGACGTCCTCGTCGTCGAGCATGGGAAGCACTTCGGAGAAGGCTGCATCGCGGTAGCGGATCAACAGCGTCGTGCCGGCCATCAGGCGGACCGTGGCTGCCGCATCGGTGCGCGCGATCTTGGCGATCTGTTCGCGCTTAGCCGGATCGGTCGACAGAATGACGCCGACGACGCGAACTTCGGGGTCGCCATCCTCCAGAAGCTTCGCTGCCTGCTCAGGCGTAAGGCCATGCGGAATGATGCCGAGCGCCCGATAGGCGTCGGCGCGCAGCGGTGAGCCCGGTTGGCTGAGTGCCAGCGCCGCTTCCTTGACGCCGCGCAGCCCGCTCTTGGCGGCAAGCTGGAGCGCACGTGCACGAACGGCCGGGTCGCGGCCCTCGAAGCGCGCGGCCTGCAAGAGGATCGCGCCTCCCTCATCGCCGAGCGCAGCTGCCAGATCGGTGCGTGCCTCGAGCATGTCGAGTGCCTCGCGCGCCAAAGCGTGGGCGCTCGACGCCACCATCTCGGCCAGGCGACGCACGCCGGGTTGCCCCTTGCGCGCATCGCCGGCCATTGCCAGGTAATGCTCCAGTGAGTCGAGCGTGCTGGGGGTAGGACTGCGAAGGAACGCTTCGCCGCGGTTGGCCACGGCGTAGACGTGCCGACCCGCGTCGGGGAAGCGCTTCTGCCACAGGCTCTGAGCCGGCAGCGGCTCCAGTACCACGAGGATCCGTTCGCCCTGGTCGAATCGAACCTGCCGCGAAGCCGCGAGCTCCTCCCAGGCGATCTGCAGAGTCGCGCCGGCCGCCGTTTCACCGACGAACCTGCGATCGACTGCGAGGTCGGCAGTCCAGCCGCTGGTGTCGAGCTTGCGCGGGTTCGCGATCGTCCCGGTAGCAACGACGAGCGCTCTTTCGGCCGATGCCAGGATTCCCTGGCCGCCGGCAGCACGAACGATCTTCTCGGCTGGAGCGGGTGGAATCGGTGGCGCCGTCGCGGGCGCCGCGGGTGCGCCTTGCGGCGCGGAATCTTGCGCTAGCCCCAAACTCGAACCGGCGCCGCCCGTAAGGGCGGCGCCGGTTGCGAGGATCATGAAGGCCGCGGTCGCGGCTCGGATCACGGTGCCAGCGGTGCGTCGAACTGGCTGTTGCCGTCCACGTCCGCGTACAGTGCGTTGGTCACGCCGAGCGCGGTGACACCGCCCTGACCGAGGTTGCCATCGATCAGATTGGCCAGCGTGGTGTTGCCCGCCTGCTGCAGGTCCGCACTGAACACCGGGAACATCGGACGCGACACGCCAGCGCTTCCCTTGACCGTGACGACGAACCAGGCGTCCTGGGCCATATTCGTGAAGGGAACGTTCACGACCACTTCCTGACGCGATCCGCCAGCGACCAGCGGGAACACGTTGTTGGTGGAAACCGTGAAGTGCGTTCCCTTTACCAGCGTCATCGTCGGCGTAGCCGTGAACATCTGCGGCTTGGCAGGAACAGGAGCAGTGGCTGCGTTGGAGTAGACGCGGATGGTGTCGAAGTCGGCCCACAGCGGCGCCTGCACCGTGATCTCGAGCGTGACACCCATGGTCGGGTTGCTCACCGTCATGAGCGTGTCTCCGGCCAGCGTCAGGTCGGCGACGTTGGATGGCATGGCCGTGTCAATCAGGCGCGTCTGCACGTAGATGCCCTGGCCGCCGACGACTTTGCCGTCCAGAACGGACTGCGCGATCTCCTGCGGATCCATCGACGCCGGCGCGTCGGTCGAGGATGCCGACCAGCTCCGCCCGCCCGCCGACTCCAGATTGAAGAACGCATGCGTGTCCGTGTCGGTGATCATCGTGGTGATCAGGCCCTGGTTCAGATGGTTGAACCACACGCCGATGCGCTCGTTGAGGAACTGGTTCTGGTGGTTGGTGTTGTAACCGTTCCACAGCTCGAGCGCGTCGAATTTGTGGAAAAGGTCGCCGCCAGCAGGATCCATACGGAACGCGGTGCGCTCGGCCGCCGACATGCCCGTGCTCGGAGGCACGTCGCTCGTATCGATCTTCATCGGCACGAAGTGACCGTCGATGTGATTGATCTGCACGACCGTGTTGGCTGTCGAGGTCGGACCCGTTTTGGCCAGGTTGTAGGTCTCCAGCGGAGAAAGCACGTAATTGCCGGACGAGACGAAATCCTCACCCGCAGGAGCTGCGCCGCCCCAATCGGTCGAGCCGCCCGAGGGCCGGGTGGGATCGATCGTCATCGGGTAGGCGTTGTAGTGGCCGGTGTCCCACGTGGTGATCTCTTCGCCGATCGTTGCCGCGATGAAGTTGGTGAAGCCCAGCGCAGCGATGCGCGGGTTCAGATCGGTGTGGGCGTGGTGGTCGGTCATGATGATGTTGTCCACGCCCTCGCCAGCGAACTGGCGAACGCGGTCAGACTCGCTCACGCGCGAATCGGCGCTGGCGATGCCGTGGACGTGGTGATCCGACGAGATGAACCCGGTCGTATCGATGACCCGCGCGATCTGCGCAGCCACCGGCGTGTCGACCCCGGCAGTGACCGTCAGCGGCGCGTCGAACGACGAGTACTCACCGCCGCGCGAGACGTAGATCCGGTAGTTGCCCGGCTCTACTTCGAACGAGGCCGTTCCCGACGAATCGGTGTATACGGCGCGCACGATGCCGAAGGGATGCACGTCGTTCAGGTCGCGGTGCAGGCCGGTGCCATCGCCGAGCTTGATGTCCGGCGAAGGATCGAAGCCGACAATGCTGACGCGAGCCGGAACGACGTTCGAATTCTCGTCGGTGACGGTGACGCTGACCGTGCCATTGTTGGGCAGAGCGAAATCCTGCACCACCGGCGCGCCCGAGGCGACGATGACATTGTGGACGGTCGGTGTGGCGCCGCCGCCCTCGTAGGGCGTGCCCTCCCGCCATGCCGCCATGCCATAGTTGCCGACGGGCACAGTGCCCTCGAAGCAGCCGGTGGCGTTGGTCACCCAGATCGAGGTGACTCTGTCGATGGCACCACTGACGACCGGACCGATCGCTACGCGCGCTCCAGGAGCGGGGTTGCCATTCTTGGTGACGCAACCGGAGACCTTGCCAGCCAGCCTGCCCTTGACGAGGTTCTCGAGCGTGACCGCGTTGGCACCGCTGCCGTCCCCCACACCAAAGTAGCGAACGTACGTTTTGCTTCCGCCAGACTCGACCCTGAACTCCGCGTCCTGGCCGAGAATGGCATCGAGCACGTCCTGGCTGTGCAAGATGTAGGTGACGCCACTCGTCGAAAAGTAGCTGGTGACACCGCCGTTCGGGACTTCGCTGGTGTTCGGAAGTTCGATGGCCGTAATGCCGTAGTCGATGCCTGCTGCCTCGCCGTAGCCGATGTAGCTGAAGACGCCCATGGGAGCATTCAGGCGGATACCGAGGCCCTCGTCGGCGCTGCCCCACTGCTCCAGCTCACCGGCGGCATTGACGTAGTCACCGACATAGAAGCCCGTTTTGACCGGCTCGTTGTTGAAGATGGTCGTAGCCATCTTGAGATAGGCGGCGCCGGGTTCGAGGGTGTACTCGGTGCACGCCTCCACTTCCTGGTCATTGTCGTTGGCGCTGTCCGGGAACGTGTCGAGGCCAGCCGACTCGATGACGCTGGAGCCGTTGACGAAGTCGAGAATATCGTCGGGGCCGCAGGCGCGAACCACGGCGGCAGCCCCGTTGCTGCCATCATTGATGACTTCGACGGAGGTCGCGTTGACCACGGTCTCGATGTTGATTCCGGCCTGCATCTCCAGGAAGTTGTCCATGTCGGCAACTCCATTGTACTCGACGTCGATGAGGTTGCCGCCGAACGCGCCCACGCTATACATGTCGCGGACGTTGCCCCGCTGGATGATGAAGCGAGCGCGGTCGTTGGCCATCATGAAGTCGCCAACCTGGCCGTCAGCCAGCGGCCCGGTGATGAGGTCGGCAGGATTGGTGATCTCGTAGGCTGCAACGTAGTCGCTGCACGAGCTGTTGGCCGCGTCGTCGTCGAAGCTGTCGCAATCCAGGTCCAGCGCCGTAGCGCCAGCGATGGCGAGGCAGCCCTGGCACCGTGTGACCTGGACGGCCACCGCTCCGAGGTCATCGCCATTAGTGGTCTCGTGCGAGCCGCGCACGAGTTCCAGGATAGGCTGGGTGGTGACGCCGCAGGTCTCGGCTGCATCGGCGAGAACGCTAGCTTCGCCCTTGGCCAGCTTGCCCTTTGCGTCGGCCGTCAATGCGGCATCGATGGCCGTAGTCAGCCCGATCGCGTCAACCGCGCCCGCGGCCAGAGCCGTCTCGAGGGCAGAAGCACCTTCCTTGAGGATCGTGTTGTAGAACTTACCCGTCGAGGCGACGAGAGCAGTCTGACAGTCGGCCGCGGCCTCGTCGTCGTAGGACAGGGCACGCCACAGCTGATCCACGTTGAGACCGAAGATGTCTCGCACAATCGCGCGGGCGTGACCCGAGCCGGAACCGGCTGCGTTGTCGCCGGCGCTGCCGAAGTCGGGCTGCGCGACGCAGTCGGCGACGATGCTGGAGAGCTGAGCAGCCGCCTTCGCCAGCTTGCCCTTCTGGTCATTGGTCAGGCACGCGTCGGCGGACTTGTACTGGCCCTCGCCGCCGAGCTTGTCGATGAGGTCCCCCTGCGAGTACTTGAGGCAGCTCGAATTCGTCTTGGTCTGCGACTTGGCAATCTTGGCCGCCTGCTTGAAGACGGCGTTGGCGCAGGCCTGCTGGTCTTCGCTCTGAGCCACGGCGAGTGCGCTGGCTGGCGCTAGCACCATGCCTGCCAATACGGCAGCGCATAGTGAAGAGGACAAAAGGGGAAATACCCTCGGTACGCGACGGGTCGCGGTGGTCATCAGCTTTGTGCTCCTAGGCTCGCCGAAATGAAGCGCTCTCGTCCCCCTGGAGAAGAACCGCTGGCGGCGCGGCATTAAAACCGTGTTGGCGGGGCTTCGTCAACGCAACTTGGGCGTTCACCCGAACAAAGATGGAATCCAGGGGGTGAGGCGCGCGGCATGATGCCCCACCGGGCCGAAATATGTGTCGGTGCAGCCGGGTTTCCCGCACCAGCGACCCTGGCCAAAAGTGTCTCAAAAGGAGACGGCACCGATCCGGAAATGGCAGCACCAGCCCCGCCGGATCCGAAGTCCGCCGTCGACGCGAACGATGATCGGACCGGGTCTCGGCTCGTGACCGGCCACCGAACCGACCTCGACGTCGTGGTTTGCGCGCTTTGCGACCAAGCCCTTCGCCATCCGTACACCGAAGCAACCGGCGGATGGTCTTCCGGTGCATCGAAACCGTCGTCATGGCGGTCGCGTGTACCTGGTCGCGAAGTGCTCGAGTCGGACGGAGCCTCTGCAAGCGACGATCGCGTAGGTCCGGCCACCGGACTGACCGCGTGTGAGGAAGTGCACAAATGGTTCCGCTTTGAGCTTGCTTCAGTGGGTTCTACCACGAGAAGTCTTGCAACAGGTCGTTCGCGAATCCGGCGAAGCAACTCCGAGAGGTCTCGCCAGTGTTGGTACGGGATGAAGTCGCGTCCGAATCGCAGACGTCTTGTGTCAGTGGTGGCGAGTACCTACCGTCGAGTCGCCATCGACAGACGGACAAGAACTTGATGGAGGATTCTTAATGCTCGATTTCGACCGTGCAAGATCTCTCGCGCGATTCCTGTTCATGTCGGGATTTGTGGCTCTGGGTGTTGCGACCCCATTTGCGGCGTATGCGGCATTTGTTGACTGCACGTCCACGATTCCGGTGAGTGGTGATGACCTCAACTTCGACGCCGGAGTGTATGAAGGTCTTCGGACCACGTCATCTACAGCGCCGTGTATTGAACTCGGTAACGGAAAGGACGTCGACCTCAATGGCGCCCCGATAGTCTGCGCGAGCGCAGGCGGTACGTGTGGAGTAGCAATCAAGGCCTTGGCCGCCAACTCCGTAGCTCATGACGGCCGCATTGAAGGAAACTTCAGCGTGGCCGTGCAAGGGGTCACGGAAGTGAAAAATCTGAAAATTGACGGGTCGGAGTTGGCTGTCGACGGCAACGATCGCACGTTGCGTGTGTTCGGTAACGTCTTTCGGAATGTATGGGGCGGAGTTGTCCTGGGTGACCACGTTGTCAGCACCAGTTTTGCGCGACAACTTTTTCGAGCTAGGCCGTCTCAATAACGCTGCGACCTCGACTTCCTTCGCGATCAGTACCTGCGGCACGACTTCCGGTAGCGGTCCCAGCATCGAAACCAACTTCATCCGCGGATTCGAAGACGGGATTGCGACGGAGAATTGCAATGTCGGATCGGACTATGTGGAGGTCGCGGACAACGTCCTCTCCAATATGACCGGGGACAACATTCTGAACAATGGCGGAAACCCCACCGTGACAGGAAACATCTGCGACGATGTCGCCGATTGTCCGGCGCCCACCTCGCCGTTTCTCCTCCCGTAGACCTGGTCGTTCTCATCTGTGTGCCCAATTCTCTCGAGCGTGCAGCCGTCGGGTAGGTGATGGGCCATGGTTTTCATCTTACCTTTACGGAAATTGAAGGATCTAAAATGACGAAACTTCTCCAAGAAGCATTCAAGCCGGTTTTCTATCATGTTTCCGTTATCGCGGCCGGCGTGATGTTCGCGACTGTCGGTGCTGCCGATGCTCAGTACCGCGATTGTACGAACACCGTCACGCTCTTCTCGACGAGACGATAACGGACTCGACGCCGGGCTATCGTACGACCTCCGAGACGAACACTTGCATCGTACTCTCGAACGGCAAGGACCTGAACCTGAACGGGCGCCACATTCTTTGCGACAGTCCGAGCGGGACTTGCGGGACTGCTGTGTCGGGGCTTGCTGCGGGCAGCATCCTCCAGGGAGGAGCAATCGACGGAGGGTTCGAAATCGGCGCTGACAATGTCGAGGAAGTGAGGAACATGACGATAGATGGTGCCCATACGGCCGTCTATGCGCCGAACAGCGGCACGCTTACGAGGCGTGTACACGGGAATGTGATTCGAAACGTATTCGAGGGAATCGCTCTCGGGGGCGCCACGCTTCCGTCAACTGCATACGTGATGGACAATTTCCTCGAAGCACCACGATTCCTCACCGGAACTGCATTGGGGTATGAGTACTCCTACGCGGGCTGGGCAATCAGTATTTGCGCTTCGACATCCGGCAACGGTCCGCGCGTCGAGAAGAACTTCATAAGAAATTTTGGCGGTCCGCTCCTGGAACAGGGTGACACGGGTGGAGGGATCGTGACCGTGGACTGTAATTTCGGCACCTTTGTCCGCGTGACAGACAACATACTGAGCAATATTGCGGACGATGCGGATGAAATTTTGGATTTCTGTGCGCCGGACGCGGTCATCAGCGGAAATATTTGCGACGATCCGGCTATGTGTCCGACGCCTGATCCGCCCTTTGTCATGCCATAACGGACCCTGCGAGAACGCGCTGGAGGCCGATGGGCAGATCATCGGCCTCCAGTGTACCCATTGGCGATTCGCGAAATGCAAGGCGTCCTCCCGGCAAATCGGGAAGCCGCGGACTTCGGCTTCCCGCTTCACCGCGGCCAAGTTCCCGCCTCGGCAAAGCGGGCGGATCTTTTTTCGGTCGCAATCTCGGACTCTACGCCGCCACCGCTACGACCGTTCCAGCGCACCGCGCTC
>DASPNH010000041.1:0-28186 GCA_035626675.1 Binatia bacterium
CCGCATCGACGGGCGCGGCCGCGTGCTGCATCTGCACCTCGGCCAGCTCGACGCCGCCCAGGCCGTGCGTCGCGGCGAGGCGCATCTTGCAACCGAAGCTTCTGCAGCGGTTGATGGAATGCTACGCCTGCGCTTCGGCGATGCATCGCTGCTCGCCGGTAACTCTGCCGTGATCCGGTCGCTGATCGAACGGGGAGTGCTCGCCCACCTGGATTGATCATCCCGCCGGGCTCTCGCGCGCCGCCCGCCCCCATGCCTTCGGGTCCTGCCGAAAATACTCCGCCAGCGTCCGGTAAAGCTCCGGATGCCGCCGCGAGAACTCGACGGGCTCCATGAAGAAGTGCTCGGCGGCCACGGCGAAGAACTCGGACGGATGCTCTGCGCCGTACTCGTCGATGAACGTACGCCGGCCGCGATCGGCCAGCTCGCACAGGCGCTCATACTCGCGCTCGAACACCGCGATCCATCTCCGGCGGAGCGCGGCATCGGCGATGGGCGGAGTGCCGTCGGCCTCGCCGTTCTCCATGTCGAGCTGATGGGCGAACTCGTGGAGCACGACGTTGCAGCCCTGGTCGCGATCGGCGGCGCCGCGCAGCACGTCGGCCCAGGACAGGATGAGACTGCCGGTCTGCCAGGACTCGCCGATGTGGTCCAAAGTCTCCTCCATCATGATCTCGGAGCCGCCGAGCGAGAACGGCGCCGCATCCTGCAGGGGCGTCTGGACCGGTACGAGATAGGCCTCGGGATAGAGAAGGATGGTGTCGAGGACGGGGAAGTATTCCGTCTCGCGGTGCAGCAGCAGCAGGCAGGCCTGCGCGCCGACGACCACGCGCATCTCTTCGCTCACCTCGAGTCCCGCGCAGCCCTCGAAGCGCTTCTCGGCCAGCAGGACGTTGGTGCTGTGCAGGAGTTCTTCGCGGTCGGTTTCGGAGAGGCGGCGGAACAGGACCACGCGCCGCTCGAGGATCTCTCGCCAGTGCGAGGGCACCGGCGCCTGACGCAGCCGCCGGCGGCGGCGGCGCCTGAGCAGAGCCAGCATGATCGTCAGGCGCGGCGGCGGGTGACGAGCGCGTCGGCGATCTCGTCGATGATGTGCTCGGCCTCGATGCGTGGATCGGGTGCATCGCGAATGGGACGGCCGACCACGACGTAGTCGGCGCCCGAGAGCACGGCCTCGGCAGGGCCGGTGACGCGGTGCTGGTCGCCCATGTCGTCGCCGTCGCGGCGGATGCCCGGAGTGACGATGAGAAAACGCGGCCCGCAGGCCTCGCGAATCGAGCGGATCTCCTGGGGCGAAGCGACCACGCCGTCCATGCCCGCTTCCATCGCCAGCACGGCCAACCGCAGCACCTGGTCCTCGACGGGCGTGGAGACCACGCCAATCGTTTCCAGGTCCACGGCCGAAAGGCTCGTCAGCACGGTCACCGCCAGCATGCGCGGCCGGCGCAGGTGCTCGGTGCGGCAGACGCGCCGGACCTGGCGTACGGCTTCCTTCATCATCGCCGTGCTTCCCGAGGCGTGCACGTTGAACATGGCGGCGCCAAGGCGCGTGGCCTCCACCGATGCGCGCGCGACGGTCTGCGGGATGTCGTGGAACTTGAGATCCAGGAACACCTCGCCGCCGCGTTCGCGCACGAACTGGATGATGCGCGGCCCCTCGCGCAGGAACAGCTGCTTGCCCACCTTGAACATTGCCACGCTGTCGCGCAGCGTGCGCACGAGCTGGCCCGCCTCGCGCGCCGTGGAGACATCGAGCGCGAAGATCAGGCGCTCGCGCGCGCGCTCGCGCAGACCTGCCGACCGCACCGTCACTGGCGAAGCTCCGCGTGCGCCCGCCGCACGCGCTCGGCGACCTCGCCTGCCGCAGCATCCAGCGCCAGCTCTTCGGCATCGGTCTGCGAGCGACCCTTGAGCTCGACCTTGCCTTGCTTGAGGCCACGCGGCCCGATGGTGATGCGGAACGGGATGCCGATCAGGTCGGCGTCGTTGAACTTGACGCCCGCGCGCTCGTCGCGGTCGTCCAGCAGCACCTCGACGCCCGTCTCCTGCAGCGCATCGTGAATCTGCATCGCGGCCTTGCGGCTGGGCTCGTCGTCCCACTTGACGGCGACGATGACCACTTCGAAAGGCGCCAGCGAGATCGGCCAGCGGATGCCCTTGTCGTCGTGATGCTGCTCGACGGCCGCGGCCATCGTGCGCGTGACGCCGATGCCGTAGGTGCCCATCTCCATCACCTGCGCGTTGCCCTGGTCGTCGAGATAGGTGGCACCGAGCTTCTGGCTGTACTTCTTGCCGAGGTAGAAGACGTGCCCGACTTCGATACCGCGGTTCTCTTCGAACACGCCGTCCTCGCAGCGTGCGCATGCGTCGCCTGCCGCGGCGGTGCGAAGGTTGGCGAACGTGGCCGCGGGAAAGTCGCGGTCCTGGCACACTCCGGTCACGTGTATGTCGGCCTTGTTGGCGCCGCTGACCATCGCGCGGCAGCCCGCCAGGCGGTAGTCGGCGTAGATCGGCAGCGCAAGGCCCACCGGTCCGGCAAATCCCTGCGGCGCGCCGGTCATGCGCTCGATCTCTGCCGGCTCGGCCATGCGCATCACCGCGGCGCCCAGCAGCGTCTTCAGCTTCGGCTCGCTCAGCTGATCGTCGCCGCGCAGGAGCACTGCGATGCCCTGCTCGTCGGCGATCAGGATCAGCGTCTTGACGAAGTGCTCGGGCGGCCGCGAAAGGAACGCCGAGACCTCCTCGATGGTGCGTGCGCCCGGGGTGGGCACTTCCTCGAGCGCGGTTTCGGAATCGGCCAGCGGCTCGGCCGGCGCCGGCCTGTTCTCGGCCTTCTCGACGTTGGCGGCGTACTCGCACTTGTTGCAGCTGACGATGAGGTCCTCGCCCGAGTCGGCCAGCACCTGGAACTCGTGGCTGAGGCTGCCGCCGATGTTGCCTGTGTCCGCCTCCACCGCACGGACGCGCAGCCCGCAGCGGCGGAAGATGCGGGTGTAGGCCTGCCGCATGTTCTCGTACTCGCGAATCGTGTCGTCGTAGTCGGTGTGGAAGGAGTAGCCGTCCTTCATGATGAACTCGCGGCCGCGCATCAGGCCGAAGCGCGGGCGGATCTCGTCGCGGAACTTGGTCTGGATCTGGTAGAGGTTCAGCGGCAGCTCGCGGTAGGAGCGCACGTCACGGCGCACCAGGTCGGTCATCACCTCTTCGTGCGTGGGGCCGAGGCAGAACTCGCGGTCGTTGCGGTCGCGGATGCGCAGCAGCTCCTTGCCGTACAGCTCCCAGCGTCCGCTCTCCTGCCACAGCTCGGCGGGCGTGACCACGGGCAGAAGTACTTCCTGACAGCCGGCGCGGTTCAGTTCCTCGCGAACGATGGTCTCGACCTTGTGCAGCGTGCGGCGGCCCAGCGGCAGGAAATCGTAGATGCCGCGCGCGACCTGGCGGATCATGCCGGACCGCACCATCAGGCGGTGGCTGGCGACCTCCGAATCGGCCGGATCTTCCTTGAGTGTGGGGAGCAGAAGGCGTGAGTAGAGCAACGTGTGTCTCGCAGTCCGGGCCGGGTCAGGTATGTCATGGGTTCAAGTCTGGAACTCCAGGGACCACGCCCCTGGCATTCGCGACGAACCCAATCTTCATTCCGCCACCATCTCGTCGACCGCGCGCACCAGCGCATCGACGAGCTCTCCTTCCTTGTACTTTCCGATGACCTTGCCGCGGCGGATCAGCAGACCGCCGTTCTTGCCGCCGGCTATGCCGATGTCGGACTCGCGCGCTTCGCCCGGACCATTGACGGCGCAGCCGAGAATGGAAACGGTGATCGGCTTCTGCACGTGCGCGAGGCGCTGCTTGGCTTCCTCGACGAGCTTGAACAGGTCGACCTCGATGCGCCCGCACGACGGGCACGCCACGATCATCGCGCCCTTGGCGCGGATGTTGAGAGCGCGCAGGATGTCGAAGCCCGCCTGCACTTCTTCGACCGGGTCGGCGGTCAGCGAGACGCGAATGGTGTCGCCGATTCCTTCGGCCAGCAGCATTCCGATGCCGATCGAGGACTTGACGATTCCGGTCGGCGGCATTCCGGCCTCGGTAACGCCCACGTGCAGCGGATAATCGCAGGCGCGCGCCAGCTGGCGGTATGCCTCGACCATCAGCGGTACGCTGGAAGCCTTGATGGAGATCTTGATGTCGGAGAAGTCGAGCTCTTCCAGGATGGCGACGTGGCGCATCGCGCTCTTGACCATCGCCTCGGCCGTCGGGTAGCCGTACTCGTCGAGCAGATCCTCTTCGAGGGACCCGGCGTTCACTCCGATCCGGATCGGCACGCGCCGCGGTCGCGCCGCCCGCACCACTTCCTCGACGCGATCGCGCGAGCCGATGTTTCCCGGGTTCAGGCGGATGCAGTCCACTCCCTGGTCCAGCGCCATCAGCGCGAGCCGGTAGTCGAAGTGGATGTCGGCGATCAGCGGGATCTTGATCTGCGAGCGGATCTTGCCGAGCGCCTCGGCATCGCGCTTGTGCGGCACCGCCACACGCACGATCTCGCAGCCGGCCTCTTCCAGCCGGTGGATCTCTTCGAGCGTGGCGACCACGTCCTCGGTCTTGGTCGTCGTCATCGACTGCACCGCGATCGGTGCATCGCCGCCCACCGGCACGTTGCCGACGAAGATCTGGCGTGACTTGCGACGCTCGGTCATGTCACTGCAACGAGACCCCTACCGACGGAGCAGGGTCGATCTCCTGAAGATCGGGAGAGGACGCGTCGCGCACGGTGATCTTGAAATCGTCGGCGGTGGTCTCGCCCTCGTACTTGCACTGCGAGAACTTGACCGGACCGGTGAAGCCCTTGACCGCGACGAACGCCGCCTTGAGCATCTTCTCGTTGGCCATATGGTTGTAACTGCTGAGCGCGCCCTCGATGAGCGTCTCGCAGGCCACGCCATCGGCGTCGCCGACGAAGCGGCCCTTGCCCTTGTACTCGACGTCGATCTGGAGCGCACCCACGGGCTTGGCGTCCTTCAGCTCGAAGGCGATGGTCTTTGCTCCGCCGGCAGCGGGAGCGGGCGCTGCGGCCGGCGCGTCGGCCGGCTTGGCAGCGGGAGTGGCAGTCGTGCTGCTCTTGTTCTCACACGCGGCCAGAGCCAGCGACAAGGCGAGAACGGACAGCGTCTTCAGGTTCCTGTGCATGCGGGGACGACCTCCGGTGGTGTGGGCGTCGGGGATTCTAGGCTCAAACGGACACCGCGCTCAACGCGCGAGCATGGCCAGTCGCGCGGCTCCGATGGCCCCGGCAAGCGGTCCGCCGGCAGCTTCGAGCATCTCGACGTCGTCGACCGACCGTGCAAACAGGCTCGCCGCCATCGAGCCACGCAGCCGATCCACACGGGAAAGTACGCCGGGAGCGATGCCGCCGCCGAGCAGGATGGTCGTCAGGTCCAGCACATTGACCGCCGACGCGATGGCGGTGCCGAGATGATCGATCATGCTGCTGACGATCGCATCGGCCTGCGCATCTCCCCTGTCGGCCATCTCGAACACGATGCGCGCGACACCGCCCTCAGGTTCGCCGTCACCGAAAACGCGCTGCTCCAGTCCCGCACGTTCGACCGCCCTGCGCACGGCCGTTTCGGAGATGTAGGCTTCGAGGCAGCCGTGGTTGCCGCATCCGCAGCGAAGGCCCTGGTGCACGACGATCATGTGTCCGAACTCGCAGCCGTATCCGCTCTCACCGCGTCGCGAACTGCCTCCCAGCACCAGACCCGAGCCGACGCCGGTTCCCAGAGTGATGGCCAGATAGTCCTGGCGTCCGACGGCCGCGCCGATCCAGCCTTCGGCAACGGCCGCGCAGTCGGCGTCGTTGCGCACGGTGGCCGCAACGCCCATTCCGCCGGCGACGAACTCCTCGATGCGCTGGCCGTGAAGCTCGGGAAGATGCGGCCCTCCGCGCAGTGTCCCGTGCCTGTCGAGAACCCCCGCGATGCCGACGCCGACGCCCTCGCGGTTGCCGGGTGCGAGCGAATCCCGCAGCGCCAGGAAGGTGGCGATCAGGGCGTCGGGATCGGTGGCGATGCCGGTGGGCGCGGTGGATTGCCCGAGCACGGTGCCGCTTTCGTCGACGAGCGCCGCCTTGACCGACTGCCCACCGACGTCGAAACCGAGATACGTCGCGCTGCTCATGGCCGCGGCAGCTCCCTTGGACGTTGCGTCTCGGAAAGATTTGCCACGTCGCGGAAGCGGATCTCGTCGGGCAGGGAGCCTCCGCAGGAAAGAACGGCCGAAATGCCTTCCTCCAGTGTCATGTCCACCTCCAGGATGTCCTTGCGCGGCATGATGAATACGTCGCCGAGGTAGAGATGGTTGGTCGGCACGTACACGCTGGCCATCTCCTCGTCGCCGGCTTCGCGGCTCAGGACGAACTCGCCGGTGACGAAGCCGAACAGGAGTGCGTCGTCGCGCCGGATGAGCACGGTTCGCTTGAAGCTCATGCCATCGCTCGACGAGAAGCCGCGCACCACCTGCCGGGTCGTCGAATAGATGCTGCCGACGATGGGAATGCGCGCCATGTGCCCCTCGAACGCCTCCACGACGCGCCGGCCGGCGAACCACGACGTCATGTAGCCGAGCATGAGCACGATAAGCGCCGTCAGCACGATGCCCACGCCGGGAATGTCGCGGCCGATGTAGAGACGCAGCAGCGGCTGGGAGACGGCGTCGAGGAAGCCCAGGAGAAGCTGGAGGATCCAGATCGTCAGCACCACCGGAATCAGCACGAGCAGGCCCGCGATGAAGAGGTTGCGCAGACGGTTCACAGCACCTCGTCGGCCCTGCGCGTTCCGGTAAAAGCCCCGTGCGCCAGGAAGAAGGCGACCACGGTGGGTACGATGAAATAGCAGAAGCGGTACAGGAAGATGGGCAGCGCCGAATCCTCGATCGGGACTCCGAGGCTCGACAGCGTCACCGCCAGGCTTCCCTCCAGAACGCCTGCCGCGCCCGGTACGAACGACAGGAATGCGAGCACACTGGAGACCGAGAACGCGATCGTGATCAGGCTGAAGCCGATCGGGCGTCCGGTGGCATAGAAGCCGAGCCACAGCGCGCCCATCATGAAGAGCCAGTCCAGGAAGATCCACAGGCTTGGCAGCAGCATCGCGCCGGGCCGGCCCGCGAACAGGCCCATGCCCTCGTCGATGTGGACGAAGAAGCGCCGCGCGCGCGAAGCGAAGCGACCGTGGTATCCGGTACGGTCCAGGATGCGGTCGACCAGGTGCGCGCCGATCGACAGAAGACGCTGGCGCATCGCACTGCTGTAGATCATCGCCAGCAGGATCAGGAATCCGATGCCGAGCAGCCCCGTGGCCACTCCGGCGGCGACCAGCGGTGTGCCCTCGATGCCTTCCTGCAACAGCAGATTCACCATGCCGTAGACCACGAACAGCATCAGCATGAGGTTGGTCAGCAGCGTCTGCGTGAACGAGATCGCCACCGCCGTGCCCGGGGTGATGCCGCGCTTGGTGAAGAACAGCAGGCGCAGCGCAAAGCCGGTCAGGCCGCCGCTGGGCAGGATGTAATTGACCGTGTTGGCCACCAGCGTGATGCGGAACATGTCGCGCGAGCCGATCTGGGCGCCGGCGGCGCGCACGATCCCCTCATAGGAGATCGACATGGTCAGGTAGCTCAGAAAAGTCGCCAGCAGCGGAAGCGTCACATAGTGAGCTTCGAGGCGGTCCCACGCAGCCAGCAGGCTGTCGGCGCCGGCCCACAGAAAGATCGCCGTGTAGGAGGCGATCAGCAGCAGCGCCACCAGCCCCGCCCCGCGCCGCAGTCTGGACCGGTCGATCCGCCCGTTCCTGATCGGCGGCTCCACCGGCGGCTCGCCGAGCGGCTCGGCCATGGAGACAGGTGGCTCCGCGGACGGCGAGATCGACGGCTCTACCGAAGGGTCGTCGGAGAGGGACGCAGGAGCAGAGGCATCACGTTGCCGAGGCACGAGGCGAATCTTGTCAGCGGCTAGCGAACGTTACTACCGGCACGACGCCACCTCGGGCGCCGAGAATGTCCAGAGGCGAGGCGGACGCCCAGCCGCGCGCGGAAGCGTACTTCCCCGTACGCTGAGCAAGCCGGCTGGAGCGACGACGAAGCAGATGGGCCGGTATCGGCGACCTGCCGACGATGCTCAGCCGAACGTTTCGAGACTGCGTGCGCGCTGCGGATTTCGCAGCTTCCGGAGCGCCTTCGCCTCGATCTGCCGGATGCGCTCGCGCGTGACGGCGAACTTCTGTCCGACCTCTTCGAGCGTGTAGTCGGTCTTCTCGCCGATGCCGAAGCGCATGCGCAGGATCTGCTCCTCGCGCGGGGTCAGCGTGGCGAGCACCTTGCGCGTCTGCTCCTCGAGAGACAGCGCAACGGCGGCATCCGAGGGCGAGACCGACTGCCGATCCTCGACGAAATCTCCGAGCGAGCTCTCCTCGTCATCGCCGATGGGCGTTTCGAGCGAGACGGGCTCCTTGACGATCTTGAGGACCTTGCGGATCTTGTCCGCCGGCATCTCCATCTGCTCGGCGATCTCCTCGGGCGTGGGCTCGCGGCCGAGCTGCTGGACGAGGTAGCGCGAAGTGCGCAGCACCTTGTTGATCGTCTCGATCATGTGGACCGGGATCCGGATCGTGCGCGCCTGATCGGCGATCGCGCGACTGACCGACTGCCGGATCCACCACGTCGCGTACGTCGAGAACTTATAACCGCGCTGGTACTCGAACTTGTCGACCGCGCGCATCAGACCGATGTTGCCTTCCTGGATGAGGTCGAGGAAGCCCAGGCCGCGGTTCGTGTAGCGCTTGGCGATGGAGACGACGAGGCGCAGGTTGGCCTCGATCAGCGCCTTCTTGCCGAGCTGGGCGCGGTCTTCGCCGCGCCGGATGATCTTGAGGAAGTGGTCCAGGTCCTCGAAGGACATGTGGACGGCCTTCTCGATGTCGGTGATGGAGCGGCGTGCGTCCTTGATGCCGTTTGCCAGCTCCTGGGCAGCCTCTACGCTCATGCGCAGATTGCCGGCAGCCTTGCGCTTGGCATTGGCATTGCCGTTGGTGACCTGCTTGACGACCTCGAGGATCTGCTTGGCGTCGCGTTTGGTCCGCTTCTCGGCGCGCTTGATGACGCGCTCGTAGTCGCGGGCCTTCTCGCGCGCTTCCTTGAGCTTGTTGACGATGTTGTTGACGTGCTTCTCGCCGAGCTCCATCTCGACCAGATGCAGGCGCACCTTCTCACGCGCGGCGACGAACTTTTCCTCGCGAGGGGTCGGCTTGCGCGGCTTGACGGCCACCTTGGGCGGCGGAGGCGGCGAAAGGCGCGTCGGCACGTACTGCTCGTACGCCTTGTAGAGCCGCTTCAGGTTGGCGACGGCGTGGAGGAAGTCCTTCAGCCGCTTCTCGTCGCGCTCGGGGCTGGCGCGATCCTCGTCGGTATCGTCGCCGAAAATCTCGCGCGGCTCTATCTCGCCGGTCTTGAGCATGTCGGCCAGGCCGATGACGTAGAGCGAGGCGATGGGAAGTGTGTAGACGCAGTCGCGAACTTCGTGGAGACCGCTCTCGATCTCCTTGGCGATGGTGACTTCCTGCTCGCGCGACAGCAGCGGGACGCTGCCCATCTCCTGCAGGTACATGCGCACCGGGTCGGTGCTGTCGGCACTGTATTCGCGCTCGGGAGTGGCGACCTTGGCCTCGAGCTCCGGGGCAGGCTCGGGCTCGGGCTCTTTCTGTTCCTGGTCCTCGTCGCCGGTGTCGAGGACCCATTCGTCCTCGTCGGTGAAGAAGGTGTCCGGATCGACTTCCTCGGACCCCTCCGCTTCCCCATCCTCTTCTTCCCCGCTACCTTCCAGGATCTCGACGTCGTTCTCGATGAGCGAGTTGATGACGTTCTTGATGTCTTCGGGGGCGCAGTCTTCGGGCGGAAAGAGGCGGTTGATGTCGTCGTAGGTGACGTAGCCCTGCTCTTTGCCCAGCTCGAGGAGGGTGGCAAGGCTCTTGTCGGAGGAGAACGGCTGACCGTCCTTCTCCGTTGGTGCATGCGGTGCGGCTTTGGCGTTTGCCTTCACTTCAACGGGTCTTTTACGCGGACGGGCGCGGGTCTGGACCGAGGGGCTCGTCCCCGAATTACGGCTCTTCATTTTGATAGCGACGACGTCTCGCGGGGTTTGGTTAGCTGCGATGCGTCGAATGAGGCGCGACGCTACGCATGCAAGACAAGGCAGTCAAGAAATCACTCCGAAAGTTCGACAGTTACGCGTGCGGCCAGGCACGAAAGACGATGAACTTCAGTGACTTGGCAGTTTCCTGGACCGTGATTTCACGACGCGGGAGCAAAACCGGTGCGGATTCGCAAAACCACTGGTTTGGGGGGTTGTTGCATATGCGCATGCCCATCTCTGGGGCATTGAGGGCTGTGCTGTGCAGTGCTGCAATTTTGCTGGTCGCGCTCGGAGGTTGCCGCGAGCGCGAGCGGACCGGGCCGGCCCCTTCATCCATACTATTGATCGTGCTGGACACCCTGCGCGCCGACCGAGTGGGGCCGTACGGCGGCTCCGACGACTTCATGCCCAGCCTCAGCGGCTGGGCCAGGCAGGCAAGCGTCTTCAAGGAAGCGACTTCGGTGGCACCGTTCACGATGCCATCGGTGGCGGCGCTTTTGACCGGCACCTACCCGGACCGCGCCGGCATTTTTATCCATGCCTCGGGCGTCGGGCTCGAAGACCACCGCGGCTCGACGCTGGCCGAGCTGGCCAGAAAGGCCGGCAGGAAAACGGGCGCGGTCGTCTCCAACCCGTGGCTCGCCCGCCGCCGCGGCGGGTTCCAGCGCGGCTTCGACGCGTTCTCGGTACGAAAGGAAGGCCCCGTACCGCTGAACGACCGCGACGCCGAGGGTGTCACCGATGCCGCCATCGCACACCTCGAGCGCTTCGGGCCCTCGCCTTTCTTCCTGTGGGTCCATTACTTCGACCCGCACATGCCCTACAAGCCGCCGCGCAAGCACGGCGCCGCTTCCGGCGCCGCCGACGACAAGGGCCGCGTCATGCGCGACTTCGCCGCCGACGACCGCGACCTTACGCGAATCTACAGCGGCGCCGACTATGACGAGGCGGACCTGCGCCAGGCCTCGCGCCTGTACGACGGCGAGGTGCGCTTCGTCGACGAACAGCTCGCACGCCTCTTCGCCCACCTCGAGCAGAGCGGCCGCGCCGCCGATACCGTCACCATCGTCGTCTCCGATCATGGCGAGGCCTTGGGCGAGCACGGCCTGTTCTTCGCTCACGACTTCACGCTGTATGACGAGCTGATGAGCGTGGTCTTGATGATGCGCGGCCCCGGCATCGCGCCCGGCCATCGAAACGACGTCGTCTCGCCCATCGATGTCATGCCGACCGTGTGCGCGATGCTAGAGCTGGAATGCGAGGACGAAATGGACGGCGTCGACCTCTTCGATGAGGACGCCGACTTCTCCTCGCGCACCGTGTTCGGTGCGGCCACGCCGTTTCGGAAGCGCGCCGCAGCGTTTCCCCGCCTGAAAGTCCCGGGCGTCGAGGGCCGCTGGACGATGGCGCGCCGAGGCGACCTCAAGCTGATCAAGATTCCCCAGCGCAGGAATCGCGCGGAGTACGAGCTCTTCGACCTGGCGCGCGACGCGGGCGAGACGCAGAACCGTTACGCGTCCGCCAAGGACGAGCGGCTCCAGCGTGCGCTCGAGGATTGGGAAGAGGCGATGGCCGAGGCGCGTCCGGTCAAGAAGAGAGGCCGCAGGGAACGTCCCGATCCCGAAGACGAAGAGACGCTGCGCAGCCTCGGGTATCTGCAGTAGCCGCGCGCGCGGCAGCTGCGGTGCCGGGAACGTGCGGCTAAAAGGGACGGACGTGGATGCGGAAGGTCCGTCCGGACAGGGTGAAATCGATCGCGTCCTGATGAATGGACGCCACCTGCATCCCCTCGACGAACTCGCCTTCGTGCACGACGGTGACGCTGCCCTGTCCCACGCGGATCGACGCCATGCGCTGGCCCGGCTGCCGCGCCCACAGAATGAACATCAGCGCGACGTCGAGAGCATCGGTCGGCTTCTCTTCCAGCACCTGGCGAGGCGCAGGTGCAGCGGCATCGGCCGCCACTTCAGGCGCAGGCGGTGCGGGCTCGGCAGCAGCCGGCGGCGGAGCAGCAGGCGCGACGGGTGACGGCGGCGGCGCTGCCGGCAAGCGCGGCGGCCGCGATGGTGGCATTGCGGACGGCGGCACGCTGGCCACGACCACCGGCGGCTCGGCTGCAGAGCCAGGCTGCGGCGGCGGTGTCACCGAGGGACGAACCTGCGGCGGCATCGGCGCTGCGGCCGGTGTTGGCGCCGCGGCCAGTGCAGGCGCTGGTACCGGCGGCGAGAGCTCGGGCCGAGGAGGTCGGCGCGCGCCGCCACCGTTCGCGTGTGCGGGCGGCGAGCCCGCGACGGCCGGAGGGGTGATGACCGCTGCCGGCGGTGCTTGCGGCCGCGGAATCGCTGCCGCCGCACCGGTAAAAGGCGGCGTGGGCGGCGGCGGCGACGTCTCTCTGGCACTCGGAGGCTTGGCCGCCGCAACGGCAGATGGGCTCGGGGCCGAGCCCGGGGCCGCGATGGGCGGCGCGGTGCGAACCGTCGGTGTCGGTGGTGCCGCAGCTGCGGGTCCAGGTGACGCCGGTGCCGGGGCCGCCGCGGGCGCATCGGGTCGGACCTTGGACGCTGCCAGCTTGCCTGCATGGCGTGCTTCGCGAACGGCCTGGCGCCCGTCCTTGGCAGCCTTGCGCTCGCTCTTGGCCTGGCGGCGGTCGCCGCGCGGACGACCCGAGTCGTCATCGTCGGGGGCTTTGGTGGACGCGGGCCGCCTGGCCGCAGCGTCCTCGCGCTTCTTCACGTCCTCGGCGCCGGCGGCCGTTGCCGCAGGCTTGCGCGGCGACGCCTGGCTGCCGGCATCGCGAGTGGCCATCTTCTGCTCGACCTCGGCTACCAGAAGAGACTCAGGCTCCTCCTCGGCGGTACCGAAGGTGCGGGCTGCGACTGCGCCGACCACCAATCCCACGACCACCACGGCGGCTGCGGAAACCCAGCGTCTGCCTCCGCGCGGTCCGGGCGGGCCGCCGTCGAACTCGGGCGGCAACGGCGCGAGCGCCGGACGGTCGGCGCGCTCGGCGTCCTTGGTGACGGCATCCAGGATACTGCTCAAAGTTCCCTCGTCCTCAGGCTCGTGCGCGAACCAGTGTAGGTCGCGCCTGCCGGCCTAGCGAGTTGTACAGCAGGATCTGTGTGATGGGGCCGGCCACGCCATCGGTCGCGATGTGCTTGGCTTCCTGGAATCGGCGCACCGAGTTCTCGGTCAGGTCGTCGTAGAGTCCGCTGGGCTCGCCTTGATAGACGCCGGCCTGGACGAGCATTTCCTGCAGCTTTCGTACTGCCGGTCCCCCGCTGCCAGGCCCGAGGTCGTAGCGAAGTCCGTGCTCGTCTCGCCACAGGATGTGAGCGCGACCATTCCACCACTGGTCCAGAGTGGAATCGGCGACGATGATTCCGCCGCCGAGATGGGCGATGCCGCCGATCGGATCGACGCCCTCCAGCAGCGCGTACCGAACGTCGGCGGAGCCCGGAAGCTGCAGCTCGATGAGCGCAGGCAGGTCCAGAACCGACAGGAGTGCGCGATTGATCTCCACCGACAGGTAGCGAAGGCCGCGCGAGCTGGCGATCGGCTCGAGGTCGAGCGTGCTATCGCCCAGATCGGCATCTGTCACCGCGGGCTTGCCCCACAGCTGCAGCAACGTCGAGTAGGCAGTGACGGCCGCATCGAAGACCGGAACGCTGGCGATCGACGCGAGAGCGGCCTCGGGGCTCGGAAGCGAACGGGCTGCCTGCGAAGGCACGGCCGACACCGACGCCGTCGCCAGCGCCGCCGGTTGAGCCGGAGCTGGAGCAGCGGCTACGGGCTCCTGCCCGGCGGCTTCGGCTGGAATGTCGGCCATTGCCGCTTCGGCAGCCGCGGCCGGCATCGGCGAAAGAGCCGACGAGCGCGATCGTGAAAACGCGGCTTCTTCACGCGCCGTTTGCCCGCGCGGACGCGAGGAAGCCGGCTCCTCGGCAAGCGCGGCGAACAGGAAGAATGCCACCGTGGCAGCGGCAACGCCGGCCCCGCCCACCGCTGCCCACCGCGGCCAGCTGCGCGACTCCCTGGCCGATGCCTGCGGCACATAGCCGAGCTCGCGCGCGGCGGAGGTGACTTCGGCGGCTCCGACGCGGCCTTTGCTTCGCGTGTATGCGACGAGCAGGGATCGATGTCCGAGGATGTTCAGCAGCCTCGGCACCCCGCCGGTGAAACGGTACATGAGCTCGAGGCCCTTGGCGTCGACGAGATCGCCTTGCGCGCCGGCCACGCGCAGACGGTGGCGCACGTATTCGAAGGATTCGTCGCGATCGAGCTTTTCCAGATGCCAGCGCTCGGTCACGCGCTGATTGAGCTGGCGCAGGTCGTGACGCTGAAGCAGGCCGTGCAACTCGGGCTGGCCCACCAGCACCACCTGAATCAGCTTCTCGGTCTCGGTCTCCAGATTGGACAGCAGACGCAGCTGCTCCAGGACGACCGGGTCCAGGTTCTGCGCCTCGTCGACGATGATGACGGTGCGGCGGCCGTCCCTCTTGTTGCGCTGCAGGAAAGCCGCGAGCTCCTCGAGCAGCTCCTTGCGGCTGGTGCTGCGCGACGGCAGCGACAGCTCGGCGTTGATGGTCTGCAGGAGCTCGGTGGATGTCAGGACCGGATTGACGATCGAGACGACGGTGACGTCTTTGGCAGCCTCGGCCAGAAGCGCGCGGATCAGCGTGGTCTTGCCCGCGCCGACTTCGCCGGTAATGGCGACGAAGCCGCTGCCTTCGCTGATGCCGTAGACCAGATGCGCGAAGGCCTCGCGGTGCTTCGCGCTCATGAACAGATATCTGGGGTCGGGCGTGAGGCGGAAAGGCAGATCGCTGAGCCCGAAAAAGCTCTCGTACATGAAGGGTCGGCAGCATCCCGCAGCGCCACCCGCAATTCAACCCGACTGGCGCGGGTCGGCCGCTGCCACGGCAGCAGGGCGCTGCGCGCGAGCATCATCATCGGATGTCGGCTGCGTTGCCAGCTTGCCCCTCGCTCGCTAGAGAGTGCAGGTGCCGGCCCCCAAGCCTCCTATCCCGCGCGCGTTCTTCCTGGTGTCGGCAGCCAATTTCCTGTCCTTTCTGAACCTCGCGTTCTTTTTCCTTCTCCCACTATGGGTGGTCGAGCGTGGCGGCGGCGAAGAGCTCGCGGGCAGGGTCAATGCCGCCTCGGGGTTTGCGGGGCTGGCCGCGTTGCCACTGATCGGCTACCTGCTCGATCGCGTCGGCCGCCGACCTTTCATGATCAGCGGCATCGCCCTTGGCTCGCTGTGCTCGGTGGCGTTCGTGTTTCTCGACGACGTCGGAACGCCCCTTTACGTCGTGCGTGTCCTGCAGGGCATCGCCTTCACGGCCGCTTTCACCGGAGCCCAGACGCTGGCGGTGCTGTTCGCACCGATGGAGCGTCGTGCCGAGGCGATCGGCTGGTTCGGCATCTCCACCATCCTGACGCATGCGATCAGCCCCGCCATCGGCGAGGAGATCATCACGCGGTACGGATTTCCGACGATGTTCGCCGTGGGGGCATGCCTGGGGACCGCGTCGCTCGCGATGGCGCTGCGGCTGCCGAAGCCGCCGGAATTCCGCGTCCGCCCCCGCAGGACCGAGATCGATCCGAAGATGGCTCGGCGCGCCGTGGCCGCGGCGACCTTCGCGATGCTCTGCTACGGATTCGGGTTCGGCGCCACGCAGACGTTCGTTCCCGTCTTCATGAAGAAGTTCGAGATCGGACGCGTGGGCGCATTCTTCACCGCCTGGAGCCTGGCAGCGGTGCTGGTGCGCGTCCTGCTGGGCGGCGTCTCCGATCGTCTGGGCCGCCGCGCGGTGCTGCTACCGGCTATGGCGCTTCTGAGCCTGGCGGTGGCTGCGCTGGCCTTCGTTCGCACCATGCCGACGGTGGTCGCCATCGGCGCGATCTTCGGTTTCGGGCACGGCATGCTCTACCCGACCATGAACGCGCTGGTCGCCGACTGGAGCAACGCGCGCAACATCGGCCGCACCCAGAGCCTGTTCAGCGGCTCCTACAGCCTGGGCATCTCCAGCTGCGCGTTCTTCTTCGGAACCGTCATCGAGAATTACGGCTACCCGACGATGTTCCTGGTGGCGTCCTCGATCACGCTGGTCGGACTGGGCGTGTTCATGGCCGCTCCCAACGACGTACCCGCCGACTCGGAAGAAGACGAGGACATCGAGGCCGTCGGGGATGCGGAGGCGGCGGTGCCCCCGGAAGCAGGCGCGGCCGGCTGACTCTCGGACTCGCGCGTCGCGACCATCGGCAGGTTGGTTGGAATCACGGCGGCGTAGCCGTTCCGCAGGTCGTGCTCTAGCGTGATGGGTCAGATTCGGAAGAAGTCTTCGGCGTCGCCGGTCTGGATCGTTAGCTCGGCGAGGCGGCCGCTGCGGAAGACTTTCAGCGCGATGGTTTCGCCGGGACTGTGGCGCCAGATGGCTTCGTAGAGCTGGAGGCGGCCCGTGACCTGCTCCTCGCCGATGCGCACGATCACGTCGCCGACGGTCAGGCCCGAGCGCTCGCCCGGCGCGCCCGGGACCAGGCCCGCAACCACGGTGCGGTCGGGCAGCGCATAACAGAACATCCCGAGCCATGCGCGTGCGGCGCGCGTGGTGCGCCGGCCGTGCGTGCGCAGCTCGTCGGCGTGATCGAACCAGTGCTCGGCGGGGATCGCCAGGGTGGCGCGGCCGACGGCACCGAGATTGAGCGAGACGACTCCGACCAGTCGCCCGCGAGCGTCGCACAGCGGCGCGCCGCCGAGCCCCGGATTGATGGCGCTCAGCCAGATGGCGCGCTCGAGATAGTATTCCCAGTAGGCGTCGAACGCTTCGGTCGAGGAGACGAAGCCGCTTGCCGAACGGCGGTCGGCGCCGCCGACACTGGAGACGAGAAACAGGTCCTGCCCGGCCTCGACCAGCGTGGAGCTTCCCTTGCGCAGCGGCGGCACGGTCGACAGATCGCTGGCCACCGCGGCGACGCCGGTGGTGAAATCCTGCGCGATGATCTTTGCCGGCACCGTATTGCCTTCGGTGTCGGTGACGGTGAGCTGAGTGGCGCCGAGAACGATGTAGTTGACGGTCAGCACCGTGCCGTCCTCGTCGACCACGCCGCCGGTTCCGGTTCTGGACGTACCGAGCACCCCCGCCGATGGATGCGACGGAGGAATCTCCGCAGAGACGGTCACGGTCGAAGCCGCGACCTCCTGCAACAGGCTGACGTGTCCATCCACGGCGCGGGAGCCTAGACATCCCCTCCGCATCGAGCAAGCCGGCGCAGCGAGCGTTGGAGCTTCTCCATTGCGCAAGAAGCCTTCATGCAGCGCGCACTTGACTCCGGGCATCGACCCCCTAGGACTGCCGAGTGACCCTCGCGCCCGATCCGCTCGCGCATGCACCGTGGGCGCTGCTTCGACCTCATCTTGCGGAACCCTACTGCTTCCTGCTCGATCGTGCCGGTCGCTCGGTGCCGAGCTTTGCCGGTGGCCGTCCTTCCTCGCAGCTCGTCGTCGATTGCAGCGGACGCGTTCGTTGCTGGAAGGATGGATGCTGGCGCGAGTCGAGTGCGCATCCGCTGGTGGCGATCGCGAATTTCGTCGAGCGCTCGCGCGCACGTCCACTCGATACGCCGCGGTGGCTTCGGGGACGGCTTCTTCCGCGCACGGTCGGCTATCTTTCCTACGAGCTCGCATGCTTCATCGAGCAGGTTCGGCGTGCCGACGTCGATTTCCTCGACCTTCCGCTGGCGGTGCTTTCGACCTACGACGAGATCGACGCCTGGGACCCGGACACCGGAGCGATCTCGCGAGTCCATTTCGACGCCGGCGGCGCGCCGGTTCCCGAAGAGGATCGTGGATCCTCGCCGCAGACCTGGGAGCAGACGGCGCGCCCCCTCTATGATCGCGGTTTCGAGCGCATCGCCGCGGCCATCGCGGCCGGCGATCTGTATCAGGCCAATCTGTCGCGCCGCGAGGTGTTCGATCTCGTCGATGCGCCGGCTGACGTCTACCGGCGGCTGCGTCGCGTGCAGCCCGTTCCCCACGGCGCCTTCCTGCGGTGCGGCGGCTTCGAGCTGCTCAGCAATTCTCCCGAATGTTTCCTGGAGCGGCGCGGCGATCGCGTACGCACGCTGCCAATCAAGGGAACGCGCGCCCGGCGTGCAGAAGCCGGCGCCGACGCCGCCGCGCGCAAGCAGCTTCGAACCGATGCCAAGGAGCGGGCCGAGCACGTCATGATCGTGGACCTGGAGCGCAACGATCTCGGCCGTGTGGCTCTTGCCGGGTCGGTGGAGGTGGCGCGTTTCGGCCGCGTGGCCAGCTGGGCCACGGTGCATCACATGATCTCGGAAGTGCGCGCGACGCTGCAGCCGGGGACCGGCCTGGCAGAACTTCTGCGCGCGACGTTCCCAGGCGGCTCGATCACCGGCGCACCCAAGATCGCGGCCATCGATCTTCTGGCCGGCGTCGAACGCTATACGCGCGGCCCGTACACGGGAGCCGTCGGCATGTGGAATGGAGGAGCGATGCTCGAGCTCTCGATCGCGATTCGCACGGCCGTCGTTCGCGGCGGCCGCGCCTGCTACTCGGCCGGCGGCGGCATCGTCGCCGATTCGGACCGCGATGCGGAGTGGGCCGAGACCGAAGTGAAGCTGCGGGCGTGGAAATCGTGCGTGGCGCAGGCTGCGTCCGTGGACGCGGTGGCGTGATGCGCGAGAGCGTCTGCTATCTCAACGGCAGCTTCGTCGCGGTGTCGCGCGCGCGCGTGTCGGCGCTGGATCGCGGGTTCCTCTTCGGTGAAGGCCTCTTCGAGACCTGGCGCACCTACCGCGGACGACCGTACGCGGTTCGAGAGCACCTGGCGCGCATGGCCCGCACGGCCAGCCGCATCGGCATCCCTTTCGATGCCGACACCGAAGCATTCGAGGGGCGCACGGAGGAGCTGGCGCGGCGCAATCGCATGCTGGATGCCGACGGGGCCGTGCGCCTGACGATCACGCGCGGCGCCGGTCCGGTGGCTCTCGTCGTCAAGGACACCGCGCAGCCGACGACGCTGCTGCTGTTCCGGCCTCTCGAGCCGGGGCTGGACGAGCACCAGCAGCGCGGTGTGGGCATCGTTCTGGTCGACGTGGGCTCGGGCGTCTCGGAAAGATCGCGCCAGATGAAGTCGCTGAATTATCTTCCCGCAGTGCTCGCGCGAACCGAGGCGCGCCGGCGCGGCTGCTTCGAAGCCGTCTACACCATCGACAACCGGGTCGTGCTCGAGGGCACCACGAGCAACGTGTTCGTCGTACGGCGCGGCGTCATCAAGACGACGCCGGTGTCCAGCGGCCTCCTGCCCGGCGTGACGCGGCAGAAGGTGATCAGGCTCGCGCGGCGGATCGGCGAGGTGCGCGAGGAGCCCGTGAGCGTCCGGGAGCTCGAGGCTGCCGACGAGGTCTTCCTGACGGCGTCGACCATCGAAGTGATTCCCGTCGTCCGCGCCGGCAGTCACAGGGTCGGAGACGGCAGGCCTGGCCCGATCACGCGCGCGCTGCAGGCGGCCTATCGCCGCGCCGTGGCGCGAGCTCTCGCCTCCTCCGGTGGATGAATCGCTCTCGCTCGACTTGCATCGCACGCGCCGCGACGCATCCGTGCAAGGATGCTCATTTCACGTCGAACACGAACATCGATCCGGCGCGCGCCACCGGCGTCATCCCCTGCAAGTAGGAATACGTGTTGGCCGGAACCCATCTCTGGCGCCCGCCGAGGATCCAGAAATAGGGCCGGCCCATCAGGAACGTGGCCGACACGGCGACCTTTCCCCTGGATCGTCCAGGCTCCAGCGGCGTGTAGCGAACGCCATAGACACGCGGGTCGACGCGGCCGAAGTACGCCAGCGCCACCGACTGCGTCCCGCTCGTCTCCATGTATTCACGCAAACGAATCAGGTCCTGGCCCCAATCGATGTTGGAGTCGATGAGCATGCGGTGGCCGCGTTCGGCCCCGCCCGCCGCTTCGTTGAAGTATTGCAGGTAGCGGGGGCCGACCAGCAGCGTCCCTGCCGCCGTCCATATCAGCAACAGCGCCGCGGCAATCGGTAGCACGCGATCCAGCCAGCTTCGCCCCGCTCTCCACGCCGACAGCGCGCTCGCGATCCATGGCGAGGCGCCGATCATCAGCAACGGATAGGCGGGAAGAACGTGCCGTTCGCCGATGTAGAGCGAGTTGAAAGCGGAATTGGCGGCAAAGAGCAGCAGGACCGGGACGAACACGCAGTAGTCGCGGCGGCCCGTGCTGCGACGCGCGGCCCACACCACGATCGCCAGCAACGAGGAGAGCAGGACCGGGATCGGACACTTCGCCGCAAAGGCGGCCAGGTGGTAGTACCACCAACCCTCGGCCGACAGCTCTCCTGCAAGAAAATACGAAGGCTCGCGGTTCTTCCCCACCTCCAGGATCATGTCGACGCCTTCGAGGAATGCTCGCGGAAACGGCAGCCGCAGGCCCGACATCGACGCCGCGATGCCTCCCAGGGTCCCTCCCGGATCGAGCCGCGCGCGACCGATCGGCGAAAACGTGCCCTCGAAACCATAGCCGGCGTTGAGCGTGAAGAGCGCCGATGCAGCGACGACGAGCAGGAGCATCGCCCATCGCCGCGGCGTCACGTCGCGCTCGCGGACGGCACGCACGACCACGAGCACCAGGACGATGGCGGTCAGCACGAAGGCCGAAAGCTTCATCAGATTGGCGATGCCGAGGGTCGCGCCCAGAAGCGCGGCGCGAGCCGGCGTCGGCCGCGCCAGCAGCGACCACGTGGCCAGCAGCGCCGCCACGAAGCCGAGCGTGCCGGCCATGTCCAGCGTCACCAGATGACCGTGCGCCAGCATAGAGGGCGTGAACGCGAACAGCGCCAGCGTCACCAACGCCGCGCGCCAATCGTAGAGCTTCCATGCCCACACTGCCGCCACGATCGCCGTCACCAGGGACAGTCCGATGATCATCCACCGCGGGGCCTGGTAGAGCTCGTGATAGCGATCCGCGTTCTGCTCCATCAGATGGTAGCCGAGCGACCACACGACCATGCGAGGGTCGGGATCGAACCTGGGCGGCGCCCACAGCAGCGGCAGCGCGGCGATCATGCGCGACAGATGCGGATTGATGGGATCCTGGCTGACGTCGCCGGTGCGAATCGCGTTGTAGCCGACCGGGAGGTGCACGAATTCGTCGATGGTCACCGAGTCGCGCCGCGCGGCGATGCCGGCCTGCGCCGCGAACGCGGTGAGCAGCGCAATGGCGGCGAGGGCGGCCCACCACGGCGCCCGCCGCACGTCACGCGGCAGGCTCGGCCGCGGCGCAGCGCCTGGTGCGGCACCGGTCTTCCTCGACGGCGAGGCTTCGTGTCGCTGCTTGCGCACCAGATCAGCTACCGCCGCCGAGCTGCGACAGCATGGCCTGCACGCTCTGGTTGTCGGGGTCGGCTTCGCGAGCGCGCTGCAGGAGCGAGCGAGCCTGCGCCCGGTCGCCGCGGCCCGCGCGATACTGCGCAAGGTGCTGCAGGACCTCGACCTCGTACTCTACCGGCAGCGACATCGTCAGCGCTTTCTCGAAGTAAGGGACCGCGCTGGCCGGATCGCCCATCGCCTCGCGAAGGCGCGCGTAGGCGATCAATGCCGTGTAGTGCTGCACCGGCCATTGCCACCACGCGGTCGGCGAGTCCCCGAGCACGATCGAATCGGTACGCGGCCGCCATTCGTCGACGAAATTCTGCCGCGCCCTGGCAACGACGTCCTCATTGCCGGCGTGGCGGACGAAGATGGCGCCGACCTCGTCGTAGTAGACGAGCCTCCAGGCCGGAACACCGAGCAGGAAACGGATCAGCGCCTGACGGTTTCCCCACCGATGAAAGAGAAAGACGCTCTGGATCTTGCGCGCATCGGCATCGGCCAGGAACGTGCGGCCGTTGTTGAGCGTGTTGAAATAGTGCTGGAGGAACGGCGTGTCGTACACTTCCAGACGGCCATCGACGTAGACGCCCTTGCCGCTCGGATCGTCCCAGGCCAGGTACCCGCCGGCAGTCAGGTCGCAGTAGGTCGGCCCCGGCAGCGAGTGCTTGCGAAAGAAATCGACGGCGCGCAACGGGAAGTTCGCCGCCATCACGCCAGTGCCGAACTCGTGGGTCTCGCCGGTACGTGCATACCAGGCGTTGTTCACCGCCAGGCACGACAGCAGCAGCGTCACCAGCGGTACCACCACCGTCGCGGCCTTGGCGAGGATCGTCGATGGAGAAGCGACGCGGACCGGCAGCAGAGAGATCAGGATGCCGATGCAGCTGGCGACGAACGGCGCTGCCCCGATGGCGAAGACGCCGATGTTGCGGCGCGCCAGCAGCGACAGGTAGGCCAGCGCTGCAAAGAAGACGAGGGCGCCGAGATCGAAGCGGCCACCGCCGGTAGAGTCCTGCGGCGGCCGTGCGGGCACCATCGCGCGCGCCAGACCGGCCAGCACCGCAAGAGCCAGCGAGGCGAAGAACAGCACCTGATAGGAGCCGATGGCGTAAGTGAGAAAGTATCCGGAGAAGGGCCGGCGGAACTCGCCGATGATCTGGTAGACGTCGGCCGAGCCGTCGATGCGGCTCATGAGCTCGAACGGAAACGTCAGTGCGCGGAAGAAGTAGGGGTTGACCAGCGTCACTGCCAGCGAGGCGGCACCCCAGACCAGCAGTCCGCGCCGCGCCGGCGCCGGCCACGCACTGTCGCGCCGCCATCCGCGCGGGAGGAAGGGAATCTCCGCCACCAGAGCGCCACCGATGGCGCATGCGATCGCGGCCAGACCCAGGATGAAGAGCGAGTGCAGATTCGTCCACAGCAGCATCAGCGGGACCAGCCATCGCAGCGCGGCGGGGTTCTCCCTGCCGCGCGTCAGCACGAGCTGGACGGCAGCCATCAAGGGGAACGTGGCCATCTCGGGCCGGATCAGGAAGCGCTCGTTGACCGTGGCCGCGATCCACACGAGCAGCGCAGTGGCCAGCACGGGCCCGACGAAGCGGCGAATGTGCCGCTCCAGCAGCACGAAGGTGGCGACGAAGCACAATACCGATGCCAGGATCAGGATGTTGGCGCCGCCGATGCCGTAGAGCGCGTACAGCACCAGGTCGTAGAGCCACTGCAGGTTCACCCATTCGTTGTCCGGAACGGTGAACGAGAGCGTGTCCCTGGATGGCACCGAGGCGTTGTCGGCGATCCAGCGGCCAGCGGCCAGATGCCACCACGTGTCGAAATCGTCGAGACGACGAAACGACAGCACCGCCACCAGCAGCATCGCCGAGGCCGGAAGATACGCCTGAAGGCGCTTCCAGAAATCGTCGCTGGGCATCAGGCCGTCACGCCGCTGGCCGATCGGCCGCCGCCGAGCGCGCCCAACCGTCCGCCTCCAGCAGAAGATCGAGGTTGTCGCAGCTCTGCGTGCGATGCGCATCCATGCATGCGGCCACCGTTGCAGCGATGTCGAGGAAGCCGATCTCGCCGGCCAGGAAACGGGCGACCGCGACCTCGTTGGCGGCGTTGGCTACGGCCGGCATCGTGCCGCCGGCGGCAAGGGCACGGTAAGCGAGGCCCAGGCACGGGAAACGCTCGAAGTCCGGAGCCGTGAACGTCAGCGAGCCGACCGAGGCCAGGTCCAGGCGTGGCAAGTAGTCGAGGTCGAGCAGGTCGGGATGCGTCAGCGCGTATGCGATCGGAATCGTCATGTCGGGAAGCGCCAGGACCGCGATGACCGATTCGTCCCGGTAACGCACCAGCGCATGCACGATGCTCTGCGGGTGCACGAGCACTTCGATGTTCTCGGGCGGCACGTCGAACAGCCAGCGCGCCTCGATCACCTCCAGGCCCTTGTTCATGAGCGATGCCGAGTCGATGGTGATCTTGTCACCCATGTTCCAGGTCGGATGCCGGAGCGCCTCTTCGCGCGTCACGCGTGCGAGCTGCTCGGCGCTGTGCTGGCGAAAGGGACCGCCCGAAGCCGTCAGCACCAGCTTGCGAATGTACGCGGGGTCGCGGCCGCTCAGGGCCTGGAAGAGCGCATTGTGCTCGCTGTCGACGGGGAGCAGGCGCGAGCCGCTGGCCGCCGCGCGCTTGCGCACGAGCTCACCGGCCACGACCATGACTTCCTTGTTCGCCAGCGCGATGTCGATGCCGGCATCGATGGCTGCCAGCGTGGGCGCCAGGCCAACGGCACCAACCAGAGCAGATACGAGAATCTCGGTGCCGGGCGCGCAGGCGACGCGGGCCAGACCCGCACCGCCGTGGCATACCTCGGGGGCATCCTCGCCGAGTTCGGCCTCGAGCGCGGCCGCAAGCTGTGCGGCCTCGTGTGCATCGGCAAGGGAGATGATGTCGGGACGGAAGCGAAGGACCTGGTCCTTCAGACGGTCGCCGCGGCGGCCGGCGGCCAGGGCGACCAGGCGAAAACGGTCTGGGAAGCGCTCGATCAGCGCCAGCGTCGTCGTCCCGATCGAGCCGGTCGAGCCCAGAATCGAGACGCCTTTGCGCGCCGCGCCCGTCACCTGCGAGGTCTTAGGTTGCCGTCTACGGGCTGTCAAAGCCGCTGCCATGCGCGCTTCGGCCGCGGGCCCTGGTTGCCGGCAATGTTTCGCAGGGGTTAAACGACCGACACTTTCGTTGACTCCCGAAGATCGCGTCCCTAGGGTTCGCGCGCTTTGCATCCATCCGTACTCGCTCTTCGCGCACGCTTTGGCAGATGCCTGCTGCGGTGCGCGCTCGTGCTGGCAAGCGCCGCAGCAACCTCGATTCCTGCTGACGCGCAGGAGACCGAGGTCGAGATCGATCCGGTCGTGATCGAGGAGGAGAGGCTGCCCGATCCGGTGCTGACCGAGCGCAGCTTCGAGACGTCGCAGGACGTGACGGGGTTCGGCGAGACCGTGTACACCGAGCCTTCCTGGCAGAGCTTCGAGTCCACGGCCGAGCTGCTCGGACAGAGCGCCGGCGCGCAGATCCGGCGCCAGGGCGGTCGCGAGGATTTCTCGACGCTGTCGATTCGCGGCGCGCCGGCGGGCCAGCTACGCGTGCTGCTGGACGGCGTCAGCCTGGGACGCGCGGACGACGCCGTCGTCAATCTCTCCGACATTCCGCTGGAGGCCGTCGAGCGCATCGAGATCCATCGCGGCACGGCGCCGGCCGGACTGAGCGCGGCCTCCGCTGCCAGCGTCGTCAACATCATCACGAAGGATCCGCGCGGCACCACTGCGGGCGCTGCGGCCGGACTCGGCTCCTTCGGCAGCGGCAAGATCGTCGGTTACGGCTCCGGCGGAATCGGCGAAGGCGCCGCCTCGGCGCTGGCGTCGCTTCGCACGACCGAGGGCGACTACGAGTACCTGGCCGACAGCTTCGGCATCTTCGAGCCTGGAGAAGGCTGCGTCCGCCAGATGCCGAACAACGAAAGCGACACCGTTTCGGCTCTGCTGCGGTATCGGCATCCGTTCGGAGAATCCTTGCGCGTCCAGGCAAGAGAACACGTCTTCTACAAGAACGAAGGCGTGCCGGGACCGGACCTTCGTGCATGCCCCACGCCCAGCCGTCCGGTGGCAGACCCTTCCAATGCCAATCTGGAAACGACTCGAAGCATCACGGCGCTGGCCCTGGAAGGCGCCGATGCGGCCTGGGCGCTCGAATCGAGCCTCCTCTACCAGCAGGAAAAGCTCACCGAGGCCGAGCTCGACGCCGACAACGTCGCCGACAGCGTCGCGTCCATGACGCTGGGCCGATGGAGACGCACGATCGGCTCTCACCTAGTGGGCGGCACGACCGAGGTCGGCTACGAGACCTTCGACCAGGAGTTTCTCGAGCGCATGGAGCCGGGCGCGTCCGCCGACCGGTGGTCGCTGGCCATCGCTGCCGGCGACGAATGGTCCATTCCGCGATGGAACCTGACGCTCGACCTCCAGGTGCGGCATCAGCAGCTGTGGAATTCCTTCGATGCGGCAAGCACGGGCAGCGGTGACGACGAGAGTTCGACCGACCCTCGCGCGGGCCTGAGGTGGGAGCCTGTGCGCGGCCTGGTGCTCAAGGGCAACGTCGGGACGTACTTCCGCCCGCCGACCTTCGATGAGCTGTTCGGGGCCGACGGGTTCACCGAAGGCAACCCCGCGCTGGATCCTGAGTCGGGCATCAACCGCGACGTAGGGTTCGAATGGTCGGCGCGCTTTGCGTGGTTGAGCCGCCTCGATCTCGGCTATGCGTACTTCCACAACGACATCGACGACGTGATCGTGGTGCTGCTGACTCCGCAGCGCGTGGCCGTGGCGCAGAACGTCGCCCGCGCACACGTGACCGGCCACGAGGTGCGCCTGGAGGCGCAGATACCGTGGGGCCTGGCGCTTTCGGCCAACTACACCTACCAGGACGCCGTCAATCGTACCGACAGCTTCGGCGTACGCGGCAGGAAGCTGCCGAGCCTGCCGCCGCACGAGGCTTACGCACGCCTGAGCTGGCCGCTTCCCTTCACCGGCGACCGCGTCCTGCTGTCCTATGACGTGCAGGTGGACAGCAGCCATTTTCGCGACAGCGAGAACGCCCTGGCACCCATTCCCACGCGTGTCGAGCACGGCCTTGCGCTGATCGTGACATTGGCCGGCGGCTTTCGACTCACGCTGGAAGCCGACAATCTCGGCAACAGCCTCATCCCCGATGAAATCGGCTATCCGCTTCCGAGCCGGACCTTCCATGCGACGCTGAGCTGGTCCGGTCGCCGCGACCAGGAGCGCCACGATGCAAGCTGACCGTGCCGGCACTGCGCCGGCGATGATCGCAGTGTGGGCGTTGCTCTTTCTCGCAATGAGGGCGACGGGCGCGTCCGCCTTCTGCGGCGATTCCAGCGGCGACGGCTTCCTGACCGCGACCGACGGCCTGGCGACGCTGCGCGCGGCGGTGGCGGGCGGCTACGACGCGCGCGCCGACGTCGCGCCCGCAGGCGGCGACGGCAAGGTCGTCGCCGCCGACGCGCTGGCCACGCTCCGCGCCGCCGTGACACCGGTCGTACCGGAATGCGCGGCGTGGGTGCGAAGGCGTACGCTGGTCAGCACGGCACCGATCTTCTTCGATTCGGGGGGCATCGGCGTGGTGGACATGGGCGATCACGACGTCGAATTCCGCGGCGGTTCGCTCGCTCGTGACTCCGTCATTCGCTGGCAGCTCGGCCTGGCCATCTCGGTCAACCGCAAAGGAAGGAACTCCCTTCAGGTGCTCGACATCGACGACGAAGACCTTCCGACGATCAAGGAATGCAGCGTCGCCGACGGCTTCGATTCCAATCCGCACGACGTCCTGCTGCTGTCGCAGGACAAAGGCTACGTGACGCTCTACGGCGGCCGCGAGCTGCTCGTCATCGATCCGACTTTCCTGGACCCCGACGTCGATCCGCAATGCTTCGACCTGATCGTCGATCGCATCGATCTCGGCGGCTTCGACCCGGACGCCGTTCCGCAGATGGACCAGATGATCGTGATCGGCCACGAGCTCTTCGTTTCCATGCACCGGCTCGATGGCGCTCTCCAGGCCAAGCTGACGGGCATGCTGGCCATCGTCGACACGCAGTCCGACGCCGTGACCGGGCAGGTCGAGCTCGCCATCACCAACCCCTTCTCCGAAACCAAGGGGCTTCTGTACGACGAACGCTCGGGGATCCTCTACGCAGCGGGGCCGGGCAAGGTCTTCGACGATCTGGGCGACGGCGGTATCGAGGCGATCGATCCGGCGACGCGGCAATCCCTGGGCGTGCTCGCCACCGGCGCCGACCTCGGAGGAGATCTGTTCGATCTCGTCGTGGTTGGCACTCGCCGCGCCTATGCCGTGGTGGCCAACGATACCGGCAATGCCGTCGTGGAAGTCGATCTGATGGACGGATCGGTCGAGTCCGTCGTCGTCGCCACCAGCGACGATCAGATCAGCGACATCGAGCTGAGCGAGAGCGGCGAGCTGTGGGTGGCGTTTCGCGAGGACACCGCCCAGACCGACCCGGGC
>DASPNH010000042.1:0-16149 GCA_035626675.1 Binatia bacterium
GTCGACGGTCCCGCAGCAGACGCCGTTTCCGGTGCACCGGAAACGGCGTCTGCTGCGGGACCGTCGACTTCACCTTCACCATCCACAGCAGCACCGGCGGCGCCTTCACCGCGGCGCAATGGCCCGGCGGCACGGCGTCGCAGTCGAGCCAGCCCGGTTGCGACGTGACGATTCGACGTCCGAGCGGAAGGCTCGATACCGTCGGATCGACCGGAGACAATTTCGGCGTGACCGGCTTCAGCGGATTCGCCAGCTGCGCCGGGTTTGGCGGGGAGGATGGCGACGGTTGTCAGCCCGTCAGCTGTCCGCCTGCGGGCATCGGTCAGTGCGCATCGACCCGTCCCTCGTGCTCGGCTGCACTGAACGGGAGCGGCAGCGCGCGATATTTCGTCCGCTGCACCGACCCCTGATCCGCAACGCGTCGCCCGCGGGTGCAGTACGGGGTTGCCTCGCCAACCGTCTTGCTCGCTGGTGGGAGTTCGCAATCATGGGTCGGACGCAGCGCGCTGCGTCGTCCACCCATGAGCAGGATTCTGGAACCGGGAAATACCGTCTGGCGTCTGGCGCAGGCGAGGCGGGCGGCGGTGCTCGCCGATGGCGAGGCGTATTACGGTGCCGTCGCGTCGGCGATCGCCAAGGCCCGGCATTCCATCTTCATTCTCGGCTGGGACGCGCACTCGCGCATCGCGCTGATCCGCAACGGACACAGCGACGATCTGCCCGTGCGACTCGGGCCGCGTCTCGGCGCGCTGCTCAAGCAGCGGCCCCAGCTGCACGTGTACGTGCTGGTCTGGGATTTCCTCATCATCTTCCAGCACGAGCGCGAGACGCGTCTGCGATGGCGAACGCGCTGGCCAAGGAGCGACCGCTTCCAGTTCCGCTTCGACAACGTTCACCCCACCGCCTCCAGCCATCACCAGAAGGTCGTGCTGGTCGACGATACCGTGGTCTTCAACGGCGGCATGGACCTGGGGCTCGGACGTTGGGACACCAGCGAGCACGCCGTCGGTGACGATCGGCGCAATGATCCGTCGTGGCCGAACTATGTACCCGCCCATGACGTCATGATGGTGGCCGACGGCGAGGTCGCGCGAGTGATGGGCGAGCTGGTGCGCGAACGCTGGCGTCGATGCACCGGCGAGGATCCGCGCGGCCCGGTCGAGGCCGGGCACGACTGCTGGCCCGACCGCGTCGCGCCCGATTTCACCGACGTCCAGATTGGCATCTCCAGGACGGTGCCCGCCTACCAGGAGCAGGCGCCAGTGCAGGAGATCGAGGCGCTTCACCTGGCTGCGCTGCGCTCGGCGCGCCGCCGCATCTACATGGAGAACCAGTACCTGACCTGCACGCGAGCGGTCAGCGTGCTGCTCGACCGGCTGCGCGAAAAGGATGGTCCCGAGGTCATCATCATCCTGCCCCAGAACAACTTCGGCTGGTTCGAAACGCGCACGATCCAGGTTCTGCATTTCCAGGCCATCAAGCGTCTGCGGGAAGCCGATCGCTACGACCGGCTGCGCGTATGCTACCCCGTCGTGCCCGGCATCGACGACAAGCAGATCAACCTGCACTCCAAGGTACTCATCGTCGACGACGAGCTGCTGCGCATCGGCTCGAGCAACCTGACCAACCGCTCGATGGCGCTGGACACCGAGTGCGATTTCACGATCGAGGCCGGCCAGGACCGCCGTGTGGCCGAAACCATCGCGATGGTGCGCGCGCGCCTGCTCGGAGAGCATCTGGCGCTGGCGCCGCAGGAGGTCGAGCAGGCACTGCGCGGCGGCAGCTCGATGGTGCAGCTCTTCGATTCGCGCGCGCGCGAGCCGCGCTGTCTCGCGCAGATCTGTCCGGACATCCAGCCCGGGCCCGACCTCGGCGACGGGTCGCTCATCGACCCGCGAGAGCCGATCAGCGCCGAGACGGTCATCGAGTGCTATGCGCCGCGCGAGATCCGCAAGCACGCACGGCCGCGCCTGTTGCGTATCGCGGTCGCGCTGACGTTCTTCGTCGCGCTGGCGGCGATGTGGCGATGGACGCCGCTGCGGCAATGGATCGAGCCTGAGGCGATGGCGACTCTCGTGCAGAGCCTGCGCGAGGCACCGGCGACGCCGGTATGGGTGATCGGCATCTACCTTGCCGCCTCGATGACGATGGTGCCCGTGATGGTCGTCATCCTGGCCACGGCCTCGGTGTTCGGTCCGTTCCTCGGCATCCTCTATTCGATGGTGGGAAGCCTGGCGGGTGCACTGCTGACGTACTGGGTCGGGCGTGCAGTGGGGCGCAGCACCGTCGAGCAGCTCACCGGCAAGCGCTTTCGCCGCGTGGCCGACACCCTGAAGAACCGCGGGCTGATCACGATGGTCATCATTCGGCTGCTGCCCATCGCGCCTTTTACCGTGGTCAACATGGTGCTCGGATCGGCCGGCGTCGGCGTGCGCGACTATGCACTGGGCACCGTGCTCGGAATGATGCCGGGCATCCTGGGCATCTCGCTGCTGCAATCGCAGCTGGAGAACGCGATCCGAAGTCCGAGCGCCACCAGCCTGGCGATGCTGGCGGGTACCACGGCGGTAGTGGCTTCGGCGCTGGTGTGGCTACGTCGCCGCCTGCGCGTCGCTCCTTCCTGAAGCTTCGATCTCGATGGTGGCGATGAGCGGTCTGTGGTCGGACGCCACGCGAGCCAGTTCGTCGCGACGGACCCAGCAGTCGAGCACCCGCACGTCCTCGCTGACGTAGATGTGGTCGAGCCGCCATGCCAGCGGCCCGAACTGGAACGTGGCGCCCCATCGGGCGCCGCGAGCGTGGTACGCGTCGACGAAGTGGCGCCGCAGCTGCCGATGGACCACCGTCAGCGGCCGATCGTTGAAGTCGCCCATCAGGACGACCGGATGATGCAGCTCTTCACTGAGCAGGAGCGCGTCGCTGAGCATGCGCCTGCGCTGGAAGCGGCGCTCCATCGTGGCCAGTCCGAGATGACAGTTGAAGACGTGCAGGATCAGGCCCGGCTCGATCTCCAGGTCGGCGCGCAGGCAAAAGCGCGGCTCGTTTCGCGGCCGGTAGCTGAGGTCGTATTCACGCAGCATCGCGACGGGGAAGGGGCTGAGGATGGCCAGTCCGAAATGCCCTTCGGCCATCGCCGAGGTGGCCCAGTAGCTGCCCTTCATCTGCAGGCGTGAGGACAGAAGGTCGACCTGGTCGTCGAAGTCGCTGCGCGCCAGGCCGCAGTCCACTTCCTGCAGCGTGGCAATGTCGGGCTTCTCTTCGCGCAGGATGCGCTCGATGCGACCGATGTCGTAGCGGCGATCGCAGCCGACGCCGCGATGGATGTTGTAGGTGAGAAGTTTGAGTCGCGTTGGCACCGGAGCACTTCCGGCACCGACGCCGGATCAGGTGGTCTTGAGCTCTTTGATGCGAGCGGCCTTGCCGCTGACGTCTCGCAGGTAGAATAGCCTGCTGCGACGCACTTTGCCTCGACTCTTGACCTCGATCTTTTCGATGCGTGGCGAGTGAATGGGGAACGTTCGTTCCACACCCACACCGTAGGAGGTCTTTCGCACCGTGAAGGAGGAGTTCATCGCGCCTCTGGTGCGGCGGATGCAGACGCCCTCGAAGACCTGGATGCGCTCTTTCTCGCCCTCGACGATCTTGGCGTGCACTCGCAGCGTGTCCCCGGGCCGAAAGGCGGGGATGTCGGAACGGATCTGCTCCGAGTTGAGGCTCTTGATGACGTCCACGGGGCGGGCTCCTTGGGAAAGTCGAGCCGCCTCTACTAGCCCGGACTCCTCAGGCGGTCAAGGAGAATGGCCGCTGCCGCCCGCACCGAGAGGTGGTTGTAGGCGCTCGGTCCCACGATCGGCTCGAGCACGCAGTGGCAACGGCTCATCACCGCCTCCGTCAGTCCCCATCCGGTGCCGAGGATCAGCAGCGAGGGGGCCTCGGTGGTTTCGAGCGAGTGGCGCACGCTCGCGAAGCTCTCGGCTCCGGCGCTGGGTCGCGCCGAAGTTCCGATCAGTCTGGGCAGCACGCCGTAGCGCCTTTCGATGTCGATCTCGACTCCTTCGAGCGTCGCCTCCAGGCGCACCAGCGAAAGCGCCTCGGAGCGATTCGGATTGTATTCGCGCCCGTCGCCTTCGTCCCAGTGCCGGATGATGCGGCGGACCAGCCCGCGCAGCGCATCGACGGGCGTGACGACGTAGAAGCGCTCCACGCCATAGGTGCAGCAGCTCCTGGCGATGTCGTGCACGTCGATGTTGGTGACCGCAGTGGTGACCACGTCGCGGTTCTTGTCATAGACGGGGTAATGCAGGATCGCGACGTGCAGCGGAGAAGGCATCGTTCAGCGCTGGCGCGAGAGGTCAGGCCGGCGACGGCGCGTGCGTTCCCGTGCCTGCTCGCGTCGCCATCGCTCGATCGCCGCATGATTGCCCGAGCTCAGAATGGCCGGAACGCTCATCCCGCGGAATTCGGCCGGGCGCGTGTATTGCGGGTATTCGAGCAGGTCTTCCTCGCTGAAGCTCTCGCTGGCGGGCGACTGCTCACTGCCGAGCACGCCCGGCACCAGACGCGAGACCGCGTCGATGACGACCAGGGCGCCGAGTTCGCCGCCGGTCAGCACGTAGTCGCCGATCGAGATTTCCTCGTCGAACAGCACGCGCACGCGCTCGTCGACGCCTTCATAGCGTCCGCAGAACAGCAGGATGCCGGGATGCTCGGCGGCCAGACGTCGGGCGCACGCCTGCGTGAAGGGCTGTCCCTGCGGGGTCACTAGGATCCGCCGCGCGCCGGGATGGCGAGCGGTGACGTCCTCGACGGCGGCGTAGATCGGTTCGGCGCGCATCACCATTCCCGGTCCGCCGCCATACGGAGAATCGTCGACCGGATGCGGGCTGCCGCCGGTGTAGTCGCGAAGCTGATGCGCCCGCACCGTCACCAGTCCGCGCTCGACCGCGCGGCCGAGCACGCCGACGGCGGCACCCGCCGCGATGAACTCGGGAAACAGCGTGATGACGTCGAAGGCAGCCATGTTCAGGCCGGGTACTCGAGCGCGTCCGCTTCGACGACGACGCGACCGAGCGCGACATCGACCGAGACGACGGCGCGTGCGATGGCCGGAACCAGAACCTCGCCCTTGTCGGTCCTGACCACGTAGACGTCGTTGGCTCCGGTCGTGATGATCTCGGTGATCGGGCCGAGCTCGGTACCTTCGCGCGTGGACACGATGGCCCCGAGGAGATCGCTGTCCAGATACACGTCCTCGCCCAGTCCTTTCAGGTCCGCGCGAGCTGCACAGACGCTGGCCCCTACGGCGCGCTCGGCCGCATCGCGGTCCTGCAGCGCGTCCAGTACCAGGCGCACTCCGGAACGTGCGGGAGCCAGAGCTCGGATCGTGGTGTCGATCGGATCGCCCTTGCCGCTGAGACGGACGCGAAGCCCACGGTGGAGCTCGTCGGCCATGGTGGGGTCGAGGTGCAGAACCACGGCGCCGCCCAGGCCGTGCGGCCGGGCGATCACGCCGATGGTGATGCGATCTGTCTGTGGTTGCCGCGTGCTCACGCCGCGGCCCGTCGGCGGCGCAATGGAACCGCCAGGCGCCGGCTACTCTTCGATGATCTCGAGAGCAGCTTTGTGATTGGTGCGAGAAGCGGCAGCGTTGAGAATGGTGCGCAGGGATTTGGCAGTTCGGCCCTGCTTTCCGATGACCCTTCCGAGGTCTTCCTTGTGGACTCGCAGCTCGAGAGTCGTCGCGTGCTCGCTAGCGCTCTCGTGGACCTCGACCGCGTCCGGATGCGTTACGAGGTTCCGGGCCAGGAATTCGACCAGCTCCCGAAGGGAGACCGTTCCGTTCAGGCCGGAACGCCCGCCTGCTTCAAAAGCTTGGCCACGATCGGTGTCGGCTTCGCGCCCTTCTTGAGCCATGAGCCAATCTTCTCCGTGTCGAGCCTCACCTCGGCAGGATTCACAAGCGGATTGTAGGTCCCCACTTGTACCAGGTTTCGACCGTCGCGCGGCGCACGCTCGTCGGCGACGACAACGCGGTAGAACGGTCTCTTCTTACTGCCATGCCTGGAGAGGCGGATCTTGACGGACATTCGACTTCCTCGACTCCTGAATACGAATCACCTTTTTCACCACTATCTGCTGTTTTTGTAAACAGCTCAGGACGGCGGTCGGGTGGTTGCTCCGAAAAGAAAGACCCCTTGCCGCGCGGGCGGCAAGGGGTCTGCGTTGAGCATCGACGACGATCGCTCCGGCAGGCTGTCCCGGCCGGACCCGATCGCGCGATTCGGTCCTACATCATGTCCATTCCGCCGCCCATGCCGTGGGCACCCGGGCCGGCGCCTGCCCCCTTGTCTTCCTTGGGCTTTTCGGCGACCGCCGCCTCGGTGGTCAGCATCAGGCCGGCAACCGACGAGGCGTTCTGAAGAGCGGTACGAACGACCTTGGTGGGGTCGACGATGCCGGCCTTGATCAGATCCTCGAACTGTCCGGTGGCGGCATTGTAGCCGAAGGCTCCCTTGCCGTTGCGGATGCGGTCGATGACGATCGAGGGCTCGGCGCCCGCATTGCGTGCTATCCAGCGGGTCGGCTCTTCGATCGAACGCGACAGGATGCGGATTCCGACGTTCTCTTCGTCGGTCGAGCCCTTGAGGGTCTCGAGCACCGACTGGCACCGCACCAGGGCCACGCCGCCGCCGGGGACGATGCCCTCTTCGACGGCTGCACGCGTGGCGTGCAAGGCATCCTCGACGCGTGCCTTCTTCTCCTTCATCTCGACCTCGGTGGCCGCGCCGACCTTGATCACCGCAACGCCGCCGACCAGCTTGGCCAGCCGCTCCTGCAGCTTCTCGCGATCGTAGTCGGACGTGGTCTCCTCGATCTGCTTGCGAATCGTGCTGATGCGGCCCTCGATGTCGGCCTTCTTGCCCGCGCCGTCGACGATGGTGGTGTTGTCCTTGTCGACGCTGATGCGCTTGGCCTTGCCGAGATCCTGCAGCGTCACGTTCTCGAGCTTGAGGCCGAGCTCCTCGGAGATGACCTTGCCGCCGGTGAGCGTGGCGATGTCCTTGAGCATCTCCTTCCTGCGATCGCCGAAGCCGGGCGCCTTGACCGCGACCACGCTGAGCGTGCCGCGGATCTTGTTGACCACCAGCGTGGCCAGCGCCTCGCCTTCGATGTCTTCGGCGATGAGCAGCAGCGGGCGGCCCGCCTTGGCGATGGCCTCGAGGACCGGCAGCATCTCCTTCATGTTCGAGATCTTCTTCTCGTTGATGAGGATCAGGCAGTCGTCGAGCTGGGCCGTCATGCGCTCAGGATCGGTGACGAAGTAGGGCGAGAGATAGCCGCGGTCGAACTGCATGCCCTCGACGACGTCGAGAGTCGTCTCCAGGGCCTTGTTCTCCTCGACTGTGATGACGCCTTCCTTGCCGACCTTGTCCATGGCCTCGGCGATGATGTCGCCGATGGTGCGGTCGGAATTGGCGGAGATGGTACCGACCTGCGCGATTTCCTCGCGGCTCTTGGTCGGCTTGGAGAGCTTCTTGAGCTCCTGCATCACGCTTTCGACGGCCTTGTCGATGCCGCGCTTGAGCGACATCGGGTCGTGGCCGGCGGCCACCATCTTGGAACCTTCGCTGAAAATGGCGCGTGCCAGGACGGTGGCCGTCGTGGTGCCGTCACCGGCGACGTCGGAGGTCTTGGAAGCGACCTCCTTCACCATCTGGGCGCCCATGTTCTCGAACTTGTCCTCGAGCTCGATCTCCTTGGCGACCGAGACTCCGTCCTTGGTGACGGTGGGTGCTCCCCAGGACTTCTCGAGGCAGACGTTACGGCCGCGGGGTCCGAGGGTGACGGTCACCGCGTCGGCCAGGATATTGACTCCGCGCAGAAGCTTGTCGCGCGACTCTTGGCTGAAATTTACGATCTTGGGCATGGCTGGATCTTCCTCCGTGGAATTAAGGGATAGGGGTTACTCGAGGACGCCGAGGACGTCGTCCTCGCGCATGATCAGGTGCTCGACCCCATTGAGAGTGACTTCGCTGCCGGAGTACTTGCCGAACAGGATGCGGTCGCCCTTCTTGACGATGAGCTTGCGGATCTTGCCGTCATCGTCGACGCGGCCTTCGCCGACGGCGACGACCTTGCCTTCCTGCGGCTTCTCCTTGGCAGTATCGGGGATGATGATGCCACCAGCGGTCTTTTCTTCTTCCTGGACCCGCCGTACCAGGATCCGGTCATAGAGTGGGCGGATGTTCATCGCTTCTCGCAGCCTCCTAAACTGTGTTTCGGCACGAAGCCGGACGAAATTGGGTTCCCGAGATCGGGCTCGGATGGATAGACAGAGGCTCAGCTAAGGCCGGCCCAAGGTCTGTCAAGATGGGTTATCTGCAAAAGTTGCCGGGAACAAAGCAGGCGGAAGGAAACGGGCCAGCCGCCTTCGGGCGTTGTCGGAAAAGGTGCCTGACCCCTTTTTTGTCGGCCTTCTCAACGCCGGCGCGAGAGCTGCTCGGAGTACTGACGGTAGAGCAGGTCCCATTCCCGGCTGCCTTCGGGGACGTCGCGCGAGAGCGAAGCGATTCTTGCCCGGACTGCCTGGTCCAGGGACTCTCCCTCCGACCCGATGCTGCCTTGCAGTCTCGCGGCGATCCGCCGCACCGTCTTGCCGTGGTCCAGGACGGCGGCGCCGGGTGCGGCCGCGATGGCCTTGGCAATGGCGATAGCCAGCGCCTCGATACGCCCCTCGCTCAGCTGCCGGTCCACCACGACACCCCGATTCTCACAGGACGAAGCCCTTCTGCTTGGCGATACGTTCGCGAATTCCGCGGCGAAGCTTGGCCGGGTCGAGCTCGGCCGCCTGCCGGCCCATCGACTTCACCATCTCTTCGACCTCACGCTCGATGCGCGCCTCTTCGGCGAAATTGGCAGCGATCGCGTTGGCCACCGCCGCGGCGATCTTGGCCATCTCGCCTCGCACCACAGGGGGATTCTCGCGGGCGAGGTCGGTTGCGATCGCCACCGCCAGTTTCTGGATTTCCTCGCGGGTCGGCCCCATGCCGCGAACATGGATTCTGCTGCGGCCGCGATCAACCGGCCACGTTGACGGCCTGGGGGCCGGCGGCTAGAAACGGCGCCGTCCCGTGAACGAGCCGTCCGCGCGCGTGATGCGCAAGCCTCGCCCCCTGCGACCCGGTGATCGGGTTGCCGTGGCGGCCCCGGCCGGCTTTGCCGACGCCGTTCATCTCGAGCGAGGAATCACTCTTCTTCGCCAGTGGGGTCTGGAGGTCGAGCTGCCCACCGGCCTGTTCCCGGTCCGCTACCTGGCCGGAACCGACGCCGCTCGCGCGGCCTCGTTGACCGCGTTTTTCGAGCGTGAGGAGATCGCGGCCATCCTGTGTGTCCGCGGGGGCTATGGCGCCTCGCGTCTGTATCCACATTTCGACGCGCCGGTCGCGGCCGCTCATGCGAAGGTGTTCGTGGGCTTCAGCGACATCTCGCTCGTGCTCGCACGGCTGCTGTCCGAAGCCGGGCTGGTCTGTTTTCACGGCCCCATGCCGGGCGCGGACCTGCCGCGGCTGTCCCCGCAGGCGCAGGATCGTTTTCGTCGCTTCCTCTTCGACGAGCCCGGCTGGTGGAACGGCGATGCGCTCGCGACCTGGAGGCAAGGAAGCTGCGAGGGACCGCTGGTGGGCGGATGCCTCTCGGTCCTGGTTACGACGCTCGGCACGCCCTATGAGATCGTCACCGACGGCGCCGTGCTGTTCCTGGAGGACGTGGCCGAGAAGCCCTACCGCATTGATCGCATGCTCAGCCACATGCGGCACGCCGGAAAACTGGACGGCGTGGCGGGCATCGTCTTTGGCGCCCTCGAGGATTGCGACGACGGCCAGGGCTGCGAAGTCCTGCGCGAGATCGTCCTGGACGTCCTCGGCGATCTTCCATGCCCCGTGGCGGCGGGTCTCGATGCCGGTCATGGCAGCAACAACGTCGTCTTGCCGCTCGGATGCCGAGTGCGGCTGCAGGCCGGCGGCGATGGCGCGACGTTGGAGCTTTGCGAGTCGCCATTCGCAAAGCCATGACGTCCCGGTGGAAACAGGTCGCCACGCTTCTGGATGCGGCCGTCGCCGACGGTGTGTTTCCGGGCGCATGCGCGCTGGTCGGCGACCGCCGCGGCCGTCTCTTCGAGCATGCGTCCGGCAGCCTGGCCATTGCGGGCACCGACTCGCTAGTCAGCATCGACACCGTCTGGGACGTTGCGTCCCTGACCAAGCCCCTGATCACGGCGGCGGCGGTGGTCGTGCTGGTGCAGCGCGGTCAGCTCGGCCTGGACGATCGCATCGCGGACGTGCTTCCGCATTTCGCGAGCGATGAGGATCCGCGCCGGCACCACGTGCGCGTTCGAAATCTGCTGCGACATGACTCGGGACTCCCGGCTCACCGCCACTTCTACGAGAACCTCGTACCCGAGCCGTCCTCTCGCGCGGCAGCCGACCTGCGGCGCGAACAGCTCTTGCGGAGGATCGTGGCCGAGCCGCTCGAACGCGACCCCGGCGGCAGCAGCGTCTACAGCGACATCGGCTTTCTCGTGCTCGGATGCGTGGTGGAGGCGATCACGGGCGAGCGCATCGACCGGGTCGCCGCGCAGCTCGTGCTCGATCCACTTGGGGTCGAGGATGCATGGTTCGTCGACGTCATCGAAGCGGTGTCCGGGCGCTCGCCGCTGCCACTGGCACGCACCGCGGCCACCGGTCATTGCCCGTGGCGAGGCCGCGTCGTGCACGGCGTCGTGCAGGACCAGAACGCCTACGCGCTCGGCGGTCTGACTTCACACGCCGGGCTCTTCGCGACGATCTCGGCCGCCGAAGTCCTTGCCCGCGAATGGATCGACGCCAGCCGCGGCTGCGGCCGCGTCCTGGACGGGCGGATGGTTCGGTACATGTGGCGCCCCCAACAGACCACAGGTTCCACCTGGGCGCTCGGGTGGGACACGCCATCGGCGCAGGGAAGCTCGGCAGGAAGCAGGGTTTCGCCGCACGCCGTGGGGCATCTCGGGTACACCGGCACATCCGTATGGCTGGATCGCCGGCGTGGAGTGCACGTACTGCTGCTGACGAATCGCGTTGCATCCGATACAACGGGGAGCGGCATTCGCGGGCTGCGCCCGCGCTTCCATGATGCCGTCTTCGACGCCGTGGATGCCGAGCGCGTCCGGTGACGCGAGAAAGATCGGAATGGGTGGAAGTGGAGAGGGAGAGGATTGAGATGACGGAAGATCGGCAGATTCGACACGTGCACCTGATCGCCATTTGCGGAGTCGGCATGGCCCCCATGGCCGTCATGCTTCGCGACGCCGGCATGCGCGTGACCGGATCGGACAGCGCGGCCTATCCGCCGATGGGCGACATGCTGCGCAACGCCGGAATCGAGGTGAAGCTCGGCTTCAGCCCGCAGAATCTCGAACCTCGTCCCGACCTCGTCATCGTCGGCAACGCCGTTCCCCGCTCCAATCCCGAAGCGATGGCGATGGAGGCGATGGGGCTGCAGAAAACCTCCTTCCCTGCAGCGCTGAAGCGCTTCTTCCTTTCCGGCAAGCGCTCGCTGGTGGTCGCCGGCACGCACGGCAAGACGACGACCACCGGGATGCTCGCGCACTGTCTGAACGTGGCCGGGCTGGATCCGGGCTACCTCGTCGGCGGTCTGGTGCGTGACCTAGGCAAGCTGACGTCGGCGGGAAGCGGCGACTTCTTCGTCGTCGAGGGCGACGAATACGACACCGCCTATTTCGACAAGGGCCCCAAGTTCCTGCACTACGATCCCTCGGCCGTCATCGTGACCAGCGTCGAGTTCGACCACGCCGACATCTATACGGACGTCGAGCACGTCAAGAGTTCGTTCCGCCGCCTGGCCGGTATCCTTCCCTCCGGTGCACCGCTGGTGGGTTGCGTGGACTATCCGCATCTTCTCGAAGCCATTGCCGAGGCAGGGACGTATCGCTTCGTTCCCTACGGCATCGGTGCCGAAGGCGGCTGGCAGCCGCGCAGCATCGTGGTCACGCCCGCAGGGACCACCTTCGATGCGTGCTGGAAAGGCCGCCCGCAGGCGAGGCTCCGACTGTCGCTGGTCGGGTCGATGAACGCGCTCAACGCCATTGCGGTCTACGCGCTGACGCGCGAGCTCGGCGTCGATGCGGCCGGCGTCGAGAGCGGCCTGGCATCGTACAAGGGTGCCGCTCGACGCCAGGAGATCATCGGCGAAGCTGCAGGCGTGACCGTCGTCGACGATTTCGCCCATCACCCCACCGCCGTCAGACTGACCATCGAAGCCATTCGCGGCCGCTTCCCCGGTCGCCGCCTCGTCGCGATCTTCGAGCCGCGTTCGAACACGAGCCGCCGCGCCGTCTTCCAGCGCGATTTCACCGAGGCCCTGGCCGGCGCCGACGCCGTCGCCCTGAGCGAGGTCTACCGCAAGGACAACGACCCACTGGCCGAGCACGAGATGCTCTCGACCCCGCGCCTCATCGACGACCTTCGCTCCCAAGGCGTCCACGCCTGGACCGCCCCCGGCCCCGACGAAATCCTGAGCAGACTCGCCACGGAGCTCTCCCCCGGCGACGTCGTCGTCTGCATGTCCAACGGAGCCTTCGGCAACCTCCCCCGAAACCTGCTGGCCACTTTGACCCCCAGAACCGAACAACACCAAGCCACAGCAGCAACGGCCTAGATTCCCATTCCCAACACCCGCCGCGTCCGGCAGCGAGCGAAGCGAAGCTGCCATCCGAACCCACGGCGAGGTGGCCGCGCAGCGGCCACCAAGACGTCCCGTGCACATACGAGCGGGCGGCGAGAGTGCCCCAGATGCAAGGCGCGCGCGTGTCCGCGCGCGGAGGCGGGCTTCCTGCCCGTCGAGCACGCGGATACGTGCGCAACGCCGCAGACGGGGCGCTATCGTCGCCCGCTACGCGCGAGCCCCGCACTGACGTCCGGATAAAGCCGCCGGTAGTTGCGCATGTTGCGAAGAACGGACTTCACGTACGCGCGCGTCTCGCGATACGAGATCTGCTCGATCATCTCGTCCTCGTCCCACGCGGCCACCAGGCTCTGCCAGCGCTGCGCAGCGTTCTCACCGGCATTGTAGGCGGCCAGGATGAGCGGCGGATTGCCTTCGAACTGCTTGGACAGCTCGGCCAGATAGGCGACCCCGAGCCGGATGTTGACCGCCGGCTCGAAAAGGTCGGAGCGCTGCGGCGGCGTGATGCCGCGCTTGTTCGCAACACGCGTGGCCGTGGTCTCGAGGAGCTGCATCAACCCCAGCGCATTGGCCGAAGAGACTGCCTGCGGCGCGAACGCCGACTCCTGCCGCATGAGCGCGTACACCATCACCGGATCGATGCCGGCGCGTCGTGCCTCCTGCTCGACGATCTCGGCGTGCGCTCGCGGATAGAGATACGGACGAGCCTGGTCACGCGAGATCTCGCCCTTCTTGTGCAGCTCGACGGCTATCTGAAGCGCGGTATCGAAGGCGCCTACGCGCTGCAGCGACGGCAGCAGGCTCGCGCGCGTCTTGCCGTCGAATTTCGTCAGGCTGGCCTGCAGGTCGCGCGCCGCCAGCGATTCCAGACCCGCCTGCCGAAGCGCCTGCATGCGTGCGAGTGCCGTTCCCGCCGGCGATGGCAGAGAATCGGCAGTGCTCTCCTTCGGCATGGTCACCGGCATCAGGGTCACCCGTCGTCCCAGACGCTTTTCGGCGAGCGAGGCGTAATAGCCGAGTGGGAATTCCTCGAGCAGCAGCTCGTAATTGGCCATCGCATCCTCGCGGCGGCCCAGGCCCTCGAGCGAGCGTGCTCCCCAGTACAACGCCTCGGCGCGCCCGTCGTCCTCCGAGCCCGGCGCGGCCGAGTCTGCCATCGCGCGGTAGAATCGCTCGGCGGCCGCCCAGTCCTTGGCGCGGTAGGCGACCCAGCCCTGCCGCCACAGGCTCTCGGCCCTGGTGGCGCCGCGCGCACGCGCAGCCGCCTTGCCGTAGTTGTCGATGGCCTGGGCGCCGCGGCCGGCGGCATCGTCGATGCGTGCGATCGCGTACAGCGCCTGCTGCTCCTCGGGGATGCCGGTGCCGAGAGCGAGCATGCGCTCGAAACCCACGCGCGCATCCGCATCGTGATTGTCGTTCCAGCGATAGGTGGCGGCCTCGTACAGCAGGCGAGCGCGCGCCTTGTCGCTGGCCGCTTCCTCGACGCGGCCGTCCAGGTACTGCGCTGCGGCCAGTTTGCCCTTGGTGGCGACGACGGTGCGTGCGTACGCCAGCACCGCTTCGGTGTGATGCGTCGTTGCGGGATAGCTGGCGAGCAGCTCCTGGATCGTTCGGGCCTGCTCCTCGCTTCGGCCTTCGCGCCCGAGCTGCCGGGCTTCGGCCATCATCGCCGCCTCGCCGGTAGGCCGCAGCTCCGGATTCTTCTCGCGAACCGCATCCAGCGTCTGGTACGCGTGACGCCCGATGCTGCTCAGCGGTGCACGCGAGCGTGCGCATTCGAGATAGGAGACCGCGTCCTTGGGCTGGGTCGCGGCCAGCATCCGTCCAGCGGCCAGACACGCCCGCGCCGCACCGCGATCGGCCTTGCCGGAACGTCCATGCCGGTCGGCCAGGTCCAGAGCAGCGGCGGTTTCGCGCCGTTCTTCGAGAATCTCCGCGAGCATCTCGACGGCCTCGGGAGCAAGGACCGAGCCCGAGTGCTCGGACAGAAAGCGCTCGAGACTCTGGCGCGCCGCGGTCTTGTCGAATCGGGCGCGGGCGGCCGACGCATAGTAGAGCAGGACGTCTTGCAGGTACGGAAGGCTGTCTTCGAGCGTCTCCAGGGCAGCTGCGCTGGCCGGCGGGTCGGTGTCCATCAGTGCGATTGCGCGCCCGAGCTCGGAGCGTTGCACGTTGGCAGTCGCGGTAGCCGCGCGAGCGGGAATCGTGTCGGTTGCCGTCGTGCCAGCCTGTGCCAGCACGATCGGCGCCCGGTCGGTCCGCACCGAGACGGCAGCGTCGTCGCGTGAGCTGCATGCGCCCGTCCACGGGACGAGTACCAGTGAGACGAGGCCGGTAAGGGAGCGGAGCGCACGCGGTGTTCTCATGAGGAACGTTGACTTTACCGCAGCGGCCCAAAGAATGCAGCGATGCAACCTGCGCGACTCGTGCTCGCCTCCTCGTCTCCGCGACGGCGAGAGCTTCTCACCCGGGCAGGTTACGTTTTTGCCGTCGATGCGGCCGACATCGACGAGACCATGAGCAGTGACGAAGGCGCCGCCGAGGCCACCGCGCGCCTGGCGATCGAGAAGGCGCAGGTCGTGCTGGCACGCTGCGCACCTGATGACGTCGTGCTGGCGGCCGACACCGCCGTGGTCGTCGAAGACCGGATTCTCGGAAAACCTTCGGGCTCCGCGCAGGCCGCGGAGATGATCCTGTCGCTTTCGGGTCGCAATCATCACGTGCTGACGGCGTGGGCGGTGCTGGTGCCCGCGGGCCTGGCCGTGAGCGGGGTGTGCCGTTCCACCGTGCGGATGCGGGAGATCTCGCACGCTGCCGCGCGCGAGTATGCGGATACCGCCGAGCCATTGGACAAGGCCGGCGCCTATGCCGCGCAGGGAATCGGAAAGCGCTTCATCGCGGCGATCGAGGGTCCGCTCGACAACGTCATCGGCCTGCCGGTTGCGCCGGTGGCTCGGGCACTGGCCCGGGCCGGCATCCGGCCGTCGTCGTGAGCTACGACTTCGTGCCCCAACGTGTGGCCGAGCTGCGCGAGCGAGTCGCGGTCGCGGCCGCATCGGCCGGCCGCGCATCCGATGACGTACGCCTGATCGCCGTCACCAAGACGTTGCCGGTGCAGGCCGTGATCGCGGCCGCGCAGGCCGGCATCGCCGACATCGGCGAGAACTACGTGCAGGAGGCGATCGGCAAGCAGCAGGCAGCCTGCGACGCGCTGGGCGCCCGCGCCGCCGATGAGCTGCGCTGGCACATGATCGGCCGCGTGCAATCGAACAAGGCCGGTCTGGCGGCACGCGCGTTCTCGTTCGTGCATGGCGTGGATTCGCACAGCACGGTGCGCGCCATGGCCAGAGCGGCACCGGGCGCAGCCGACCTGCTCGTGCAGATCAAGCTCGGCGGCGCGGCGGTGCGAGG
>DASPNH010000043.1:0-3131 GCA_035626675.1 Binatia bacterium
GCCGCTCGTCGCCGCTGTAGTAGCCGGCCAGCAGCCACCCGGCCGCGCGCATGTCGCCGCCGTCGCGCAACGCGCGCAGGAACAGGATGGCCTCGCTGCGTTTCTCGGGAAGCCGTGCCTGTGCCGACTCCTGCGGCGTCAGCCACGAGCACCATCGCCGTGCGGCCTGGCGCCGCGGCGCCACCTCGGCTTCCACCAGCGCCGCCGCCGTGCCCGCCGGTGTCCATCGCTCCACCTCCGCATGGGCAGCGCGCAGGTCGTTGCGCACCAGCACGTCGAAACGGCCGAAGCGTGCGGCAAGGCGGTAGGAGCGGCGCGCGAAGGCCTCGGCATCGGTGAAGTAGGCAGGCGAGCCGATGAAGAAGGTCCAGCCGTCGTTGAGCGTGACGACGTAGCGAGGCGGCGACTGCTCGATGGTCGCCAGCATGTGGCGCTCGTCCTCGTGCGCAGGCCGTCCCGGATACCAGTAGTCGTGAGGGATGGGGCTTCGCGCATCGGCGCCGTAGAGCGCCCCGGCCACGGCGGGGAAATGCAGGAGCGATTCGCCCGGAGCGGCATGCCGCGACAGGAAGTCGACGGTCTTGCCGAACGCCACCAGATCGTCGGAGGCGCTGCCTTCGACCCACGTGTTCATGCGCGGCGTCTGCATCGTCCACTGGCGCGCGTCGCGTCCGGTGACCACGCGTGCCAGCGGTTCCAGGTTGAGGCCGTAGCGGATCAGCAGCACCAGCAGCACGGCCCCGGTAACGCCTCCGCGCAGCAGATGCGGCGGCAGCAGTGCCGGCTTCTGGCCCGCGGGCTCGAACCAGTCGATGACGCGCGCCAGCAGCGCCGTTGCCGCCACCAGGATGAGCGGCACCGAGATCACCAGGTGCATGAAATCGGAACGCGGGAACAGCTGCACGTACATCGCGGCGGCGAGCGGGATGATCGCCGCGAGCGCGCGCTCGGACGGACGGGCGCGCCGCCGCAGCAGGCGCGTCGCCAGCAGCGTCACGGCGCCGTAGCTTGCCAGCGGCGCGAGCCAGAACGCCGCGTTCTCGAGCTGCCAGGACACACTGCGCCGGAATCCTTCGGGCGCTTCGGCGAACTGCGTGGCCGCGATCAGGGTCGCCGCGATGGCGGCGGCCGCCGCAGCCGCCACGTAGCGAAGCGGCAGGTGTCCGCGTGCCAGCAGGCGCGCAAGCGCGGCAGCGGCCAGTGCGCCCAGCGTCGTCACCACCGCGTACGTCTGCGGCAGCGGATGCGGCACGTAGTACAGACCAGCCGCTCCCGAACCGATCAGCAAGACCTCGCGCGCGAACCCTTCGACGCCGAGGCGCGAGAGCACAGGCACTGCCCATGCCAGCATCGGCGGCAGGAAACCTGCCACCAGACCCGCCAGGGCCGGCAGGGCGCCCGGATGCGAGGGCGTGTGGAGACGGGATCGCCCGCGCGTCACCGCGATCACCGTGATCGCCACGCACGGCAGCACGTGCACCACGGCATCGACCGTCAGCGTGATGAAACCGAGCGAGAACCACAGCCCCAGCAGCATCGCGACGGCCGCCGTGATCATCGCGATGCGATCGGTCGTGCGCCGGTCGCCGGCGAAGAAACACATCGCCCACACGCAGCCGGCCAGTGCGAAAGCGCCCGCATTGATCTTGTTCGCGAACGCGAAGCTGGCGGCCATGCCTGCAATGACCAGCGGCCAGATGCCGCCGCGCCTCGCCCACGTCGTCATGCACAGCGCGGTGGCGATCCAGGCGGCGGTGGCCGGCCAGGCCGGATACGGAACGTTGAAGCTGACGAAGTCGCCCGGCCGCACCGGCAGGAAGGCGACCCACGCAAGCGGCGGGATCAGCGCCAGCAGCGGTCCCATCGCGCGCGCTGCAACGACGTAGAGACCGGCTGCGGTGGCCGCGTTCAGCAGCGTCAGCACCAGACGCATGCCGGCCATCTCGAATCCGACCGTCCTGAGCAGCCACGCGAACGTCGCGAAGAACCCCGGCGTGTAGCCCGTATGGAAATCGGAGTAGGGAAGCTGGCCGCTGGCGGCGCGCGCAAGCTGGAAGTAGAGCGTGCCCTCGTCCTCGATCTGGAAGCCGTAGGTGCGGTACAGCCAGAAATAGGTCGCGACCAGTGCGAACACGCCGAGCCCGCCGATGGCCGCGCCGCTGGCCAGCGACCGGATGCCGGTCGCAGGTTCGGCCGCGACGCGCGCGCGAGACGATGGCGGCGTCATCGCCACCGCTGCCTCAGGCCTCGGCGAACGGCGACTCGATTCCCGTCACGGGCTCGCCTGCAGCAACGGCCTCGATGATGCGCTCGACCTCGTGGGCGCTCTTGTCCCAGGTGAACTGGATGGCCCACTGGCGCGCGCGCCGTCCGAGCTTCTCGCGCAGTTCCTCGTCGGTGAGGATCAAACAGAGAGCGCGTGTCAGCGCCGCCAGATCGCCGTGCGGGACGAGCATTCCGGTCTCGCCGTCGCGAACCGAATCGCGCAGCCCTGGAACGTTGCTGGCCACCGTAGGCGTGCCGCACGCCGCGCCCTCGAGCACCGTCAGCCCCCAGCCTTCCTTCTCGCTGGTGTTGGCCAGCACGTGCGCCTTCTGCAGCATCGCGACCTTGAGTCCGCTGTCGACGAAGCCGAGGAAGTCGACGATGTCGGCGATGCCGAGCCGGTCGGCGAGCTGTCGCAGGTCGTCGGTGGCGGTACCGTCGCCGACGATGGCCAGGCGCACGTCGGGAACCAGACGTCGAAGCTGCGGCAGGACCTGCAGCAGCAGATCGACGCGCTTGTAGGCCTCGGCACGGCCGAGCCAGACGATCAGCGGCGTGGGCGAGCGGTGGCGAGGATCGGGATGGTACAGATCGCAGTCGACGCCGTTGGGAACGACCAGGATGCTGTCGCGATTCATTCCGCGCACCACCAGGTCGTCGCGCGTCGATGGCGATACGGCGATGGACCACGATTCGTGGTAGGCGCGTGGAATCAGCTTTTCCGAAAGATAGGTGACGGCTGCGATGGGAAACGCCACCTGCTGGAAGGCGGTGGTGCCGAAAAGGTGGTGCACGACCGCCACGCACGGCCGCGGCAGCAGCCACGGACTGAGGAACGGAAGCTTGCACAGGACGTCGACCACGAC
>DASPNH010000044.1:0-31285 GCA_035626675.1 Binatia bacterium
CCGAAGAGCGCGGAGACACAGGATCGCCGCCCGCGCGCATCTCGTACTTGTCGCTTCAATGGAGCCGCGCTCCGAAGAGCGCGGAGACGAGGCGGGCGACGCGCGCTCTTGCGCATCGCTTCGTTGCTTCAATGGAGCCGCGCTCCGAAGAGCGCGGAGACGACTCTGCCGGCATCCTGCTGCAGAACGCGTCGGGGCTTCAATGGAGCCGCGCTCCGAAGAGCGCGGAGACGCACTTGTCCAGCGTGACGATGGGGTCATGGCCGGTGCTTCAATGGAGCCGCGCTCCGAAGAGCGCGGAGACCTCGTCCTGGCATCCGACCAAGCCGACCAGCTCGCGCTTCAATGGAGCCGCGCTCCGAAGAGCGCGGAGACGCGTCGTCTCCTTGATCGCCGGGAAGAACCCCGTCGCCGCTTCAATGGAGCCGCGCTCCGAAGAGCGCGGAGACGCCCGCGCCTTGGTGATGGCGGCGGCGTGCTTCGCGTGCTTCAATGGAGCCGCGCTCCGAAGAGCGCGGAGACTGCCCGCTCGCAAACCACTGGTTTTCAAAGACCTAATGGCACGAATCGCGAGAGAGCGCGTAGCAACCGCCGTCATCGCGATGTACGCGGGAAGAAGTCGCGACACAACCCCGTGGAATATCGGACGTTTCTCCGCGGCGAGCGGTGCCCGGCGATTCTCTGTCACCTCGCCGCTCGCGGTCAGCGCGTTTCAAAACCCGGATAGTGCGAGATCTCACCAGCAATCACACGAGCGAGAAGCCGCGTCTGGATCTCGAGGACGCGTCGGTAATTCACCCGGTACCTGAAATGCGGATGCGTCACCAGCGTGTCCATCCGCTGCTCGTACGCACGCAGGAACGCCTTGCGAGCTTTTGGCTTCATCGCCACGGCCGGGCCGACCTGCAGAAAGTCATCCGCGCCGATCATCCTGGTATTGATGGCCGTGATGACGGCGGAATCGACGATCAGCGGGCGGAACGCTTCCATGATGTCCAGCGCGAGGGCGGGCCGTCCAAAACGTGGCTGATGATAGAACCCAATGAACGGGTCGAAGCCCACGGCCGCGCAGATGATGGTCAGATCCTTCGCCAGCAAACTGTAGCCGAACGACAGTAGTGCGTTGACAGGATCGCGCGGGGGACGGCGGTTACGACCGTTGACGTCGAATTTGAACGGGCCTGAGGCGGATTTTTCCTCGCCCGGCTTGTCAATCTTGAGCATCCCGGTGAACGCCGAGAAGTACAGCCTTGCTGCGGTCCCCTCGATACCAAGTAGGGTGGGAAGATCAGCAGCTCGCATGGCCGCGTCCGCATACCGATTCAGTTGCTGCAGCATCAGTGGAGACGGCGAAACATGGTTTCGCTGAAGCAAGCGTCGCTGATTTCGAATCTTGTTGTGAACGATGCGCCTTGCTATGGCGACACAAAACAACGGAACGCTGGCGAGCTGGAACTGGTCGCGCCGCAGGAAGACGTTCTTCAGACCCAGACCCTGTGTCAGACCATAGAACCACCCGCCATACGAAAAATGCGCGACGGGTCGCTCGGCTTCGCAAAGCACCTGAACCGCGTGAGCAGTTATTTGGACGTTGCCGTAAAGATTCACTTGGGAAAGTTCGTGCAGCCGAATTTCGTCGATCAGCTTCCCTTTCTGCTTCACGGTCAGCACTTCGCCATTCTTGCCGACGATCATGTCATACCCGACGACATATAAAGGACGGAGGTCGTCGCGAGCGGGCACGAGGCGGCGGGGCTCCTTGGCGGGAGCCTGTTCGTCGGTAACGCTCTCCTTCTCGAATAGGACGAGTTGGTGATCTGATTCCTCGTCCAGCAGGCTCCAAAGGCGCGTTTCGTCCGGTAGGCATATGCCAACGAGCGAACAGCGTGGACACTTGGGGCTGTCCACCAGCGGTTCGGGTCGGACAGCATGAGCGGCGAGTGCCCGTGCTGCCTGGACGGCGGCCACTGTCTCCCCGATCAATGCCTCATCTACACGGACGGAAACGCGCTGGCGGGTAGCGCTGTAATACAGGACCGCTTCACTGCAGGTGTATCCGTTGTCCATAAGGACGAGTGCCTGGACTCCTGCCTGAACACGGTCGGCCGGCCACGCTGCCGGCCCATCGGGCCCGTCGCAGGGGCTACCCTTCTTGTACTCTACGGGTGAGACTTCGCCCGAAGCGCTTTCGACGACGTCAATCTTCGCGATCAGTCGATGTGTTTCGCTCGAAAGCTGGACGGATCGCGATACGACCAGAGCATCCTGGTCCGGCGGAGGCATCTCAGTCGGCGACGAATCGATCGCTGCGTGACGATTGGCCCCCTCGACGGTATCGACACTGTGCGCAAACAGTCCGTCAATCCATTCGTAGTAGAACAGCCGAGGGCAGTACACGAACTCGTTCACCATTCGTGCCGGGAGATATTCTGGCAACTCGCTCTGCCCTGAATCCACTTCGCCAGGCGTTCTTACCCCATGACCTGCTCCGGGCTACGAGGCTTTTTCAGAGATCGGGTTCGCCATCGATGACGTAACATGGCGCATCGATCGGAACGTATGGCTTGCCCAAGGCGGAGATGACGCGGTCGCCGCGACCATCCGCCGGGCCGAGATCGACGAAGAGAACTTGGTCATGGCTATGGTTGATGATCTCGTTCAGGACGTGGCGGCATCGGGCGAGGTCGATCGGAGAAAGTTGGCACTCGAAAATCGAGTACTGGAGGTGATCACCGAAATCACGCAAGCGACGATGCACGGCGCGAAGTCGCTTGGGGTTGCTGATGTCGTAGCAGACAAGATACGTCGTTCGCATGCCCGGCCTCCTGGCGGCACCGGATACCGACAGAGGTCAATACTTCGCCGCGAGCTCGTGCAACACGTGTCGGGCGAGGAACGTGAGACCCGCCACCTTACATGACCTTTTCTCGACAAAAGACCGCTGGCGATCCCTTGCGGCACAGCCAGCAGATCATTCGGGTTCGGCGACGAACACACCGAGTCCGAAATGCGCCCCGTAACCCAATGCAATCGGGCCTCGCACAGGCATCTCGAATTGCATACGTACTCCAAAGCCCGCATCCGGCCCACGCCTGCCGCCGCCGTCCCGCCGTCTCCGCCGAAAACGTGCCCAATGATGCGACTCACCCCATGGCTTGACGGACACAGGAACCTCGCCGATCAATTGGGAGCACGCCCGCTCGATCTGCTGAGGGATCGTGTCGACGGCCTCGCCGCGAACCATCTTCGGATGGCGGGTCGGAACGAATGGCGTCAGGCTCGTCCAGATTCTGCTTTCGCCTAGCACGCGTGTGCGTGGAACGGCCGGGCCGCCGAACTCTGCGGGCCGGCCAAGCCCGACAAGGATCAGTTCGAGGTCATGGCCGTCTCGTCCCCAGATTCGCCGGAGTTGCTGCAGCGCCAGGACGTCAGGCGGCTCAAAACCGGCACGCGCCACGACCATCAGATGATCGATCTTGCCGCGAGATCCGTCGGAACATGGCAGATACATCGCATGGCGATGCTCGGATGAGCCGTGACCGGAGAAGACCGGGCTCGCATCACCGCGAATCCGTTTGGAGCGGGACATTGCGCCGATGCGCATCCTCTCGCCGATGGCCAACGCTTCCTGCAGCGATGGCAAGACCGCAGAGCGTATGGCGTATCGAGCGACAGTAGGAGGTTCCGTGCGCAATGGTACCGCGTCCGGAACGATGGTTCGGGTAAAGGGCGGTGCATCGAACAGGTATCGCTTCAGGAACGCGCCTGGAACTTCCGTCCAGCCCTCGCGCTGAAATCGGCGACTATCGAAAGTGAGGACATCCCACAGGCTTCGCGGGACCATCCGGCGGCCTTTCTTGGACATTGGCTGGCCGGACGCCCACGACGCGAGGGTTTCGCTGTCCGCAAGGGTAAGCAGGGAGGTGGCATTGCAACTCTCCGTCGCGTCGTTCGGGAGGCAATTCCAGGAGCCGATGTACGTATTCGCCAGCAGCGTGATGTCGACCCACGATTCGGCGCGTCCGAGATAAGCAACACGACGGCAGAGCCGGGCCAGCAGCGAGCGTTCTTCCTCGCTCAAGTCTACCTCCCAACCGACGCGCAACGGCTCGGGAGTATCTCGTCCGCCCGCTACCGCCACGAATGCGTCAAAAACCTTCGCACGCTTGTGTCCCGCGTCGTCGGTATCCGGCATGTAGTGGCGGACGTGACCATCGGACGCTGCCGGAACCTCGTAGCGCGGCGGCATTCGAAGCTTGCACAGAAGTGCCTCAGTTTGCTCCGACGGCACCTGCTCCTCGCAGGCCGCGTTGACGAGGGCACGCAGGATTCGCCATGGCGAGGGTGGCCACTCGGGAACACCCTCATTGTGCGCGGAATGCCAGCCGTTCGCGTGGAACCGACCGGCCAGAAACCGGATCTCGAGCGCCACCATCGGCCTACTTTCCCTTCTTCGCCTTCTTCTCTGGCAGATACGCGGCTGTCGTCACTGGTGGAGAGGCGAAGTGCGAGGCGGCAGCGTCGATCAGTCCGGGCATCGCCGCCACCGTTTCGGACAACGAAGGAAGGGCGAGCCCCGCGGGAGCACGAACGATTGGTGGCGCGGCGACGAGATCGCATGCGGTACGGAGTCTCAGGCCTCGCTCGAGAAAGCTCTGGATCTTGAACACGGACAGAGCGTAAAGGAGTCGCTCCATTGCATCTCCCAGCCGATAGCCGCGAAGCTGCTCCAGGTCGAGATTGAAGTACGCGACGATCGTCTCCGCGACGAATTCCGTCCGATGAAACGGCACGTTGCCGAAGCCTTCCGCTGCCGTGCGCTCGCCCTCGGAATCTTTGGAAGCGCGAACGCGGTCGTTCTTCACGCCGCCTGTCTCCACGCGGGTGACGCCGTCCGCCTCGATGAAACCCGAAAGAGCTCTTGCGACGCGCAGCGTGCCGGCGATGCTCTCCAGAAAGACGCCGTGGAGCAGGCAACCGACGTCATATCGAGCCAATGCCGCGATCAGTTTCGAGCGGTCCATGGGGCGGCTTTCGTCGAACGCGACGGCCGCCTTGAGGGTTTCGAAAAACTCGCTCCGCTCGATGTAGACGGAATTCAGCCGATGCGCCTCCTGAATGGACGTGGTCAGTAGGCTACCGTCGGCGGCCGTGACGCGGACGTAGGTCAAACCCTTCAGCGGCTTGACGAGCTCCTGCGAAGCCTCGTCCCAACAGACGGCTTCCAACCGGTTCGCCACACTCTGAGCCGACTCGACAAGCAATTGTTCCCTGCCGTTGGGCAACGTGTAGACGCCTGCACCGACATCGGGAAATCCGGTTGGCTGAAAACGAGCACCCTGCGCTGGTAGCAAAGTAGCCTGAATGAGAAGCCGTGGTGCGTCGGGCATCGTGAAATTATTCATGTCGTCTCCTGGTGGGCGTCGCCATGGCGAACTGCCGTGGTCTCGAACGCCGGCAACACCTGCCGTTCCAGCGCCATACGTTGCTGAACACTCAAGGGAATCGTCAACGCCGCCGCCGTACGACGCGCGATACGTGCGGAGGCCGTAACTGCCGGGAACGGGATACGCCCTCCCACGGCATTGAGGCGTCGGATTGCCAAAGCCGATGCGCCTGTGGCGTCACCGGCACTGCAGCGCCGAAGCGCCCCCGGGGTCGTGTGGATGATCTCGTCACCCACTCGTCGGTTGTGAACCAATGCCATCAACGCGAAGAGCAGCGGCGGCAGCGACGCATCTTGCGACAATGGTCCTTCGTCTCCGCCGGTCACAAGGACCAGTGCACGCAGCCACCGTGCCACTGCTCGATCATCGACGTCGCCGGTGATGAAACGCGCTATGTCGCTCAAGGTGCAGCGCGGCCGGAGAAACTCGACCGGCTCCGCAAGCAATCCCTGGGCCGTCTCAATGGCTTCGCGAGAGAGTGTCGCCAGTAGGTTGTCGATCAGCGCCGGGTGTCGAAAGGTGAAGACGAAATCGTCCGGCCTCCCGAACCCTCGTCCGCTCTCGTCCAGAGGTAGCATCCGCCTTCGCATGAGCGGTCGGGCGGCCAGACCGGCAGCCACGCGTCGTTCGATGGTGTTCGGTAGCGCGTCCAGCCATGCCGAACTCAGACGTGGAACGGGCCGCAGATAGGACGAGAGCGTGAAGGACAGCGAGGTCGCCAATGCCGACTCCGCATCGCTCAAGGCAAGTAGCACCGGAGCAATGGCTCCCGTACTCGTCGACGTGAACATCGCCTGTTCGAGCACGCGCCGTGCTTGGCGAACGTTTGCAGGCGCGTTGCTCTTGAGGGAAGCCCGCCGGAAAGCGCCGTACCAACCGTCGATCTCATCGAGCAGTCGAGAGGCGGGAATGTCCCGCGTCTCATAACGACCCAGCGGAGTTGCGTAGTACGCAAGTCCGTTTCGAACATGAAACCCGATCCGTACGAACCGCTTGATGCCCCTCGCCACGCCGAACGCGGAGATGGCTCGGGCGAAATCGAGGGACGTTACGGCATCGCGCGCGGCATTCCCTTGCCCTACGGTGGCCCGACCTTCGGAAAACAATCGTCGCAGCTCGCGGTAACTGGCAGCGGCGGACCAAAGAGGAAGCCAAAGCTCGTCTCGACTTTCTGCCTCGTCGCTGTCAGCGACGAGAGGGGTCCCTCCTGCGGCCCTCGCGTGAAACGGAAAGGCCATCGCAAGGGGCGAGTTCTCGTACCGTCGCGTAGCAGCGCCCGCGAAGAGCAGCGCGCCCTCGATCAATAGTACGAAATCCCATGGATTCGAGCGTCCCCCCGCCGCCGGCTTGTACTGCCCCATCGCTCCGTCGAAAGGGACGGCCACCGGGGTGTCGAACAACGATGCTTCCAGGACGGCTCGATCCTTCTCGACGAGCACGTGGACGACGCGTTGTTGAAAGTTGTTGCTGAAATCCAGGCGACCGTCGTTGCCGCCGGTTCCGAGCAGAGGCGGATACTGAAGCTTTCCTTCCCCGATCAGGATCGCGGCGTCGATCCAGGCGACTGCCTCGTCGGGAAGCACGCCGCGCATTTGCGCGACGAGGTCGACTTTTGCTTCGTCGGTTGGCCGCTGATCGGCATCGGCGAGCAATGCGCGCGCAATACTGATCGCACGTGCGAAGCATGCCAGTCGAGGATCACTCGAAGCGAGGATCGCGTCCGGCGCCTTGCGATTGTCCTTCGGATAGAATCCGCTTCCCCCATTCCACGGTGCGATTACCGGAGTCGGCACCCAACGCTCGAGGAAAAACATCACGAGCGCGTCACGATCAAGCCGCCCTCGGACCACCAGATGTTCTCCACGCCACATCGCGCGTACCTCGGGATCGCACTGCTCGGCAACAGTGCGGATGATGCCGAGTGCCTTCAGATATGACCCGAGCGGCTCTGGCCGGCATCCAGTCAAGACGACCTCATGCATGATGCCTTTGGTCATCGCACTGCCTTGTCACTCGATGCTGCCATCCTCTTCCGACTGGCCCGCCAATCGGCGATCCTCACCAGTGTCTCGAGATACGCGAGGCGAAAGGGTCCGAACTCTTCCAGCAACCTGCCCATACGGTCGCTCCACGATGGTGATCCAGCATCGGATCCCATCTCCATGCATTGCAGACTGAGCTCCATCTCCGGAACGACGACGCCAGAGCCCAGATCTGTGGCAGCGATCCGATCGCCTTCGTAAACGCCATGGGCGAACCGCGTCCCGTTGCCCGGGGGCGTTTCGCCCGGACGTGCTCGAAGCGTCAGCCGCACTTTTCCATGATGCGCTGCGACCAGGTAGGCACCGAGGTCCTCGGTGGAATCGTGAACGAACAGCCACGCCAGAGCACTGACGACCTCGTGACGGAAGAACTTGCGGGGATTTCGGCTTCGGATGCTGCCGTCGCTTTTTGCCCACGGACCGGCTTGACGGCGTGCGTCGTTGTCGGGCAAAGCATCGACCAGCATTGCCTGGAACGCAGGATGGACTTTTCCCGCATCATGCCAGCGCGCTGCGGCGAGAAGTGTGGACGGGTCGACGAAGCCCTGCAGAAGGTGGCCAAGAGATTCCAGCAATCCTGCCATCTCCGCGGCCGCGTCGTCTGAATGCGTTGCGAGCGTTACGTATTCCGCCGCCCCATAGGTCAGCGAATCACTCTCGTTGGCGTCGGGCGGGGCCGTGGTGACGTCGACTGGTACGGGCACATTCCTACTCTCACCCGTGAAACCCAGCGCGGTATCGTAGCCGCCGACCTCCATATCAACCAGGATGGCCAGCCCGGGGTAGAAACGCTCGATCTCTACCCACTCTCGCTTCAGGCCGTCGAACCGCCACGCCTTCTTTCCTTTAGTCAGTTTGCGGAGCTCAGGGATAGGAACGGTGCACAACTCGTCGCGGTGCAACTCGCCGGTGCCGCGCCCGGGCCGATCGCTGCCGAGATCTCGCCACGCGACCTGCACGTCGCGGTCGTTCGACGTCCTCACATAACGGGAGACATCGATATCCCTTCCGGCCAGGTCAGGCTCGGTATCGAAGAGATCCATCAAATCGCGGCGTCGAAGTATCGGCAGCGCCGGAGCGCGCTTATCCAACGGCACTGTGGCTAGAACGGTGCTCGCAGCCGAGGAAAGTGATTCAAGATTCACGCGCGACGACTCGAGGACGGCCCGGTCGTACGGAAGACAAACATCCGCATCCGTTGTGTCGAGATCGATCCAGAAGGCGTGCGTTTCGGCATGCTCACCCGCCCGGTTCAACCGTCCGAACCGTTGCACCATGGACGGCCACGGCGCCAACTCGGAGAACATCGTACGGGCCGAGATGTCGACACCCGCTTCGATCGCTTGAGTCGCCACCAGAATGCCCTCGAAATCTCCCCGCATGACCTCGTCTTGAACGCGCCGGCGTTCGGCGGGACGGAAGCGGGAGTGAATGAGCGCGATACGTTCCTGCGATCCGAGCAGTCGCAACGCTGCGCTGAGCTGTTGCGCTCGCCGCACTCGGTTGACGACAACCAGGGTCAGACTGCCGGCGATGTGCGCGTCTGCGATCTCCTTCGCCAACGCGTCCACATCGTCGGCGTACGCCGCCGCGCGTGACAACTTTTTCGCGGCGGTCGCACGCCTGACGAGCGCCGGTTCGTCGCCATCAACGATGCATTTTGAATAAGCCCGAGTCACATCTACGGTCTTCAGCAGAGTTTCGTCCAGTGTGGCCGTCATCCAGACCGTTCGAGCGCGGCCAGCCACTGACAAGCGTTCACGAAAGGCCTGGAGTTGCGCGCCGGTCGATGCTCCGACGGACATCAACTGCACCTCGTCCATGACCCACGTGCAGTCGCTGTTGAGAAGCGCGAAGTGGATGGGCCAGAGAAATCGGCTCATCGCATAGCCCCGCATCAACGCACGCGAGAGAAGCTGATCTTGCGTTCCGATTATGACCGCATCGCGATCGGGAAACCCTTCCCAGGCGTCGTCGATGGCGCCGCCCATGATGGCATGTACGCCGACGTCATCGTCGCTGAGCTGCAGATTCGCGCGCCACCGCAACACCGAGCCCAGGCTTTGCTCGACGAGGGTGCGCATCGGCAAGCAGAAGACCAGCCGCCGACCCGCGGCTGCGCGCTGTATCGCTGTTCCGTGTCGTCGTTTCCAAAGCCAGCCGAGAACAGCAGTCGCGGTCTTGCCGGCTCCGGTTGGCGCTTCGAGCAAGTCGGGAAACTCGTCTGCCTGAGCGAAGGATGTTTGATAGGCGTACGGTGCGTGGCCCGTAGCGCGAAAGAAGAAGTCCTTGAAGCTCTGCTCAGCGTGCAAGTTAGCTCCACGTAACGCGCATTCCTCGTAGCCACGCGTCAGTCTGTGAAGTTACGCAGTCGCCGGATCTGACGGAAGGCGCAGGAGTGATCGACCCCACTCAAAACGCCGATGCGGCGATCAAATATGACTCGACCGTAAAAACCCCTGGCGCCGTCGGCCGAATCTTGCCGCGCGGTGGCCCATTACAGCCGGACAACGAGCGTCAGCTGTTGGCGCCCACCACCGGATCCACCGTGCGGCGCTTTCCGGAAAGTGCCGCGGCCGACAATTTCGCGTCGGCTTGAGGCATCACGCACGAGGCATACCGAGTCGCGCGGTTGCAACCTTGAGAGCGAACGTCGGGCCCGGGTCATGATTTTGAGAACGACCACGGACCATCGATCTGACAAGGCTTTAGCTGACGGCGTTCCGCTCGGTGGTCGACGTCGTACACCTGGCCGCGGAAGGTCGGGTGCGCGGGCACTCGAACCTGCGGCCCGCTGATCCTTCAATGGAGCCGCGGCCAGGCAAATCGTCGGACAGGAAAAGTGGTGGGTGCGCCCCGGCTCGAACGGGGGACCCGCTGATTAAGAGTCAGCTGCTCTACCAACTGAGCTACGCACCCACGAATCGGCTGCTACCCTACGCGTCGGCGAAGGGCAAAGGGCATGTGTGTATGACTTGGCCGATGCCGTGGCCGAAACTCGACGAGGCCCGCAACGCGAAGGCCTAAGGCAGCCGAAGCGGGGCGGGCGCGGCGGCGAGGCGCTCGTACGGTCGGTGGTCAGGCCGCCCAGACCTCGTCAAGTCGACAGTGCCGACCGGCTCGCCGAGCTCACGATTGTCAAGCTAGACGTCCCAGCGCTCCTGCACATCGGCCACCAGGACCGTTCACGCTTTCGTCCGCACCGCAGCAGAACGCTCGAGCGCAAGACCTGACCCCATTCTGAAAGGTGGGGTGGGCGACGGGACTTGAACCCGCGACAACCGGAACCACAATCCGGGGCTCTACCAACTGAGCTACGCCCACCGCAGACCGGGACACTGTGCACCGCTACGCGACGACAGTGCTCGACCCGGCGAGGAACACGCGACAAGCTAAGAAAATCCTTGCCCGGAGTCCAGCGAGCAGAATGAGCCACAGCATCCGCGCAGCAGTGCATTCGACCGTGTTTTTCGCGGCGCTTCTGTTCACCTCGGCGGTAGCCGCCGAGACCGCGAAACACCCGTGGAACCAGAACGTTCCCTTCGAGACGGCGATCATCCGCTATGAGCTCAAGGGAAAGGACCCGGGCACCAGGGTCCTCTACCTGCGCGCGCGCGGTGACGAGCGCGTGACGGTGACCCGCACGACCCCGACCGACACGGCGGCTGCCGCCGAACGCCATACGATCGAGATCTCCACGCCCGCCGACGTCACGCGCATCGAGATGCAGACCAAGACCGCGCTGCGCGCGGCCAACAAGCTCGGCCATCTCATCGAGGGCTACAAGGCCCTCTCCGACGAGGACAAGGCGACGGTGATGAAGACTGCCGCCCGGGTGGAGAACCGTTTCCCCGCTCTGCGCGGCCGCCCCGAGCCTTCGTCCAAGGGGAAGTTCCTCGGCTACGACTGCGACGTCGTCGAGATCGGCGGCGTCACCAGCTACTACATCGCCGGCACCACGATCCTGCTGAAGTCCGAAGGCGTGCAGGGATCGATCGCGGTGGCGACCATCGCCACCGACATCGACAACAAGGCGGCGATCCCCGAGGACGTCTTCGCCATTCCGGCCGAGGTCCGCGTGCGCGACCTTCGCGAAATGCAGAACGCGACTATTCGCCAGAGCGCCGAGAAAGAGCTCGCCGCCTTGCGCGCTCCGCATCCGTGACGTCGGGCTCCTGCGCGCGCGGATCGCACTCGCGACATTTCTTCTTTTCGCTGCCCTTCTTTTCGCTGGCCTTCTCGCCGCTCCTCTTCCCGCCGCCGGCGCCGCTTGGAGGCGCCACCGCCTTCGGCGCGGTGTGCACATGCGCCTCGTCGGCGCCGCACGGCCCGGGAAGCTCGGCGCCGTGCTGCTGCGGCGCTGGGTGCGCGGCAAGGAACTCGACGATCCTGGGAACCACCTCGTCCGGCTTCTCGTAGTGCGCCAGGTGCCCGGCGCCGTCGATGGCGTGCACGCGTGCCTGCGGGATCAGCGTCTCGGCCACCTGTGCCCCTTCGAACGGCGTGATCCGATCCTGGCGGCCCCAGAAGATCTGCACGGGAAGGCCACTGCCGCCGAGCTCGCGGTAGCGGTCGCGAAAATCGGACAGCGGCATGTTGCGCATCGACGACAGGATGGCGCGCTTGTAGCCGCGATAGGCCATCTGCGGCGTGAACTTCGCCTGCAGTGCCGGCACCAGCGCCTGGTCGTGCACGCCACGGGCGTTGGCCGATACCAGAACGCCCTCGCCAAAGGCCTTGAGCACGTACTCGCCGACCAGCGGTAGAGCCAGCAGACGCGCCTGGATCGGCACGTCCACGGAAAAGCCGGCGGGATCGATCAGTGTCAGCGAGGCGACCCTGCGCGGATGCCGCAGCGCGAACTCGCTGGCGATGACGCCGCCCATCGACAGTCCGACCAGATGGACGCGATCGTCGAGGTCAAGCTGGCCCATCAGCTCGCGAAGCTGGCCGTCGTAGAGGTCGAGGTCGTAGTCCGCATCGGGACGGTCGGAGAAGCCGCGGCCGAAGAGGTCGTAGACCAGCGTGCGATAGCCTTCCTGCTGCAGGCGCTTCGGCAGGCGGCCCCAGACGTAGGACGGCGAGGAGAAACCGTGCACGAAGACCACGACCTCGGCGGGCTGGGGCCCGAGAAGGTCGTAGCGCGTGCGTCCGGCCGAGAGCGAGGCGAAGCGCCCGGGAACGCCGCTGCGGACCTGCTCGTCGATCACGTAGCGCTCACCGTCCAGGGCAAACGGCGTGCCGACCAGGTAGACGAGTGCTGCGCCGATGACGTAGGGCTTGAAACTTATCACCGCGGTCCGGTTCTCCAGGGATCAGCTCATGCACGCGCGCAGCCAGGCCTGCAAATGCTCGAACGCAAGACCGAGCGCTCGCTCCAGTCCGGTTGACGCTGGCCCCAGCTGCGTTCATGACAGCGCCCGACCTCGCCATGGACTCTCGCCATCGCGCCATCGTGCTCGTCGTCGCTTCGACGATCCTCCTGCTGGCGCTGTTCCTCGCTCGCAAGCTTGCCTAGACGCGCGCACTGTCCGCTGGCGGCGCATGTCGCTCGCAAGCTTGCCTAGACGCCCTCGCCGCTCTGGCTCCAGGCCGACAGGCTCCACGACTCGATCGCTACCGGCTCCTTCCCGCAGCTCTCGGGCAACGTGCGCCCGGCTTCGCGAATCTGACGAAGCTCGCCGCTGCACTCGCAGACCATCCCGTCGGTCCATGCTGCCCGCAGGCTGACGCGCGCGTCGTCGTCCTTGCCGTCGCAGCGCCATTCCAGCGCGGCATCGAGCCAGCGCATGCCGTGGCGCATCCACATCTGCTGCTCCAGTACCTGGGCTGCGGGCGGCATCGCACACATTCCGCGATAGTGCTCGGTGATTCGGGCAGGCCCCGCATCGCCGTCGCGGAGCCAGTCTGCATCGTCGGCCCGCATGCGGCCGTACAGACGTCCGCTCGGCAGGTCGAGGAGCGTGGGCGCGAAGCGGTGCCCGCCGAGGTGGCTGCTGCGCCACAGACGCACTCCAGGCTCGGCCAGGCGGTCGCACAGATGACGATAGAGTGGAAAGCCCAGCTTCCCGCAGCACGCGTCGCGGCTTCCGTGCGTGCACACGAACAGATCCCTGCCCTGCTGTTGCGGATGCTGCGAGGCCTGATGCGAAAGCGCCGCCTCGAGCACGAGCTCTCCAGTCTCGCCAATGTGAATCTGATCCAGGACATCCGCCAGGGCAGGACGCGCCACGCTGAGCTCGCGACGCGCAAAGCCGCGAAAGGGTCCGCCGCCGCGCTCGAACAGAAAGACCTTGTGGCGGCCGTCCTCGCTGCGGCCATCGCCGTCGAAGAACAACAGACGCAGGCCCTTGGCGCGTTTGCCGATGCGCCGGATCGCCTCGTCCAGATGCGCATCGCTTGCCGCCGACCCGGCCAGCTTGGGCGCCCACGGGCTGGCGAGCTCGACGGCGAGGATGGCCGAGCACGTGCCGGCGGATCCGATCAGCGGCACGCCGGCGGCCGCAGACTGCGCCGAGCAGGGAGCGCCGGCCACGGTCAGCAGCCGCGGAATGGACGGTGCGAAGGTTTCGCGCAGCAACGCACGCCGACACCAGCTACGGGCTGGCCAATGCCGGCCGGTGCGAGAACGGCGGTCAGAACAGCAGCGCAGGCTGCTGGCAGAAGTCGGTGTTCTGGTTGCACTCGTAGAAGTCCCTGCAGTCGTTGTCGTTGTCGCAGGGCCTCTCGCAAAAGCCGTTGTTGGGGTTGCAGCGGAAGGCGGCCGGCAGCCCGTCGCAGTCGGCGTTGCTGTCGCACAGGACCGCAAGCGTGGTCGTCGTCGAGGTGGTCGACGTCGAGGTCGTCGAAGTGGTCGACGTGCTGGAGTCTCCCGGGCCATCCGTCGTGGTAGTGGGCCCGCACGAAGGACAGTTCAGATTGACGTTGGCGCCGACGGCCTTTCGCAGGCAGGTCAGCGCATCGGCAGCGGTCTTGGACTGGCTGCCGTTGGTGTCGCACACGCACAGCTCGCAGTCTTCCAGGCCCACGGCGGAGCGAAGGATGTAGGCGCAATCGCTGGCAGTCGGGTTCGGGCCGTTGGTGGCCGGCTGGCTGCAGTCGCCGTTGGCGGCCAGGGCCTGGGCCGCTGGGAACAGGAAGATGGCCGCGGCAGCTGCCAGGAACGAGGACTTGACGTGATACCAGATGGGTCCGCTCATGCGCATGCTCCAGACTGCGAGTGTGACACTTCCGGCCGACACGCGAAACTCTGTCTTTACGCTGGCGACCGCCCCGATCAGCGCTGCGCCCCTCGATAGCGGTAACGATTCCAGATCTCGTTGAAGCCGTCGTTGATGCGGGCCACCACGGCGCAGGCATCGCTGTACGGCTCGGCCGGAAAGCTTCGCGCCTCCTCCAGGAGCGCCGCGCAATCGAGGGCATATTCGCTCTGGGCCAGCAGCCTGGCCAGCAGCTCGGGCTCGGCGGCAATCGCGCCCGGATCGGCCGTAAGCCTTGCTCGTACCTGCGCCAGCTCTGCGCGTGTCATCAGCTCCATGTCGACTCCTTCGGCGATCGGTTCGGGCGACGCCGTTCTTCGAGCAAACCTGCTGCGAGGTCCGGCGCCTGCCCTTCATTAGCCTTCGGGCGCATCGGCGTAAGGGCGCCTAATTGCCGTTCCGCGGCCGCCTTCACGGGCGTGGTGGGCTCTAGCAATCGGTGGTGCTGTCCGCAACGAAAGGCGGCAGCCGCGTTCGCACGCAACGTGCGCACGAAGCTACAATGCCGGATGCGGACCGCGAGGATCTTCTCGCACCACCAGGAGCGTTGCGCCGCAGCGTGTGCCCGGCGTCGCTCGCGCGCAATTTCCACCGGAAATCCCCTGTGATACGCGGGGCAAATTAAGGTCGATGAGCAAGCCCGATTTCGCCAACATCTCCAACGCAGACTACGTCGACTCGATGTACCGCCAGTACCTTGCCGAGCCAGCCTCGGTCGGTGAGGATTGGCGCCACTTCTTTGCCGGCTTCGAGCTGGCACAGAACGGCAAGGGATCCTCGGCGAAAGTCGCGGCTGCGCCAGCGGCTGGGGCATCCCCATCGCGCGGCGCCGGCGCCGACTTCGTCGAGGGAGTCGCCGACCTCATCCATTCCTATCGGGACCTCGGCCATCTGATCGCGAACCTCGATCCGCTCGGGGGAAACCAGAGCAGCCATCCGCTCCTGGAGCTCTCGCAATTCGGACTCTCCGACAGCGATCACGATCGCGTCGTCGAGTGTCCGAGCTTCAAGCAGAAGGGCCCCTGCCGTCTCGGCGACCTGATCGACCTGCTGCGCAGCACCTACAGCGGCACCATCGGCGTCGAGTACATGTACATCCAGAGCAAGGAGCAGCGACAGTGGCTCCAGGAGCAGATCGAGCCGGCGCTGAACCGGCCGCCTCTGGATGCGGCCGCGCGCAAGCTCATCCTCGAGGACCTGCTGCGCGCCAATCACTTCGAGCAGTTCCTCCACAAGAAGTACGTCGGCAACAAGCGCTTCTCGCTCGAAGGCGCCGACTCCCTGATCGCGCTGCTCCACCAGATGGTCGAGACCGCCGGCGATCACGGCGTGCGCGAGATCGTCATGGGTATGCCGCATCGCGGCCGCCTCAACGTCCTGGCGCACATCCTGGCCAAGCCCTACGAGATGATCTTCTCGGAGTTCGAGGGGAACTTCCTGCCCGACAGCATCCAGGGCGACGGCGACGTCAAGTATCATCTCGGGTATTCGCGCGACTACAAGACGGCGCGCGGCGACAACGTGCATCTGTCGCTGCTGTTCAATCCGAGCCACCTCGAAGCCATCAATCCGGTGGCCGAGGGCATCGTGGCCGCCAAGCAACACTACCTCGAGGACCGCGAGAAGCGCATGGTCATGCCCGTGCTAATGCACGGCGACGCCGCCTTCATGGGTCAGGGCCTGGTCATGGAGACGCTGGCCCTGTCCGAGCTGCGCGGCTACAGCACCGGCGGCACCATCCACATCGTGGTCAACAACCAGGTGGGCTTCACCACTTCGCCCTCGGACTACCGCTTCACGCGCTATCCCACCGAGATCGCCAAGCTGGTGCAGGCACCCGTCTTCCATGTGAACGGCGACGATCCGGAGGCCGTCGTGCAGGCCGCGCGCCTGGCGGCGATGTTCCGCGCGCAGTTCCGCGAAGACGTGATGATCGACCTCGTCTGCTACCGCCGGCACGGCCACAACGAGCTCGACGACCCGACCTTCACGCAGCCGCTGATGTACAAGAAGATCGCGGCGCTGCCGACGGTCTCGCAGCTGTACTCGCAGCGGCTGGTCGAGCAGGGCCACATCGGTCAGGCCGAGGCCGACGCGCTCCAGCAGAGCATCGAGCAGGAGATGGAGAACGCGCTCGAGTACGCGCGCGACTTCATGCCCAAGCAGCAGGTCTTCTCCTTCGGCGGCGCCTGGGCCGGCATGACCTGGGCGGGCGACGACTGGGGCGCCAGGACGCGCGTTGCGGCCGAGCAGCTTCACGAAGTCGTCGATCGGCTGCGCAAGCTGCCCGAAGGCTTCGTTGCCCACCCCAAGGTCAAGCGCATGTATGCCGAGCGCGCCCAGATGCTCGGCCCCGACGGCCGCGTGGACTGGGGCTGCGCCGAGATGCTCGGCCTCGGAACCCTCCTTCTCGAAGGCGTGACGGTGCGCGTGTCGGGACAGGACAGCGGCCGCGGCACCTTCAGCCACCGCCACGCCGTCCTGCACGACGTCAACACCGACGAGCGCTTCGTCCCGCTGGATGCGATGAGCGAGGACCAGGGACGCTTCTACTGCATCGACAGCAACCTTTCGGAGGCCGGCGTGCTCGGTTTCGAGTACGGCTACAGTTCGGCCGATCCGAGGAACCTGGTGATCTGGGAGGCTCAGTTCGGCGACTTCGCCAACAACGCGCAGGTCATCATCGACCAGTTCATCGCCAGCGCCGAATCCAAGTGGCAGCGCATGAACGGCCTGGTGCTGCTGCTGCCGCATGGCTACGAGGGTCAGGGCCCCGAGCATTCCAGCGCCCGCCTGGAGCGGTTCCTGAACCTGTGCGCCGAAGGCAACATGCAGGTCTGCAACATGACCAACCCGGCGCAGCTGTTCCACGTCGTGCGCCGGCAGATGAAGCGCAAATTCCGCAAGCCGCTCGTCATCATGAGCCCCAAGAGCATGCTGCGGAACAAGTTGTGCTACTCCACCATCGACGAGTTCACCGACGTCGACTTCCGATGCGTGCTCGACGAGACCGACGACATCGATCGCAAGCACGTGCGGCGCCTGCTGCTGTGCAGCGGCAAGGTCTACTACGACCTGATCGTCGCCCGACGGGAGCGCAACATGCACGACGTTGCGGTGATCCGCGTCGAGCAGCTCTATCCCTTCCCGCTGCAGGAGCTGCAGGGGATCCTGGCCACCTATCCAGGCGATGCCGAGGTGTGCTGGGTGCAGGAGGAGCCGAAGAACATGGGCGCTTGGAGATTCATCTCCGACCGCAGCCACATGATCTTCGACGACGGCCGTTCCCTGACTTTCATCGGCCGCGACGCGGCCTCCAGCCCGGCCACGGGCTCCTACAAGATCCACCAGGCCGAGCTGCGTCAGATGCTGGATGATGCGTTCAAGCCTCCCAAGGTTCATGCGGTAGCGAAGAAGAGCCATGCCGGTTGAGGTCAAGGTCCCGCAGCTCGGAGAGTCGGTTAGCGAAGGCGAGGTCCTGCGTTGGCTCAAGGCCGACGGCGAGTCGGTGGCGACCGACGAGATCATCCTCGAGTTCGAGACCGACAAGACCACCGTCGAAATCCCCGCTCCTGCCGCAGGCGTGCTGCGCATCCTGAAACAGGAAGGCACGGTGGCCGTTGTCGGCGAAGTGCTCGCGCACATCGAGACCAACGGCGCCGGCGCCAGCAAGGAGAAGAAGACCTCGAAGGCCGCGGCGGCCAAGGCGCCGTCGGCGGCTACTTCGAAGCCGGTTCAGGAGACCGCCGCACCCTCCTCGTCCGAAGGCGATGCACCGGCCGATCCCGCCCAGGCCAAGGAAGCAGAGGCGGCGATCGAGGCGAGTGCCGATGCCGCGCCGGCCGGCGGCGCCGCACCGCGACTCGGTCCTGCCGCCAGGCGCATCGCCGAGGAACGCGGCGTCGATCCTGGCAGCGTCGCCGCAACGGGCCCGGGCGGACGCGTCACCAAGGCGGACATGCTCGCCCACCGTCCCGTCGCCGCCGATGCGGCGGCTGCCAAGTCATCGGCCGAGGCCGGTGCTGCCAAAGGCGCGCGACCCGAGCCTGCTGCGCAGGCCAAGGCGTCCTCGCCTGCACCGCCGCAGCCCGCCGCAGGCGAAGGCGACGAGGAAGAGCGCGTGCGCATGACGCGCCTTCGTCGCACCATCGCCGAGCGCCTGGTGCAGGCGCAGCACACGGCCGCCATCCTGACCACGTTCAACGAGATCGACATGAGCTCGGCCATGGAGCTGCGCGCCAGGCACAAGGACGCGTTCCAGAAGGCGCACGGCGTCGGCCTCGGCTTCATGTCGCTGTTCGCACGCGCCTGCGTGCTGGCGCTGCGCGACGTCCCGATCGTGGCGGCGCAGATCGACGGCGACGACCTCGTCTACAGGAAACGCGTGCACCTCGGCATCGCCGCCTCGACCGAACGCGGCCTGGTCGTGCCGGTGGTGCGCAATGCCGACCTCATGAACCTGGCCGACCTCGAGCGCGAGATCGGCCGCCTTGCCGGGCTGGCACGCGAGAACAAGCTCGGCATCGAGGACCTTTCGGGCGGCACGTTCACCATCTCCAACGGCGGCGTGTTCGGCTCGCTGCTGTCGACGCCCATCCTGAATCCGCCGCAGAGCGGAATCCTCGGCATGCACAAGATCGAGAAGCGGCCCGTGGTGGTCGCCGATCAGATCGTCGTCCGGCCGATGATGTACGTGGCGCTGTCCTACGATCACCGCATCATCGACGGCCGCGACGCCGTGACGTTCCTTGTCAAGGTCAAGGAGCGGCTCGAGGACACCGGCCGCCTGCTGCTCGAAATCTGACATTCCGAAGGGGTCAGGCACCTTTTCGAAAAAGGTGCCTGACCCCTTTTCCTACCGGAGGCTGCATTGGCAAAGCAGAGTTACGATCTGGTCGTCATCGGGGCGGGTCCGGGCGGCTATCAGGCGGCCATTCGCGCCGCTCAGCTCGGCATGAAGACGGCCATCGTCGAGAAGGACCCGACGCTCGGCGGCACCTGCCTGAACGTGGGCTGCATCCCGAGCAAGGCGCTGCTGGAGTCCTCGGAACTCTTCGCACGCGCCAGGCATGGCCTGGACAAGCATGGCATCAAGCTGTCGGGCGTCGAGCTCGACCTGGATGCGATGATGAAGCGCAAGCGCGAGGTCGTCGAAGGCCTGACGCGCGGCGTGGCGGGCCTGATGAAGAAGAACAAGATCGACGTCTGGCACGGCACGGCGCGACTGAAGTCGGCCACTCTGATCGACATCAGCGGCGAGAACGCCGGCGAAATCGAAGCCAGACGCATTCTCATCGCCACGGGCAGTGCGGCCGCGGCGCTTCCGCACATCCCCTTCGACGGCAAGCGCGTGCTGTCGTCGACCGAAGCGCTCAGCCTGGAGAAGGTCCCCGCAAAGATGCTGGTCGTCGGCGGCGGCGCCATCGGCCTGGAGATGGGCTCGGTGTGGTTGCGCCTGGGCAGCCAGGTGCGTGTGGTCGAGCTGATGGACCAGATCGTGCCCGGCGCCGACAAGCGCAGCGCGCAGGTGCTGGAGCGGTCGCTCAAGAAGCAGGGCATGGAGATCCTGCTGCAGAGCAGCGCCAAGTCGGCCGAGATCGGCGGCAAGTCGGTCAAGGTGACGATCGAGGGCAAGGACGGAAAATCGTCGACCGATACGTATGACGTCGTCCTCGTGGCCGTGGGGCGCAAGGCGTACACCGCCGAGCTCGGTCTTGCCGAGGTCGGCGTGGAGACCGACGAGCGCGGCCGCATCAAGGTCGGCAAGCACTTCGAGACCAACGTCCCCGGCATCTTCGCCATCGGCGACGTCGTGGCCGGGCTCATGCTCGCGCACAAGGCGAGCGAGGAAGGCGTGACCTGCGTCGAGCGCATGGCCGGCGTTGCCGGACACGTCAACTACGATGCCATTCCCGGGATCGTCTACACCTGGCCGGAGCTGGCCAGCGTCGGCCTTTCCGAGGAGGCCGCCAAGGCTGCCGGACGCGAGGTCAAGATCGGAACCTTCCCGTTCCAGGCCACACCGCGTGCCAAGTGCATGGGCGAGACCGAAGGTCAGGTGCGCATCATCGCCGATGCGGCCACCGACGCCGTCATCGGCGTGCACATCGTCGGGCCCTACGCCTCCGAGATGATCGCCGAGGCGGCCGTCGCCGTGGAGTTCGCCGCGAGCGCCGAGGACATCGCGCGCTCGGTGCACGCGCATCCGACTCTGGCCGAGGCCATGAAAGAAGCCGCGCTGGCCGTGGACGGGCGGCCGATCCACATCTGATCGCGCGCCGGAAACTCAATCCGGACAAACTGCGGACACGCACTTTTTCGGCGCGACGCCTGCCGGACCTCCGGGTACACCGGGCCCACCCGAAGCATTCGGGATTCGAGGAGGTTTCAATGAAGACTGCAATCGTTGGCGTGCTCGCGCTCGCCACTTTCCTGGCCCTGCCAGCACCGGCGGCGGCGCAGCAGACCGATCTGTACGATTCCTTCGACCGGGCAGATGGAGACGCGGGGCCCGACTGGGAACCCACGCCGTTCGGATTCCCGGTGTGGTACATCCGCAACAACATGGCATGTGCCGACACCCCGGGCATCAACCTCCTGTCGCAGCCGTACTGCGGTCTGCGCGTCAACATGGAGACGCAGCTCTTCGGCGACGAGCTCAGCAACTACGAAGGCGGATTCGTCATGGCGCCGGCTGATTTCAGCGCCGTGCTGCTGTGCGAGGGCGTGCGCGACGACGGCGCCGGCACGATCACCCTGCGGATCCGCAACCCGTTCACGCACGAGGACTTCGCCACCAGCGATCCGATGCAGGTGACTCCCGGCAGCGGCTACTATCTGAGTTTTTACGTCGAGAGCACGGGGTACGCGATCTGCACACTGCGCGACTCGTTCCATTTCGAGCAAGTCGTCGCGACGACGATGACCGCACCCTGGATCTCGCCCTCCCGCTTCGGGCTCGTGCTTTCGGGCGCCAGCGAGATGCCGGACAACAAGTACGCCTGCGGCGATTTCTTCAGCATGAATATCTACGAGCCCTTCACCTGCCCGCCCGAGCCCACCACCACGACGCTGGACACCACGACGACGACGATGGCGCCCGCGACCACGACGTTGCCCGACCCGACCACCACGACCCTGCCCGAGCCGACGACGACGACGATGGAGGAGACCACCACCACCATCGACGAGCCGACCACGACGACGATGGAGACCACCACCACCACGTTGCCGGCCGGCCCGCTGTGCGCCGCGGCACCGCGCAACGACTGCCTGAGCGGCGCCAATGGCGCCAGCCGCCTCAAGCTGCGCGCCACCAGCCATCCCATGCTGCTGTGGAAGCTGGGGGCCGGCGCCGAGGCGGCCGAAGGCGCGTTCGGCGATCCGGTCGACGGCGACACCGAGATGGCCTTCTGCCTGTATGACGCAAGCGCCTCCAGCCAGCCCCTGGTCAGCGAGACGATCGCGGCCGGCGAGGGCTGGGACGCGGTCTCCAAGGGCCTCCGCTACTCGGGAAGCGGCGCCGTGCGGTCGGTCGCGCTGCTGCGGAACGCCGCCGGCAAGACGCAGATCCGCGTTTCGCTTGCCGGTGAAGGCTATGACGACCCGACCCTGCCGCTGACCCACGGCGTGCGAGCCCAGCTCGTCGTCGACGATGGCGGCCAGCGGTCCTGCTGGGAGACCGGGTTCTCGTCGGCAAAGCCAAACGACGAGCGCCGGTACAACGCCAAGGGACCGGAGTAACCTCCCCGGTTCCCGCGGGGGCGCCGCCGTTCGCGGCGGCGCCCTCGCCCCTTCTTCGCTCGTGGCGATTCTTTCACACAGGTGTGTGCGAGCTCGTGCATGAGGTGCGCCCGCCTGATACCCGGACCATGAGCGGCGATCCCGTGGGGATTGGAGCGCCGCCATCGCAGGACCGGGGGAATGGCGAGTTTCACGTTTGGGGCATTCCGCCTCGACACGGCGACGGGCACGCTGTGGCGAGGGTCGGAGACGATCGAGCTGTCAGGCAAGCTCTGGGACGTGCTGCTGCTTCTCGTGCAGCGGCCCGGAGAACTGCTCACGCCCGAAGCCATGGCCGCAGCGGCATGGCCGCGCGCCGAAGCATCGCCCGAAACGGTCGCGCGCACGGTGCGGCGCCTGCGCCTGGCGCTCGGCGATCCTCCCGAGCAGCCGCTCTACATCGAATCGGTCTACGGCCGCGGCTTTCGCTTCATCGCACCAGTCAGCTTCTGTGCCGGTGACGCTGCGCCGTCCAGCAACTTCGTCGGGCGCGTGCAGGAGCTGGCAACGCTGCACCGCGCAGCCGCCCAGACCCGCCACAGCGGCGCGCGCGTGATGCTCGTGCTCGGCGATGGAGGCATCGGCAAGAGCGCGCTGCTGCATCGCTTCCTCGACGACCTGGCAACCGATGCCGGTATTCGCGTAGGACACACCGCATGTCTGGAGGCGATGGGCAGCCCCGAGCCGTTCGGCCCGCTGCTGGCCATCTTCGAACAGTGGCTCGCCGGCGACGACGGCACCGTCGCACGACTCATCATCGAGCGGGCGCCGAGCTGGGCTCGCGAGCTGCGGCTTCTGCCGGACCTTCCACTGGGAACGGAGGACGGCAGCCTCGAGCGCATGCCACGCGAAGGCATGGCATTGCTGGGCGCGCTGGCACGCGACCGCCCGCTCGTCCTCGTCATCGACGAGTGCGGCCTGCTCGATGCGGCCACGCTCGGCATGCTGGAGGCGGTCACGCGCCGCCGCGGCGAGCTCGCGCTCCTCGTGGTGTGCGCGGCGCGGCGCACCGATGCGAGCCTCCCCAGCGCGCCGTTGCACTCTCTCTACGCAGCCAGCGCCGATCCTGCGCGCGTCGAACGGATCGATCTGTCGCCTCTGGACGAGGAGGCGCTCGGCCATCTCCTGCAAAAACACGCTGAAGCCGCCGATCCGGCCCGCCTGCTGTCCGCCCTGCTCGATCTGTCAGGCGGCCATCCGCTGCTTGCGCTTTGCCTGATCGAAGATTGGACGGCGCGCGGCGTGCTGGACGACGTGGCATCGGGCCGTCTGGTCCCGGACATCTCCACCGCCGTCGGCTCCACGCGCGCAGGCGCCATCGCTGCGCTGCTCGAACGCCGGCTGCAGATGCTGGATGCACCCTCGCGCCTGGCCATCGAAGCCGCCGCGCTTGCCGGCACCCAGTTCGATGCGCGCGAGGTCGCTGCCGCGCTCGGCGATCCCGAAGCCGAAGACAGACTGTTCGAGCTGGCCAGGCACGAATTCCTGATCGAGCCCTGCGGCAGGTCGGAGTGGCCTGACGGCAGCGCCGGTCACGCCTATCGGTTCCGGCATGCCCTGCTGCGCACGCCATTGCTGGAACGGATCCTGCCGGGCACGCGCACCAAGTGGCTGCGTGCCATCGTCGAGCGGCTCGAGACCGGCTACGGCGAGGAGAGCGCGCCGGTTCTCGGCCGCCTGCTTTCGCATTCTCACGAGCTGCGCGATCCGGCACGCATCATGAAGTACGAGGTCGCTGCCGCCACCAGCGCAGTGCGCCGCCTGAGCCACGTCGTGGCAGCCGATCATCTGCTGCGCGCGCAGGCCGCCGCCGATCGTCTGCCCGAGTCGCCGTCGATGACCGTCACGCGCGGGAGGCTCTCGCTGCAGGCAGCGGTGGCGATCTTCCACGGCGTCGGCGCCGGCGATCCACGCATCGAAGCGCTGGTCGAGCGCGCGCGACAGAGCGCACGAGAGACCGGCGCGACCCGGCTCGAGTACCTCTCGCACCTGGTAAGGACGGGCTATCACATGCGGGCGTGCCGCACGTCGGAGGCGATGGAGGGCTGCGATCGCATGGTCGAGCTGGCCAGTGCGCATGACGCCGGCCTTCTTCCTGCCGCGCTGCTCTATCGCGGCCTGGCCAACGCGATCACCGGCCGTCTTCCTGCCGCGCACGAAGACCTGACGCGGTCCCTGACCATACCGCGTGATGCGAACGTTCCCGCCGGACTGTGCTTCGAGCGCATGGCCAGGATGTACGACGCCCTGGTGCTGACGGCGCAGGGCTACGCGGCGGCGGCCGAAGACGCCTTCGGTGCCGCGCAGCGGGCGGCCGAGCAGCACGGCAACGCGTTCGATGAAGTCGACCTCGCCTACTTCCGTGGTCTGGCCGCGGTGCGCACGCAACGGCCGCGCGAGGCGCAGCAGGCGGCCGCGCGCGTGTTCGCTCTCGATGCCGAGCACGGTTTTGCGCGCCACACACCGGGCGCCACGATGATTCGCGACTGGGCGCGAGCATCGGCCAACGCGTCGGCGACGGCGGCGGCCAGGATGCGCGATCTGCAAGCGCAGCGGCGCGATGCCGGCGAGCTGTGGGACGACACGTTCTGCAGCTATCTCGTGGCCGACGTGCTGCTTCGCGGCGGCAGCAGCCAGGAGGCTGCCAAGGTCAACGAGGCTGCGCGAGAGATGGCGATGCGCAGCGGCGAGACCTTCTTCCTCTCCGAGCTGTGGCGTCAGTCCGCCCGCATCTCACTGGCTCGCGGCGGCGCCACGAGCACGCGCGATGCAAGGACCGCACTTCGACACGCCATTGGCGTGGCGCGCGAGCAGGACGCGGCATACTCGGAGTGGACGGCAGCCGACGTCCTCTCGCGCTGCGGGCCGCTGAGCAGCGAGGACGAGCGTTCGGTCGCGGCTGCAAACGAACGGATCCAGGCGCGGTCCACGCATCGGCCGGGGTCGGGACAGATGCCACGAGCGGAAATCTCGGGCGTAGGCTGACCTGCTTTCGCGTTTGCGCTATGCCGGACGCATGTCGCTGCGAGTCGTCGGCGCCGGCCTCGGCCGGACCGGAACCCTCTCCCTCAAGGTCGCCCTCGAACAGCTCCTTGGCGGCCCCTGCTACCACATGGCCGAGGTCGTCGCGCATCCGGAGCACATCGGCGTGTGGCATCAGGCGGCCCTCGGCAACTTCCCCGATTGGAATACCGTCTTCGCCGACTACCGCGCGGCCGTCGATTGGCCGGTGGCGGCCTTCTGGGAGCCGATCGCGGAGGCGTTTCCGGATGCCGTCATCGTGCACTCGATCCGCGACCCCGACTCGTGGTGGGAGAGCGCGAGCTCGACGATCTTCCCTACGGCGCGCGCAGCGCAGGGCCCGTGGCGCGAGATGCTGGACGCGCTGTTCGACAATCATTTCACGACCGACCTGCACGATCGCGCCGCGTGCATCGCGGCCTACCAGCGGCACAACGCACACGTCCTGGCCTCGGCCGATCCGAAGCGTCTCGTCGAATGGACCGCGAAGGAAGGCTGGGCACCGTTGTGCAAGGCGCTCGGCGTCCCCGTGCCCGAAGCGCCGTTCCCTCGCGTGAACACCAAGGAGGAATTCCACGAGCGATTCGCGGTGAAGTGATTCACGACGCCGAATACAAGGGCGGCTGCATTCGGACCGACGATGCCGCCGGTTGTGGCGCGCGCAGACGATCGCCACGAACACCCGGGCGTCGCATGAGCGTGATCGCGACGATCCCGATGCGCAGCGCCCTGCCCCCGCCAAACCGGCACGAGTTGGCTTTCCACTGACGGCTTCCTAGATTGCGATCGCCGCGGCATGCCGCCGCGGCGACCAGCATCAGCGCGCCGCCGGTTGCGTCGCGGCGCAGGGGAAGCCGCCCATGGCCGAAAGAGTCGACACGCCCGAGCAGGCCGAGTTCCGGGAACATTGCCGCCGCTGGCTCAGCGAGAACCGTCCGGCGCCGCCGACCTTCCGCCTACCCTTGTCCGCCATCGAGGTGATGACGGAGGATCAGCGCAGGTACCTGTGCGACTGGCAGAACAAGTGTCACGCCGCGGGACTGGTCGGCACCGACTATCCGAAAGAGTACGGCGGCCACGGCTACAAGGGCTTCCAGTCCATCGCCAGCCAGGAGATGGGACGAGCCGGCGTGCCCTACATGGTCAACGTCATCGGCCTGGGCATGGCGGCGCCGACCATCCTCGTGCACGGCACCGAAGAGCAGAAGCGTCGCTACCTTCCGCCTCTGCTGTCGGCCGACGAGATCTGGTGCCAGGGCTTTTCGGAGCCGGGCGCGGGCAGCGACCTCGCCAACGTGCAGGCGCCGGCCGTGCGCGACGGCGACAACTGGGTCATCAACGGACACAAGGTCTGGACCAGCCTGGCGCACTTCGCCAGCTGGATGATCATGCTGGTTCGCACCAGCACCGCCGACAAGTACGGCGGCCTTTCCTACTTCATCGTGCCGATCAGGGGCGCCAAGGGCGTCACGGTGCGACCGCTCATCAAGATCACGGGCGAGACCGGCTTCAACGAAGTATTGTTCGAGGACGTCGTGGTTCCCGACAGCCTGCGGCTGGACGAGGTCGGCAAGGGCTGGACGGTGGCGATGACGACGCTGACCTACGAGCGCGGCGCGGCCGAAGGCGCCGGCAGCGGCGGAGGTGTCTCGCTCGACGAGCGCGTGCGAAGCCTCGTGCGTCTTGCCAAGGCCACCCGCCGCGGCGGCGGCAAGACGGCGTGGGACGACGCCGTGCTGCGCGACAAGATCATGAAGCTCGCCATTCGCAGCGAAGGCCTGCGGCAGAGCGCGCGGCGCGCGCGCGTTCCCGGACTCATCGAGGATCCGATGCGACTGCCGCTGCAGCAGAAGCTCCTGACCAGCGAGCTCATGCAGGACCTGGCGGCGGTGGCCCTGGAAATCGAAGGCGCGGCCGCCTCGCTCTACGTCGGCGATGATCGCGCGCCCGATGGCGGGCAATGGCCGCTGGCGTATCTGAACTCCTACGGCTTCACGATCGCGGCCGGCAGCAACGAGATTCAGCGCAACATCCTGGGCGAGCGCGTGCTCGGCCTGGCCAAGTCGAAGTAGGAGACAGGTGATGGCTCAGCCCAAGGACTTCGGCTTCGGCGCCGACGAGCAGATGGTCCGCGACCAGGCCCGGCGCTTCCTCAAGGACAATCTTCCCGTGGACCGCCTACGCACGCTCGTGGCGCGCGATCATCACGAGGCGTACGAGAGCGACGTGCAGCCCGTCTATCAGGACGAGAAGCTGTGGGCGTCGGCAGTGGAGCTGGGATGGACGGGCCTCGGCGTACCGGTCCAAGCCGGCGGTGCCGGAATGGGACTGGTGGCCGTGGCGGCACTGGCCGAAGAAGCGGGCCGCGCAGCGCTGCCCTCGCCGCTGGTTTCGACGCTGTGTGCAACCGAAGTGCTCAAGGCCGCCGGCGCAGCGGCTGCGCTCGAGCGTATCGCCGGTGGTCAGGCGGCAAGCCTCGCCATCAGCGGGCAGGCGGCGAGCCAGGAATTCGCCGACACCGAGGTCGAAGCCAGCGATCGCGGCAGCGCCGTGGTGTTGTCGGGAACGTCCTACTTCGTGCAGGACGCGCGCAAGGCGGCGTTCTTCGTGGTGGTGGCGCGCGCCGGCAAGGACCTCGTGCTGGCCGCCGTCGATGCCGACGCGCCCGGCGTCAGCATCGATCCCGATCGCATCGTGGACCTGACGCGCGACCAGGCCAGCGTCGTCTTTGCCAACGTGGAGGTGGCGGCCAGTGCCGTCCTGGCGCGGGGCGCCGCCGCCGAGCAGGCGCTGGCGAAATCGTTTCCGGCCCTGCTGACCATCGTGGCCGCCGATCTTTGCGGCGCCTCCGAATGGCTGCTGCAGACCACCGCCGAGTACGCACGCACGCGCAAGCAGTTCGACCGGCCGATCGGCTTCTTCCAGGCCGTCAAGCATCCGATCGTCAACATGATGGTAGACATCGACCGCGCCCGCTCGCTCGTCTACGCCGCTGCCTGCGCCATCGACAGCGAGCCCGAAGGCGGCGAGCGCCTGGCGCGCATGGCCAAGGCGGCGGCCTCCGATGCAGCGGCGTTCGTTGCCGGGCGCGCCATCCAGCTGCACGGCGGCATCGGCTTCACCTGGGAGTGCGACGTGCACATCTGGGTCAAGCGTGCCCAGCACAACCAGTTCCTTTACGGCGACGGGACCTGCCAGCGCGCGCGCCTGGCGGAGATGTTCGAGGCCTGAAGCAGCAGTCTTCAGGCCAGAGCGTCCGCCGCGTTCTCCTCGCTGTCGGTGCTGCGCGGCAACGTGAATCGCAGCGTTGCTCCCATTCCCGGCTTGGAACTGGCGCGAATCCATCCGCCATGGCGGCCGACGATGCGGGCCACGGTGGCGAGGCCCACACCGGTGCCTTCGAACTCGTGGCTCTCGTGCAATCGGTGGAACGGCTCGAACAGGTGCGCGGCGTGCGCCTCGTCGAAGCCGACGCCGTCGTCGCGGATGACGAAGACCTCCTGGCCTTCTTCGGTCTCGCTGCCGACCCGGATGTGGGCGGTGGGGCAGCGCCGCGTGAACTTGAAAGCGTTGCCCAGCAGGTTCTCGAGCGCGATGCGGACCAGACCGCGGTCGGCCACGGCTTCGAGCCCCTGCTCGATCTCCCATTCCACGTTGCGCTCGGGCTCGCTGGCGGCGAGTTCGGAGGCGATCTCGCGAGCCATCGCGGTAAGATCCAGCGGCACGCGCCGCAGCGTTCCGTAGCTGACGCGCGACAGGGCGAGCAGGTCGGCGATCAGCGCATCCATGCGGTGCGCCGCCTGCTGCACTCGCTCGACGTGTTCGCGTGCCTGCGGCGACAGGCGAGCCACCTCTTCCTCTCGCAGCAGCGCAAGACGCCCGGCGATGGCGCGCAGCGGCTGGCGAAGGTCGTGCGAGACCGCGTAGGTGAAGCTGCCGAGCTGCTTGAGCGCGTCCTCGAGCTGCATGGTTCGCTGGCGCACCCGATCCTCCAGGCGCGAGTTGAGCGCGGCGATCTCCTCTGCTGCGCTGCGCTGCTCGGTGATGTCCTGGATGAAGCCGTACATGCGCGTCGGCGTGCCGTCCTCGTCGCGCTCCAGGCGTCCCCTTCCCAGCACCCACAGGATCTTTCCGTCGGCGCGTCGCATCCGGTGCTCGACCGAGTAGGGCCGGCCGTGAAGATGAGCGCGGCTGGCCTTCCGCATCAGCATGTCGCGGTCCTCTTCGAGAACGTGCTCGGTGTAGGACTCGAAGGTCGGCGGCGGCCCGTTTTCGGGCTCGTAGCCGAGCAGGCGGTAGAGCTCGGGCGACCAGTAGCGGCGGCCGGTGGCCACGTCCCATTCCCAGTTGCCGAGGCGCGCCATCTGCTGTGCCTCGTCGAGCAGGCCGCGGCCGCGGCGCAGCTCCTGCTCCATCTCGATGCGTTCGGTGATGTCGGTGGCGATGCCGCACACGCCTTCGATACGGCCGTCGCCACCGCGCATCGGGAACTTGATCGACAGGTACCACAGCGTGCGGCCGTCGCGGTCGGCGCGCTCGATGAACGTCATCGGCTTTCCCTGCGCCAGCACCTCGCGGTCGTTGCGCTCGAAGGCGTCGACGAAGTCCGCCTGCACGAACTCGCAGATGCGCTTTCCCAGGACCGCTTCGCGCGACAGTCCGTAGACCTCTTCGCAGCGGCGATTGAAGTGCACGATGCGATCGTCGGTGTCCTTGATGAAGACGAGCGCGGGCGCGTTGTCCAGGATCGCGTTGAGGCGCTGCTCGTTGACCAGCGCAGCAGCCGTGGCGCGCTCACGTTCGGTGACGTCTATCGATACGCCGACCACGCCGACCGGCTTGCCGCGCTCGTCCAGGACGGGTGCCAGCGCACCTTCCCACGACAATTCACCGTAGCGCATGAGGAACGGAACGGTCGCACCGGAGATGGCCTGCTCGTGACTGGCGCGCGCCTGGTCGGCGAGCCCGCTGGCGGCGAAGATCTCGGTGATCACGCGGCCTTCGAGATCCTCGGGACGGAAACGCATTTTCTCGAGCCCGCGGCCGCGGATGAAGGTCATGCGGCCTTCGGCGTCGGTCGTCCAGACCTGGCCCGGAAGCTGGTCGATGAGCAGATTCAGGCGCGCCTGATGCTCGCGCATCTGTGCCTGGCTGGCCTGCGTGCGCCGCAGCGGACGCTCCATCGCAGCCAGGCCAACCATCAGCGTGGCCGCTCCGATCAGGGCAAGGATCGTTTCGATGCCTTCGCGCCGCACGGGCGCGACCGTGGTGTGCAGCTCGATGGCTTCGATGATGCTGTAGCAGGCCAGCAGAAACAGACCGCCGGCTGCACCGAGCCACAGCCGCTTGTATCCGACACGCCGTCCGATCCGGAAGGCCACGTAGGCGGCGGCGAAGTGGAACAGCGCCGACGCAGCCGAGATGATTTCGGCGTAGCGGTCGAGCGATTCGAGTGTAATGGTCATGGGCGGTCGGCGCCGCGGCAGATCGCAGCCTAGCGCGCGCTCTTGCGCCGGCCCTTCCTTCGCGCGGGCTTGGCACGAGCCACGGGCTTGGCAGGCGCGGCGGGCTTGGCACGAGCCACGGGCATGGCCTGCGCGGCGGGTTTGGCACGGGTGGCGGTCTTGGCAGGCGCGGCGCGCTTGGCACGGGTTACGCTCTTCGCAGGCGCGGCCGGTGCGGCACGGGCCACGGGCCTGGCAACCACATCCGGCTTGGCGTTGGCCGTGGGCTT